>NZ_JAMJFM010000071.1:0-42698 GCF_023544705.1 Streptomyces sp. MCA2
ACGGCGTCCGACGGGCAGGCGGACCGGGTCAGCCGCTGTGCCGCCTGCGCAGCGCCGCCGAGAGGGACAGCCCCAGGGCGAGCAGGGCGGCGGCGCCCGCGAGCGTCGTGGCGGCGGTCACCGGCAGGCTGTCGTCCGCGAGCGCACCCGCCGTGACGGGGCGCCGGGCAGGGGGTTCCCCGGCCTCGGCCGGCCCCTTCCCGTAGCCGCCGGCCTCGCCCCGCTTGTCGTACGCGGAGCCGGGGAGCTTGTCCCCGTAGGCCTGCGCCACCCGCTTCTGGTAGGCGGCGACGGTGGTGCCGTGCGCGCCGACGGCCTTGCGGGCGTCGGCGTCCAGCGGCTCGATCCGGTCGCCGTGCTGCACATACCAGGCGTCGGTCTGCGGCTCGTGGAAGACCGTGCCGCCCTTGGCCCGTGCGGCCCCGGCCGCGGTGTAGCGGGTCTCGTCGTCGCCGCCGGCGATGTTGACGACCTTCCAGGTGTCGCCCCGCCGCGCGGTCCACACCGAGGCGGTGCGGCCGTCACCGGCGACGGCCTTGCTGGCGAGGAACTCCGGGCGGGCGACGGGCACCCCGTCCCGGCCGCGGACGAAGTCCGGTGACAGGACGTGGACGGGGACCGTGCCGCCCTCGATGTGCACCACGGCCCGCGCGGTGCCGGGTGCCACGGCGCGTGCGCCGCTGCGCTTCCGGTCGGCGGCGAAGAAGCGGGCCACGGTGTCGAGGGTCGCGGGGGTGGTGGCCGCGGCGTGCGCGGCCGTGACGCTCGCCCGGCCCGGGGTCAGGGGCGTGGGCACCGGTGCGGCCGTTGCGGTGTGCGGGGCGAGGCCGAGGAGAGCGGCGGCGAACGTGCCGGTGGCGACGGCGCGGAGGGCGGTGCGGACGGCGGTGCGCTTCGTCATGGCCTCAGGCTCCTATCCGGTACAGGGAGTGTGTCCAGGCGAAGGAGCTGCCGTTCACGTAGTAGTCGAAATCGCCCCAGTTGTAGCGATTGTTGGTCGCCCATGGATCACCCCAGTAAACCCAATGGCGATCCGTGTCATATCCGTAAATCACATGCATGTGGCCACCGCCGGAGGACCACTGGATGCGGGTCTCGAGGGGCCGGTTGGCGTCGATCTCGCTCCGCACGGTGTCGTAGCCGAGCCAACCGCTCACGTAGGAACCGGAGTTGAGGCCCATCCAGGCGAACGCGTTCTGCACATTGCCGAGGGTGGCCTGGTCGTTGGGGCAGGCGGTGCCCTGCTGGCGCTGGAAGGCGGCGTTGCAGAACTGGGTCTGGCTGTAGTTCCTGCCGTACCAGGCCGCGATGGTGTTGCCGGAGCCCGCCCAGCACCAGTTGGTCTGCTCCTGGGCCTGCATGGAGACGCCGAGGCGGTTGGCGGCGCGCGGGGCGGCGGCCTGCTCCGCGGTGGTGGCAGCGTGCGCCGGGGGCGCGAGGGGCGCTGCCGAGGCGGCGGTCGTCCCGGTGAGCAGGGTGAGTGCGGCGGCGGTGAGCGCGGCGGCCGACAGCCGTCTGCGGCGGGAACGGCGTGCGTGGGGTGCACGAGTCATGGCGTTCCTCCCGAACTGAGGGGGGTGAGGGGGAGAGGAGCGCATCCGGATGCTGCTGAGGAGCATCAAGTGTTGTCGCAGGCAGGTCAACACGCTTCAATGCGAGGTGACATGGGGGTGTGGACGGACACGCCCCCATGTGAACGGCCGGTGCCCGGCGTACTGCGGTGAACAGGCAGGCAGAGCGTGCAGCGTGCGATCCGGTTGTGAACGTTCACGCGCGCGCCGGAGGAATGAAGCAATGGCACAAAACACCCCCCCATCGCCGGACTTGACCCAACTGCTGCGGACCGGTCCGTTCCATCTCGCGCTGCGCTCCGCGCTCACCGAACGGGGTCTCGCCCTCACCCGCGTCCAGCACAAGCTCGCCCAGCGTGGCATCACCATCGGGGTGACCAGCCTGAGTTACTGGCAGCAGGGCGCCCGGCGGCCGCAGCGCCCCGAGTCACTGCGGGCGGTGCGCGCCCTGGAAGAGGTCCTCGACCTGCCCGCGTACTCGCTGCACCGGCTGCTGGTGCCGGAGGGCCGCACCCCCGAGGCCGAGCGGCCGGCCGCCCGCTCGTACCGCTCGCTGATGGCGCCCGCCACCGCGCTGCGGCAGCTGTTCGCCGAGCTGGAGGCCCCCGCGGACGGCGGGCTGCACACCGTGGGCCATCACGAGCGGGTCCGCATCGGGCCCGAGCGCCGGCTCCTCGGACGCGAATCGCTCCAGGTGGTCCGCGCCCACCGGGACGGCGTGGACCGCTATGTCGCCATCCACCGGGGCGACCCGGGCTGCGATCCGTCCCGGGTGCGGGTGCGGGCCGCGGAGAACTGCCGGCTGGGCCGGGTGCGCGGGCACGCCGAGGCCGGGATGGTGGTCGCCGAGCTGCTCTTCGACGCCCGGCTGCGGGCCGGCGACACCCATGTCTTCGGCTACGCCTTCGAGGACGGCAGCGGCGGCCCGAGCACGGAGTATCTGCGCGGCTTCAGCTTCGCCGGCGGCCAGTACGTCCTCCAGGTGCGCTTCGACGAGGCGGCGCTGCCGGTGCGCTGCTGCCGTTTCGCCCAGACCTCGGCGGGCGCCCCGCGCAGCGGCCGGCAGGAGCTGACCCTCAGCGGGCGGCACCGCGCCGTGCACCTCGTCGAGCAGGGCGTACGGCCCGGGATCCTGGGCATCGCCTGGGACTGGGGGTGAGGCCCCGGCAGCGCCTGCCGGCCCGGCGCCTCAGCCCGCGATCAGCTTGCCGCCCTCGGCCTTGACCGGGACCTCGGGCAGCGGCTCGGTCGCCGGCCCCTGGAGGACCTTGCCGGTGGTGACGTCGAAGCGGCTGCCGTGGCAGGGGCAGTTGCCCTCTACCTTCTCGACCTCGGCCAGGACGCAGCCGGCGTGGGTGCACTTGGCGCTGAAGCATTTGAAGGTGCCCTTGGCGGGCTGCGACACCACGAGCCGGTCCTCGCGGTAGAGCCTGGCGCCGCCGACCGGCACCTCGGCGGCGGCCCCGAGTTCGACCGGCTCGGAGGGCACCGCCGAGGCGTTCGCACCCGAGTCCCCCGGTGAGCAGGCCGCCAGGCCGAAGCCGGCGGCGCCGGCGAGCGCGGCCCCCCGCAGCACGGTGCGGCGGGCGGGGGACTGGCTCATGGCTGCTCCGGAGGTGACGGCGTCAGTGGCTGGCGGATCCCGACGATACCGGCACAGATCCTTCCGCTTCCCGCCGGGCCGGACGCCCCCGCAGCAGGTCCTGCTCGATCTCCTCCAGGCTCCGGCCCTTGGTCTCCGGCAGCAGCCGCTGCACGAAGAGGAACGCCAGCAGGGTCGTACCGGCGAAGAACAGGAAGTTGATACCGGCGCCCCAGGCGTGCAGCAGCGACGGGAAGACCAGCGCGACGATCATGTTGAACAGCCAGTTGAAGAGCACACACAGGCTGACCGCGGCCGCCCTGATCCGCATCGGGAACAGCTCGGGCAGCATCACCCACTGCACCGGCCCCCAGGAGATCGCGAAGGACGCGATGTAGAGCGCGATCCCCCCGAGGGTGAGCACGGACAGCAGCGCGCCGTAGCCGAGCCCGGAGAGGTTGGTGACGGCCAGCAGCACCATCGCCGCGCACATGCCCAGCGCGCCGAACAGCAGCAGCGGCTTGCGCCCCTTGCGGTCGATGAGCCGCATCGCCGGGAGCGTCATCAGCATGTTGAGCAGGCCGATCCCGACGTTCGCGAGGATCGCGCCGTTCGAGCCGAAACCGATGTCGGTGAGCAGGGTCGGCGCGTAGTAGATGATCGTGTTGATGCCGACGAAGTTCTGGAAAAGGACCAGCAGCATCCCCACGACGAACACCGGACGCAGCCGCGGTGACAGCAGCCGCCGCACGGTCAGCGGCTCGCTCCGCTCCCGCTCGGTGCGCTCGGCCCGCTCGATCTCCGCCAGCTCCTCCCCCGCCGCCCCGGCGTCGCCGCGCAGCCGGGTCAGCACCGTACGGGCCTCGTCGGTGCGGCCCTTGCCCACCAGCCAGCGCGGGCTCTCCGGCTGGGTGAGGATGCCCAGCGCCAGGATGGCGGCCGGGACCACACCGAGGCCGATCATCCAGCGCCAGGCCTCGGCGTCGGCCAGCAGATAGTCGGTGACGTACGCGACGAAGATGCCGACCGTGACCAGCAGCTGCATCAGGGACGTCAGGCCGCCGCGCAGCTGCTTGGGGGCGAGTTCGGTGAGGTAGAGCGGGACGACGACGGAGGCGATGCCGACGCCGATGCCGATCACGCACCGGAAGGCGATCAGCGAGGCGGGGCCGAAGGCGAAGGAGGCACCCAGCGTGCCGAGGATGAAGACCCCGGACGCCGCGAGAATCAGCCGGCGGCGCCCCCAGGAGTCGCTCAGCCGCCCCGAGAGCCCCGCGCCGAGCATGGCGCCCACCAGGAGGCCCGAGACGACCAGGCCCTCCAGGAGCGGGGTGAGGGCGATGTCGTTCTTGATGAAGAGCATGGCGCCGGAGATGACCCCGGTGTCATAGCCCCACAGGATGCCGCCCAGCGCCCCGAAGACCCAGATCAGCGCGTTCTTGATGCGTGCGGGCACGGCGCTCAGCCCTTCTGCGGGGCGATATGGATCTTGCGGCCGGTGCCCGCCCGGAACCGGGCGACCGCCTCGTCGAAGTCGTCCAGACCATAGACGTCGCTGACCAGCGAGTCGACGGGGACTCCGCCGAGGCCGCCGGCCAGCACGTCGATGGCGGGCTGGAAGCTGTGGTGCACCGCCATCGAGCCGATGATGTCGATCTCGTGGTGGTAGACGCGGTACGGCGAGAAGGACGCCGCGCGCGCCGGGTCGGCGACGCCGAACTGGAGGAACGTCCCGCCGCGGCGCACCCGGCCCAGCCCGTCCTCGATGGCCGCCACGGCGCCGGTCGCATCGACCACGACCTCGAAGCCGGGCGTCCGGCCGAGCTGGTCGGCGCTGGTCACGGCCGCGTCGACGCCGAAGGACCCGGCGAACGCCAGCCGGTCCTCGTTGAGGTCGACGACGGACACCGAGGCGGCGCCCGCGGTCCGTACGAGGGCGGCCATCAGCAGGCCCATGGTGCCGGCGCCGTAGATCAGATAGTGCTCACCGGAGCGGCGCGGTAGCCGGCCCAGGCCGTGCACCGCACAGGACAGCGGCTCGACGAGTCCCGCCGCGGCCTCCGAGAGGCTGTCGGGCAGGACGTAACAGCAGCGTGCGGGGACGGCGACCAGCTCGGCGAAGCCGCCGGCGCGGGTGACGCCGATCGCGGTGTAGTCCTCGCAGAGATTGCCGCGGCCGATCCGGCAGTAGTGGCAGGCGCCGCACGGCATGTTGGGATCGACGGCGACCCGCTCCCCGACCGCCCGGCCGGTCACCGCCGCGCCCACCGCCACGATCTCGCCGGTCAGCTCGTGCCCGGGGACCAACGGATAGGCCGCGGCGGGCAGCTCGCCGCCGAGCAGGTGCATATCGGTGCCGCACAGCCCGCAGGACGTGACGCGCACGACCACCTCATCGGGCTCCGGGACGGGGTCGGGCAGTTCGGTGACAGCGGTGCTGCCCCCCTTGCCCGGTGCGGTGACCACGAGCGCGCGCATCGGCGCCTCCTCACGACGTCGTGCGGGATTGCGATGTCGGGAAGGTAGCTTGGACGTAAACGCTTACGCAAGCGTTTACGTTTCGGGTGGGGTGCTCGTAATGTGGTGGACTTCGCGGGACGAGGCCGTGGGAGGCCGCGGCGCCGACGTGGTGCCGCACGCTCGGGGAGGAAGAGCCGGATGACGACGATGACGGATGTGGCGCGGCGTGCGGGGGTCTCCGTCGCCACGGTCTCGCATGTGCTGAACGAGACCCGTCCGGTCCGCCCCGACACCCGCGCCGCGGTGCTCGGCGCGATCGACGAGCTCGGCTACACCCACAACACCCTGGCCCGCTCCCTGGTCACCTCCCGCACCCGCTCGATCGGCCTGGCGGTCTCGGCGATCAGCAACCCGTACTTCACCGAGATCCTCCAGGGCGTCGAGGCGGGCGCCCTGGAGGCCGGCTACAGCCTGCTGCTCACCGATCCGCACGACGATCCGCAGCACGAGCGCAAGGTCGTCCAGCTGCTGCACGAACGGCGCGTGGACGGCATGATCGTGGCGCCGTCCGCGGAACCCTCCGCGATGGTGGAGTATCTGGCCCGCCGAGAGGTGCCCACCGTCTTCCTGGACCGGCTGGTCGGCGACGGCCATGACCAGGTGTGCGCCGAGAACACCGGCCCGGTGCGCCAACTGGTCGGACATCTGGCCGACTTGGGGCACACCCGGATCGGCCTGGTGGCCGGTCTGCCCGGGCTGAGCACGACCACCGAGCGGGTCCAGGGCTACCGCGAGGGGCTGCGCGCCTGCGGTCTGCCCTTCGCGCCCGAGCTCCTCGCCGGCGGCCACTCCGAGGCACAGGGCGCCCAGGACGCCACCCGCCGGCTGCTGGCCGTGCCGCAGCCGCCCACCGCGGTGATCACCGCCAACAACGCGATGACCATCGGCGCGCTGCGGGCCCTGCGCGAACTGGGCCTGGAGGTGCCCCGCGACATCGCGCTGGTCTGCTTCGACGACTTCTCGTGGGCCGATCTGTTCACACCCCGGCTGACCGCCATCGCCCAGCCCAGCAAGGACATCGGGGCGGCGGCGGTCCGGCTGCTGCTGGAACGCCTGACGGAGCCGGACCGGCCTCCGCGCACCGTCCGCCTCCCCTGCACCTTGGTGCACCGTACGTCGTGCGGCTGCGCCGAACCCGCCCCGGCCACGCCCCCGGCCGCCCAGGAAAGGAACCCCACCCCGTGATCGTCGTCGCCGGCGAGGCACTGATCGACCTCGTCCCCAGCCCGCAGGCCACTCCCCCGTCCGTGCCGGGCACCGGAGGTATCCCCACGCCGGACTCCCGGCTGCCGGCGCTGCTGCCGCGGCGCGGCGGCGGTCCGTACAACACCGCGGTCGCCCTGGGGCGGCTGGGCTCGCCCGCCGCGTTCTGCTCGCGGATCTCGACCGACGCCTTCGGTGAAGCGCTGCTCCAGGGGCTGCGCGGCGATGGTGTGGACACCTCTCTGGTGCAGCGCGGCGGTGAACCGACCACGCTCGCGGTGGCGGACATCAGTCCGGACGGGTCGGCAGGCTACGGCTTCTATGTGGACGGCACCGCCGACCGGCTCTTCACCCTGCCGCCGGCGCTGCCCGCCGCGGCCCGCGCGCTCTCCCTGGGCACCTGCTCGCTCGTCCTGGAACCGGGGGCGAGTGCGTACGAGTCCCTGCTGCGCCGCGAGGCCCGGCGCGGTGTCTTCACCGCGCTCGACCCCAACATCCGGGCCGGCCTGATCCCGGACCCGGACGCCTACCGGGCCCGCTTCCGTTCCTGGCTCCCCGACCTCGGCCTGCTGAAGCTGTCGGAGGAGGACGCCCTGTGGCTGGCCGGGTCCGGCGCCGCGCCGGGCGACGGCTGGGAGGCGGTCACCGCGGCGGCGAAGGAGTGGCTGGGCGCGGGGCCCTCGGCGATCGTCCTCACCCGTGGCGGGGACGGTCTGACGGTGCTGACGCGGGGCGGCGCGGAGCTGACGGTTCCCGGTGAGCGGGTCACCGTCGTCGACACCATCGGCGCCGGCGACACGGTCAATGCCGCGCTCCTGCACCGCCTGGACGCCCATGACGCGCTCTCCTGCGCCGCCGTCGCCGGCCTCGGCGATGACGACTGGCGCGACATCCTGCGCTTCGCCGCCCGCGCGGCCGCCGTCACCTGCTCACGCGCGGGCGCGGAACCGCCGTTCGCCACGGAGTTGGCGGCGTAGAGCGGGGGCGGGGCAGGGACCAGGGCCGGGCAGGGGCCGGGGCCGGGGGCTTCGGCGACCGCCCGTGTCCACGGCTGCGCTCACGCCCCGTACGCACGGCGGGCCGCCACCGCCCCCGTTGTACGGAGAGCAGTGACGGCCCGTCCAGGAACGGTCCGCCGGGTCAGGAGGCCTGGCGGGCCCGCGCCGTCGTCTTCTTGGCCGCGGTCTTCTTGGCAGCCGTCTTCTTCGCCGCCGTCGTCTTGGCAGCGGCCTTCTTGGCCGCCGGCTTCCTCGCGGAGGTCCCCGCCGGCGCGGCATCGCTGACGCGGTCGCCGAGGATCTCCCGCAGGAACTTGCCGGTGTGGCTGGCCGGGAGGGACGCGACATCCTCCGGCGTGCCCTCGGCGACGACCAGGCCGCCGCCGTTGCCGCCTTCGGGGCCCATGTCGACGACCCAGTCCGCCGTCTTGATCACATCGAGGTTGTGCTCGATGACGATCACGGTGTTGCCCTTGTCGACCAGGCCGGCCAGCACGTTGATCAGCTTGCTGATGTCGTCGAAGTGCAGACCGGTGGTCGGCTCGTCGAGGACGTAGACCGTGCTGCCCGTCGAGCGCTTCTGGAGCTCGCTGGCCAGCTTGACGCGCTGCGCCTCACCGCCCGAGAGCGTCGGCGCGGACTGCCCCAGCCGGACATAGCCGAGACCGACCTCGTTGAGCGTCTTGAGATGCCGGGCGATGGTCGGCACCGCCTCGAAGAAGCTCAGCGCCTCCTCGATGGGCATGTCCAGCACCTCGGCGATGGACTTGCCCTTGTAGTGGACCTCCAGCGTCTCCCGGTTGTAGCGCGCACCGTGGCAGACCTCGCACGGCACATACACATCCGGCAGGAAGTTCATCTCGATCTTGATCGTGCCGTCGCCGGAGCAGTTCTCGCAGCGGCCGCCCTTGACGTTGAAGGAGAAGCGTCCCGGCAGATAGCCGCGGACCTTGGCCTCCATCGTCTCCGCGAAGAGCCTGCGGACATGATCGAAGACGCCGGTGTAGGTGGCCGGGTTGGAGCGCGGGGTGCGGCCGATCGGCGACTGGTCGACATGCACGACCTTGTCCACCAGATCGTCGCCGGCGACCCGGGTGTGCCGTCCCGGCACCGACTTGGCACCGTTCAGCTCGCGCGCCAGGTGGGTGTAGAGGATGTCGTTGACCAGCGTCGACTTGCCGGATCCGGAGACGCCGGTGACGGCGGTGAACACCCCGAGCGGGAAGGAGACGTCGATGTCGCGGAGGTTGTTCTCCTTCGCGCCATGGACCGTCAGCTGCCGCGACGGGTCGGCGGGCCGCCGGATGTCCGGCGTCGCGATGGCCTTCTTGCCGGCCAGATACTGACCGGTGATCGACTCCTTGTTGGTCAGCAGCTGCTTCATCGGGCCGCTGTGCACGACCTTGCCGCCGTGCTCACCCGCGCCCGGGCCGATGTCCACGACCCAGTCCGCGACCTTGATGGTGTCCTCGTCGTGCTCCACGACGATCAGGGTGTTGCCCATGTCGCGCAGCCGCACCAGGGTCTCGATGAGCCGGTGGTTGTCGCGCTGGTGCAGACCGATGGACGGCTCGTCGAGGACGTAGAGCACGCCCACCAGGCCGGAGCCGATCTGGGTGGCGAGGCGGATGCGCTGGGCCTCACCGCCGGAGAGGGTGCCGGCCGCGCGGTTCAGCGAGAGGTAGTCCAGGCCGACGTCGACCAGGAACTTCAGCCGCTCGTTGACCTCCTTGAGGACCCGCTCGGCGATCTTCTTCTCGCGCGCGTCGAGCGTCATCTCCCGCAGGAAGTCGGCACAGTCGCTGATCGACATGGCCGCGACCTCGGCGATCGACTTCTGCTGGACCGTGACGGCGAGGACGATCGGCTTGAGCCGGGTGCCCTCGCAGGTCGGGCAGGGCACCTCGCGCATATAGCCCTCGAAGCGCTCCCGGCTGCTGTCGCTCTCCGCCTCGGAGTGCCGCCGCTTGACGAACGGCACCGCGCCCTCGAAGGGGGTGGTGTAGGCCCGCTGGCGGCCGTACCGGTTGCGGTAGCGCACCTCGATCTGGGTCTTGTGGCCGTTGAGCAGGGCCTTCTTGGCGCGGGCCGGCAGCCCTGCCCAGGGGATGTCCGTACGGAATCCGAGGGCGTCCGCCAGCGCGCCGACCAGGCGGCCGAAGTACTCCTTGGTGTGGCCGTGCGACCACGGGTGGATCGCTCCCTCGTCCAGGGAACGGTCCTCGTCGGGGATGATCAGCTCGGGGTCGACCTCCATGCGCGTGCCGATGCCGGTGCAGTCCGGGCAGGCGCCGAAGGGCGAGTTGAAGGAGAAGGAGCGCGGCTCCAGCTCCTCGAAGGAGAGATCGTCGTAGGCGCAGTACAGATGCTCCGAATACATCCGCTCGCGCTGCGGGTCGTCCGCGTCCAGGTCGACGAAGTCGAGGATGACCATGCCACCGGAGAGCCCGAGGGCGGTCTCGACGGAGTCGGTCAGCCGGCGCTTGGCGGACTCCTTGACCGTGAGGCGGTCGACGACCACCTCGATGGTGTGCTTCTCCTGCTTCTTCAGCTTCGGCGGCTCGGAGAGCTGGATCGTCTCCCCGTCGACCCGCGCCCGGCTGTAGCCCTTGGTCTGGAGGTCGGAGAAGAGATCGACGAACTCGCCCTTGCGCTCGCGCACCAGCGGGGAGAGCACCTGGAAGCGGCTGCCCTCGGGGAGTTCGAGCACCTTGTCGACGATGGCCTGCGGCGACTGCCGGGCGATCGGACGCCCGCACTCGGGACAGTGCGGCTTGCCGATACGGGCGAAGAGCAGGCGGAGGTAGTCGTAGACCTCGGTGATCGTGCCGACCGTCGAGCGCGGGTTGCGCGACGTCGACTTCTGGTCGATCGATACCGCGGGGGACAGGCCCTCGATGAAGTCCACATCGGGCTTGTCCATCTGCCCGAGGAACTGCCGGGCATAGGAGGAGAGCGACTCGACATAACGCCGCTGCCCCTCGGCGAAGATCGTGTCGAAGGCGAGCGAGGACTTGCCCGACCCGGAGAGCCCCGTGAAGACGATGAGGGAGTCGCGGGGGAGGTCGAGCGAGACGTTCTTGAGGTTGTGCTCGCGAGCGCCACGGACGATGAGACGGTCGGCCACGCCGGTCGGCACCTTTCTTGGAAGGGGGTGGGGGCCGCGGCTCCACATCCGCCGCGCGGTGGGTGAGCAGAGGCGGCGGGGCGGAGCGGAGCCCCCGCCCCAGGGTATGGGGACCTCCGCGGCACTGTCTTTGGGATGCCACACACGAGCCTATAGCACGCGCATTCGATTTACCGGGCTCGCAAGCCCTCTTCACCCGAACGTGTGGCGGCCCCACAATCTTCCCGCGCCCGCCACACGCCCGTACGCTGCGGGAACTCTCCCGTCAGGCGAAGCCGGGCAGCGCCCGCTCCAGCGCATCGAACGTGCGCCGCAGCACCTCCGCCTGCTCAACGGCCACCTCGTCCACCGGGTCACCCCCGAGCTGCCGGGCCGCCGCTCCGGCAAACGCCGCCCGGATCCCCGCGATGATCAGCGCCGCGGCCAGCCGGACGTCACGGCCGGAGACGCCGGCCTCGCCGCCCACAGGGCCGAGGCGGCCGGCCTCGTCGCCCACGGCCTCGGCCAGCAGCACGGCGAGGGCGTCCTCCATCTCCTCGACCGCCTCGCGGCCCCGCGCCCGCAGCGCCGGCGAGTCCAGCACCGTGCGCCAGAAGTGCTCGAACCCCTCCCCCACGCCGGCCAGCGGATGCCGCTCCGCCAGCAGGCCGAGGGTGAGCCGGCGCAATGCGGCGAGCGGCGACTCGTCCGCGCCGCGCTCGCGGACGGCGCGGGTGAGCAGCTCCCGGCCCTCGGGGATCCGGTCGAGGAAGAGGTCCTCCTTGCGCGGGAAGTAGTTGAACACCGTCATCGTGGACACCTCGGCGGCGCGGGCCACCTCGGCGACCGTGACGTGGTCGAAGCCCCGCCGGATGAACAGCAGCGTGGCCTCGCCGGAGATCCGCTGCCGGGTGCGCAGCTTCTTGCGCTCGCGCAGCGTCAGCCGTCCGTCCTCCTCGGCGAAACCGGTCTCCGCCTGCCGGCCGCCGGTCCGCCCGCCGTCCGTCGCCGGTTCACCACCGCGCCGCTCCTGATCCGTCATGGCCGGAATCCTAGGGTAATTTTTAGCCGCAACAAATTTATAGTCACTACACTTACGCTCATGAATCATGACGCAGACGTAGTAGTGGCAGGGGGCGGCCCGGTGGGGCTGATGCTCGCCTGCGAACTCGCCCTGGCGAAGGTGTCGGTCATCGTCCTGGAGCGGCTGACCGACGTGGATACGACGATCAAGGCAGGGGCGATCAACTCCCCCACCGCGGAGGCCTTCTACCGGCGCGGGATGCTGCCCGGCCTGGCGGAGGCACAGCGCGAGGCCTTCGAGAGGTTCGGTTCGTTCCTGCGGCAGCGCCGGGCCGCCGGCGCCACCGGGGTGAAACAGCCTCCGAAGTTCGCCGGGCACTTCGCCGGCATCATGCTGCGCGGCGATCTGCTGGACGCGTCCGACCCGGACTTCGACGGCCCCGGGCCCGCCGCCGAGGTCGGGCTCGTACCGCAGGAGGCCCTGGAACGGCTGCTCGGCGCCCGCGCCGCCGAGCTGGGCGTCGACCTGCGCCGCGGAGTGACCCTGACCGGCTTCGACGCCGGCGAGGACGGGGTGCAGGTCCACACCTCGGAGGGGTCGCTGCGCACCGGCCGGCTGGTCGGCTGCGACGGCGGCCGCAGCACGGTCCGCCGGCTCGCCGGTTTCCCCTTCCCCGGTACGGCTCCCGAGATCACCGGCCGTCAGGCCCTCGTGGAGATGACCGGCGCCGACGCCCTGGGCGCCGGCTGGCACTGGACCAGCACCGGGACCTATGCCCACGGCCCCCTGCCCGGCCGGATCCTCACCGTGGAGTTCGACGGGCCGCCCGCGGACCGTGAAGCCCCCGTCACCGCCGAGGAGTTGGAGACTTCACTGCGGAAGGTTTCCGGGGTGGCGGACGTCAGGATCCACAAGGTGCTCTCGGCGACCCGGTTCACGGACAATGCGCGCCAGGTGCCCGACTACCGTGCGGGGCGGGTGCTGCTCGCCGGTGACGCGGCGCACGTCCACTCGCCGTTCGGCGGCCAGGGGCTGAACCTCGGCATCGGCGACGCGATGAACCTCGGCTGGAAGCTGGCCGCCACGGTGCGCGGCTGGGCTCCCGAGGGGCTGCTCGACACGTACACCGCCGAGCGGCACCCCCTGGGCGCATGGGTACTGGAGTGGACCCGGGCCCAAGTGGCGCTGATGCGGCCGGAGTCGCATACCCGGGCGCTGCGCGGGGTGCTCGCCGAGCTGACCGGGACGGTCGACGCCACCACCTTCTTCGCCAAGAAGATCTCCGGTGCCGGGCAGCGCTACGACCTGCCCGGCAGCCATCCGCTGACCGGTCGCAGCGCACCCGACCTGGTGCTCTCCGACGGCACCCGGCTCGCCGGGCATCTCCACAGCGGGCAGGGGCTGTTGCTCGATCTCGCCGATGACGGCGAGGTGCGCAAGCGCGCCGCGGGATACGGCGACCGGCTGCGGGTGCTCACGGCTGGCTGCCCGGAGCGGCCCGGTCTGGCCGGCCTCCTGGTGCGGCCGGACGGTGCCACCGCCTGGGCTGCGGACTCCCCCGGCGGCCCGGACGCGCCGGACGAGCTGGACGCCGCGCTCCGGCGCTGGTTCGGAACGCCCGACGCGGCGGCGGCCTGACCACCGCGGGCGGCGCGGACCGGCGGCCCTTCCGGCTGCCACGCGCCGCCCGCTCCGCCCGCGTACGCCCCGATCGGCTCCGGCCCACTCCCGAACCCGCCCCGGCGGCGCTAGCGTCGGACCATGACCCTCACCCCGCCCGACTTCCCGCGCGATGTGGCAGCCGTCCGCGAGGCCACCGACCGGCTCCTTGTCGCGGTGAGCAAGCTCGACGACGCGGCGATCGGCGAGCCGTCGCTGCTCCCCGGCTGGACCCGCGGCCATGTCCTCGCCCATCTGGCACGCAACGCCGACGCGCTGGGCAACCTCCTCACCTGGGCGCGAACGGAGGTGCGGACGCCGATGTACGCCGGCCCCGAGGCCCGTCAGGCCGATATCGAGCAGGGCGCCGACCGGCCGCTGGCGGCGCACCTGGAGGATCTCAAGGAGACCGCCGCGCGGTTCGACGCGGCGATGGACGCGCTGCCCGAGGCCCGCCGGGCGTACGAGGTCGAGATGCGCAACGACGTCGTCGAACGGGCGGACCGGCTGCCCCTGCGCCGGCTGGCCGAACTCGAACTGCACCATGTCGACCTCGGCGTGGGCCACACCGTCGACCAGCTGTCGCCCGCCTTCGTCGACCGCGAACTGGCCTTCCTGGCCACGATCAAGTTCGCCGGGCACCCGGATCTGCCCGCGCTGGAACTGCGGGCCGACGACGGCCGCCGCTGGCACACCGGCCGCCTCGGCCCCGGATCGGGCGCCGAGGCCGCACCCGTGGTGGTGACGGGCTCCGCGACCGCGCTGGTGGGCTGGCTCACCGGACGCGGCGACGGCCGCAAACTCGACAGCCACGGCTCCGTCCTGCCCGAGGTGCCGCCGCTCTAGAGGTGCCGCCGCTCTAGAGTGGTCCCATGGGCTACAGCGGAGCAGTGAAGGTCGGCGGACCGGCCGACGTGCACGAGCTGACCGACCTGATGATCTCGAAGGTCGCGGTCGGTCCGATGGACAACAACGCCTATGTGCTGCGGTGCCGGGCGACCGATGAGCAACTGCTGATCGATGCGGCCGCCGAACCGCACACCCTTCTCGCGCTGATCGGCGACAGCGGCATCGCCTCCGTGGTCACCACGCACCGGCACGGTGACCACTGGGGCGCGCTGCGCGAGGTCGTCGAGGCGACGGGCGCGCGGACCTATGCGGGGCGCCATGACGCCGAGGGCATCCCCGTCCCCACGGACGTGCTGGTCGAGGACGGCGACACCCTCAGGGTCGGCCGTGTCGAGCTGACCGCGCGCCATCTGGCCGGACACACGCCGGGCAGCATCGCGCTGGTCTACGACGACCCGCACGGCGCCCCTCATCTCTTCACCGGGGACTGCCTGTTCCCCGGCGGCGTCGGCAACACCTTCGGCAGCGCCGAGAACTTCACCCGCCTGATCGACGATGTGGAGCGCAAGCTCTTCGGCGAACTGCCCGACGAGACCTGGGTCTACCCGGGCCACGGCAGCGACACCACCCTCGGCGCGGAGCGGCCGCACCTCGCGCAGTGGCACGAGCGCGGCTGGTAGGACAGGAGAGCGGCGCCACAGGCCGCGGATCACGCGACGGCGCCCGGTTCCCGCTCCGGCAAGGAGGGGGAACCGGGCGCCGTCGGTGTTGTACCACGGTCCGTGCAGGCCGGCCTCAGACGTCGATGCGCTCCTTGGCCGCCGCCTCCGCCGCGGCCTGCTTCTTCGAGGCGCGCAGGCTGGTGATCGTGGTGACGACCAGCACCGCGCAGATGACGCCCAGCGAGACCGGAATGTCGATCTCCGGAACGGCCACCCCCGACTCGTGCAGGGCGTGCAGTACCAGCTTCACGCCGATGAAGCCCAGGATGACCGACAGGCCGTACGAGAGGTGGACCAGCTTCTTGAGCAGTCCGCCGATCAGGAAGTACAGCTGCCGCAGGCCCATCAGGGCGAAGGCATTGGCGGTGAAGACGATGTACGGGTCCTGGGTGAGGCCGAAGATCGCCGGGATGGAGTCCAGCGCGAAGAGGACGTCGGTGGTGCCGATCGCCAGCATGACGACCAGCATCGGCGTCATCAGCCGCTTGCCGTTCTCGACGATGAACAGCTTGGTCCCGTGGTACTTGTCGGTCGACGGGAAGCGCTTCTCGACCACCTTCAGGAAGCGGTTCTCCTCGTACTCCTCGTCCTCCGCCCCGGCGCGGGCGTCCTGGATGAGCTTCCACGCGGTCCAGATGAGGAACGCGCCGAAGAGGTAGAACACCCAGGAGAAGTTGGCGATGATCGCGGCGCCCGCGGCGATGAAGCCGGCCCGCAGCACCAGCGCGATCAGCACACCCACCATCAGCACCCGCTGCTGGTAGATCGTCGGGACCGCGAACTTCGCCATGATCAGTACGAAGACGAAGAGGTTGTCGACGCTCAGGGACTTCTCGGTGATGAATCCCGCGAAGAATTCACCGGCCGGCGCGGTGCCGGCGAACAGCAGCAGTCCGAGGCCGAAGAGCGCGGCGAGCGCGATCCAGACTCCGGTCCAGATTCCGGCCTCCTTGAGGGAGACCTCGTGTGGTTTGCGTCCGCCGATGAAGAAATCGGCGGCGATCAGGGCGCACAGACCAAGGATGGTCAGGACCCACAGCATCAGGGAAACGTCCACTGCTCCTCCGGCAGAGTCGTACGGCACTTACAGCGTCGTCGCTGCCGGAGGTCTCTTCCGCCCCGTTCCGCCCAATGGAGGAACGGGACCGACGCCCCGGGATCTCGTCACACTCGCAAATCCGTGATGACGGGTACGTCGTAGGGGGAATACTCCCCTCCGCACAAAGAAGCGTAAAGGAAGACCAATGAATAGTAAAGGAAAAGGTAAAGTGCCTGGTCAGGATGCCCGACGGGCGGCCGCGACCCGGCCCAGCACCTGGCGCACCACCTGACTGCCCTTCGGGGCGAGCAAGGGCTCGTACGTCCAGGCATGGCCGACCCAGGGGTCGGCGAGGTGGGCGTCGGCCACTGGCGTGATCCGCAGCAGGGAGCGCCACAGCGGGTCCAGGACCGGGCCGTACTCCCGGGACTGGGCACGGTCGGCGACCATCAGCAGATGCACCCCGACCGCCGGCCCCTCGTCGGCCAGGTAGCGGAGCTGGGTGAGGGCCCGGTCGTCGAAGCCGTGCGGGAAGTCATGCACGATCAGCAGCTGCTCGGCAGTGTCGAGATCCGGCGGGAGTGCGTCCCCGGCGCGATGGCGCACGGCCATCTGGACGAGGTCCACCCGGCGCGTCAGCGCCTCCAGCACCGTCGCCACGCCCTTGGCGCCGGGCACCGGGGCGGCGGGCAGCGCACCGCTCTCCACCAGCGGCGCGAGCGCCGACGCCGCGGTGCCGCCCGGGTCGATGACCTGGACCGCGAAATCACCCGCGGGGTGGATGGCGAGCATCCGGGCGGCGATCGCGACGGCCGTCTCCATCGCCAGGCGGCGCAGCCCGGCCTCGTCGGGCGGCCCGTCCGTGAGCGCGCTGCCCAGCTCACGCCGGGCGATGTCGCGGTCGGGATCGGGGCCGGCGCTCCCGGCGTAGGCATCGGGCCCGCTGTCGATCCACAGCCCGCGCTCCAGGGGGAGGCGTACGAGCATGGGAATGCGCAGGTGCAGGACCTCCGGGAGGTGCAGATCGCCCAGGCGCAGCGCCATCGGGCGCTCCAGCGGGATGTGGTGGCCCTGCCAGACGGGGTGGTCCCAGCGGGCGAAGGCGGGCGGCAGCGCGGGCTCCACGACGGCCGACTCGGCCGCGAGCTGGGCGAGGTCGCGGTCGAGGGCGGCGCGGGCCTGGGCGACGAGGGCGGCGTGCTTGTCACGGGCGGTGGCGCGGGCGGCATCGGCGGCCGTACCGAGGCGGTTGCGCGGGTCGGACAGGGCCTGGTCGAGCTCCTGCTCCAGGCGGGACTCCGCGAAGCCGGAGGCACTGCGGTAGGCCGCGACCGAGCGGGCCAGGTCCTCGAACATGCCCCAGACCTGGTTGTAGAGCCGCTCCTCCATGCTCCAGCCGGCGGCGTCGCCCGCCACGGGCAGCGAAGGCCCGTCGGGCGGTGCGGAGCTCCCGGCCGGTGCGGAGGCGCCCGCCGGGGCCGCGGGGGCCGGAGCGGGGGCGGTCGGCGCCTGGCCGGCCGGCGGAGGGGTGCTGCGGCGCTGCGGGTGCCGGTAGTCGATGGGGCCGCCGCCCACGGGGGCGGGCGCTACGTCTGCGGGCCGGGCCGCGGCTGCGGCCTTCGCTCCGGTGCCTGGTGCGGCTCCCGGCGCGGATGGCGCACCGTCAGATGCCGGAGGGTGCGCGGGGGACGGCCGGTCCGCGGCGGCCGGGCCGGCCCCGGCCCGTTCGGACCGGCCCGCCGCCACGGCGGGCGCCTGGACGGCGCGGGCCTGGCCATGGCTGATCGCTTCCTCGATCTGCGCGGCCAGCTCCGCCGCCTGCGGCAGGCCCTGATCGTGCAGCATCGCCGGGAGGCCGTCGGCGTAGCCCTGGCCCACGGCGCGCACCTTCCACGCGCCCTGCCTGCGGTAGAGCTCGACGGCGACGACGGCGGACTCGGCGCCCAGGCCGGTGACGGTGTAGCGGGCGATGCCCGTGCCGTCGAGGCCGGTGACCGTGACGGAGGGCGCGGCGGCCGACCCGAAGGTGCTCAGCGCGCCGATCCCGCGGGGCAGCGCCAGCAGCACGCTGACCCGGTGGACGTCGCCGGGCAGTGCGTCGAGATCGACCGCGATGCGGTGGTCGGCGGCCGCCTGGCGGGGAACCTCGATGCCGGGGCGCCGGGGCGCGCCCGGGTGGGCCACCGCCTCGGCACCGGCGAGCCGGCCCTGCTCGTCGCCGAGGGTGACCCCGGCCACGACGGGAGAGCCCGCCGTCACCCGGATCTCCACCCGTGCCCGGTCCAGTGGATGGTTCTGCCCCCGGACCAGCTCGGCCGTCATCGTTGTTCCCCCTGGTGATCGTGGCGTCCCGGGCCGGCCCCGGGCGCGGGCCCGGAGCGGCGGCGGCGCGGCCCGGTACGCGCTGCCGCGGTGGTGGTGGTTACAGGTGCGGCAGGATCGCCGGCACGAGGTCCTGGAACGTCCGGCCGACGGAGGGCTCGCCGATGGCGGTCATCTGCCAGCCGTTGCCCACGCGGTGCACCTTGGACATGACCTGCGCGGTGTAGTTGCCGCCGCCCGTGAGGGTGTAGCGGGCCAGCTCCTGGCCCGTGGCCTCGTCCACCAGGCGGCAGAAGGCGTCCTGCACCTCGGCGAAGGTCTGGCCGGTGAAGGAGTTGACGGTGAACACGATCTGGTCGATGTGCACCGGCACCCGCGCCAGGTCGACCAGGATCGCCTCGTCGTCGCCGCCCTGGCCCGCGCCGCCGACCAGGTTGTCGCCGGTGTGCCGGACCGCGCCGTCGTCGCTGACGAGGTGCTGGAAGAAGACGACATCTATGGGCTTCTTGTCGGCGAACAGCACCGCCGAGGCGTCGAGGTCGATCTCGCTGGTCCGCCTCCCGAACAGGCCCCGGCGCGGCGCCGAGCGCCATCCCAGCCCCATCCGCACCGACGTCAGGTTTCCTCCGTCGGACTTCTGGAGGCTGATGCCCTGACCCTTGGACAAATTGACCGACACGCGCCGTCCCCTCTCTGTACTGTCCCCGCCCAGCTTTCCGGCGGCCCCTTCGACCCTACGCACGACGGCGGGCCAGGGGCGCGCCGGACCCGCGTTTTGTGGCGCTTCTGCAACACACCGTGCACCGCTGGACAGACCCCGCTCACGTGCGGCGATGTCGTAACGGGGCGGGTGTGCCCCTCCCGGCGGGCGGCCGCGCACGGCCACCCGTACTCCCCCTCACTTCACACCGCTCCCCCTCACTTCACCCCGGCCTCCCTCATTTGCCGCAGCTCCTTCTTCAGTTCGCCGACCTCGTCGCGCAGCCGGGCGGCGACCTCGAACTGGAGCTCGGCCGCGGCGGCCCGCATCCGCTCCGTCATCTCCTCGATGAGCTCGGCCAGTTCGGCGGCGGGACGGTCCGTCAGCGTCGCGGCCGCCTTGCCGCCCTTGCCCTTCGCGGCCTTCCCGCCGAGCGCCGGGACCGGCGCCGTGCCCTGGGGCTCCTTGGCGTCGGAGCCCTTGCGGTACCCCGTGCCCAGCAGCTCCTGGGTGTCGATCGTCTCGCGGGCGATGGTGGCGACGATGTCGCCGATCTTCTTGCGGAGCGGCTGCGGATCGATGCCGTTCTCCTTGTTGTACGCCAGTTGCTTCTCCCGGCGGCGGTTGGTCTCGTCGATGGCCTTCTCCATCGCCGGGGTGACCTTGTCGGCGTACATGTGCACCTGTCCGGAGACGTTGCGCGCCGCGCGTCCGATGGTCTGGATGAGCGCCGAACCGGACCGCAGGAAGCCCTCCTTGTCGGCGTCCAGAATGGCCACCAGGGAGACCTCGGGGAGGTCGAGGCCCTCCCGCAGCAGGTTGATGCCCACCAGGACGTCGTACTCACCCGATCGCAGCTCACGCAGCAGCTCCACCCGGCGCAGGGTGTCCACGTCGCTGTGCAGATAGCGGACCTGGATACCGAGCTCGAGGAAGTAGTCCGTGAGGTCCTCGGCCATCTTCTTGGTGAGGGTGGTGACCAGGATGCGCTCGTTCTTCTCCGTGCGCGCACGGATCTCGTGCACCAGGTCGTCGATCTGCCCGTCGGTGGGCTTGACCACCACTTCCGGGTCGACCAGGCCGGTCGGGCGGATGATCTGCTCCACGAAGCCGTCGCCGCGGGAGAGCTCGTACTTCCCGGGGGTCGCGGACAGATAGACGGTCTGGCCGATGCGCCCCAGGAACTCTTCCCACTTCAGCGGCCGGTTGTCCATGGCGGAGGGCAGCCGGAAGCCGTGCTCGACGAGGGTCCGCTTGCGCGAGGCGTCGCCCTCGTACATGGCGCCGATCTGCGGGACGGTGACATGCGACTCGTCGATGACCAGGAGGAAGTCATCCGGGAAGTAGTCGAGGAGCGTGTTGGGCGCGGAGCCGGGCTCACGGTCGTCCATGTGCATCGAGTAGTTCTCGATGCCCGAGCAGGAGCCGATCTGGCGCATCATCTCGATGTCATAGGTGGTGCGCATCCGCAGCCGCTGGGCCTCCAGGTGCTTGCCCTGCTTCTCCATCGTGGCGAGGCTGTCGGCCAGCTCGGCCTCGATCCCGGCGATGGCCTTCTCCATCCGCTCCGGGCCGGCGATGTAGTGGCTGGCCGGGAAGATGTACAGCTGCTCGTCGTCGCTGATGACCTCGCCGGTGAGGGGGTGGAGGGTGGAGAGCGCCTCGATCTCGTCCCCGAACATCTCGATCCGCACGGCCAGCTCTTCGTAGACCGGGAAGATCTCGATGGTGTCGCCGCGCACCCGGAAGGTGCCCCGGGTGAAGGCCACGTCGTTCCGGGTGTACTGGATGTCGACGAAGCGGCGGAGCAGCTGGTCGCGGTCGATCTCGTCGCCGACCTTCAGCGGCACCATCCGGTCGACGTACTCCTGCGGCGTGCCCAGGCCGTAGATGCAGGACACTGAGGCGACCACGATGACGTCACGCCGGGTGAGCAGGGAGTTCGTCGCGGAGTGGCGCAGGCGTTCGACCTCCTCGTTGATGGAGGAGTCCTTTTCGATGTACGTATCGGACTGCGGGACGTACGCCTCGGGCTGGTAGTAGTCGTAGTAGGAGACGAAGTATTCGACGGCGTTGTTCGGCAGCAGCTCACGGAATTCGTTGGCGAGCTGGGCCGCGAGGGTCTTGTTGGGCGCCATGACGAGCGTCGGGCGTTGCAGCTTCTCGATCATCCACGCGGTGGTCGCCGACTTGCCGGTGCCGGTCGCGCCGAGCAGGACCACATCTTTTTCACCCCCGCGGATACGCCGCTCGAGTTCGGCGATGGCCGCCGGCTGGTCGCCATTGGGCTGGTAGGGGCTGACGACCTCGAAGGGCGCCACCGTGCGTTCGATGTTTGATACGGGCCGCATGGCATCAACCGTACGACTCGGCACTGACAACCGGCACGAACAGCGCTCCGACCTGCGGTTTCGTCGTCTTCGGCGCTCTCTGCGGGCGTCCCGCGGTGCCCGGCGGGCGCGGGGCGGCGGGGCGGCGGGCGGTGGGGAGGGCGAGCCGCGGCGGGGGCAGGGGCGCGAGGCAGCGGGCGACGGCGAGCGGCGGGGCGGCGGGGCGGTGTGGAACACCGAGGGCCATGACCCTCGCGCGCGGGCGACAGGCCGTGGCCGCCGAATACCGGGATGGCTGTCCGGCTCCCCGTCCGGATCCGGGTGCGTGAGCGCGGCGTGCTCGCGCGAAGTCGGCTGCGGCGGCGCGGCCTTGTGAGACCTCAGGCCAAAACCGGTCAGAAGCACGAGGGGTGACGCATCATCGGCCAAGATGCGCGGATGCCGTGGCTCCGGCAAGTTGGACGGCGGCGGAGCGTACGTCTGTGGCACGGCTAATCCGGGCATCCTGCAACTGCGTGCCGCTCCACAACGGAATACCGGTCACTTCTCGTTCAGCGCCCGGCCATCACACGACTGCCTCCTGCTACGGCCCGGCTGCGAGCCTCTGTCCGTCCGACCCGGTTCACGTCACTTCACGTCAGCTCACGTCCACGACGTCATGAGGAGCCCGTATGCGTATTCGCCCCGTCGCCACCGTTGTCGCCGGTGCGCTCATGGGTCTGTCCGCGCTCGTCCTCTCCACAACCGTCGCCCAGGCCGCACCGGACCGGCACACTCCGGTGACGGTCGCCCACCGCGGCGCCTCGTCGTACGCGCCCGAGAACACCCTCGCCTCGATCGACGCGGCCGAACGGCTCGGCTTCGAGTGGGTCGAGAACGACGTCCAGCGCACCAAGGACGGCGAGCTTGTCATCCTCCATGACAACTCGCTCGCCCGGACGACCGACGTGGAGCAGATCTTCCCCGGCCGCTCTCCGTGGAACGTATCGGACTTCACGCTCAACGAGATCGAGAAACTGGACGCGGGCAGCTGGTTCGGACCGAAGTTCCGCGGGGAGCGGGTGCCGACCCTCGAGGACTACATGGACGAGGTCGAGCACAACGACCAGAGTCTGCTGATGGAGCTGAAGTCTCCGGAGCTCTACCCCGGTATCGAGCTCCAGACCCTCAGGGAGCTGCGCCGCGCGGGCTGGCTGGACAACAGGCACGTCAAGCGCCGTCTGATCATCCAGAGCTTCAATGCCGACGCGATCAAGACCGTGCACAAACTGCGGCCGGACCTCAAGACGGGCTTCCTCGGCAACCCGTCCGTCGCCGACCTCCCGAAGTTCGCGAAGTACTGCGACCAGATCAACCCCGTCCACACGGCGGTCACCCCGGAGTACGTCGCCGCCGTGCACGGCCTGAAGGGTCCGCACCGCCGGCCGCTGGACCTGTACACCTGGACCGTCGACGACCCGGCGACCGCGGTCAAGGTCGCCGGTCTGGGCGTGGACGGCATCATCACCAACAAGCCCGACGTGGTGCGTGACGCGCTGGAGGACAGCGACGACTGAGGGCCAGGTCCGACGGGGAACGGGTGCCGGCGGCCTCCCGCCGGTCCGTTCCCCGTCGCCTTGTCAGTGGTGCGTCCTACCCTGATCAGGTGACGCATTCCGAGCAGGTTTCCCGACCGGCGGCGCCCCCGGACGCCACTCCGGAAGCGGCGGCCCGCCGCGACTGGGCCTGGAAGCGGCTGGCGACCCCCATCGGTCCGCTGCTGCTCGCCGCGACCCGCAAGGGCATGGTACGGGTCGTCTTCCATGCCGAGGAGCGGACGGCCCGCCGTGAGCTGACCCGTCTGGAGCAGTTCTTCGGCGGGGCGCCGCTCGCGTCGGTCCCTCACCTGGAGACGGCCACCGCCGAGCTCACCGCCTATTTCGCCGGGGAGCTGCACTCCTTCACCGTCCCCCTGGACTGGTCGCTGTCCTCCGGCTTCTCCGCACGGGTCCTGCATGCCCTGGCCGACGGCGTTCCCTACGGCAGCGTCGTCGGCTACCAGGACCTCGCCGACCGGGTCGGGGAACCGGGAGCCGCCCGTGCGGTGGGCGCCGCGATGGGCTCCAATCCACTGCCGGTCATCGTCCCCTGCCACCGTGTCGTGGCCAGTGACGGCGGCATCGGCGGCTTCGGCGGCGGACTGGAGACCAAGCGTCTGCTGCTGGCTCTCGAAGGTGTCCTGCCCGCTCCGCTCTTCTGACTCCCGCGACGGCTCCGCCCGTCGGCTCCCCCGTCGTCCACCCTCGCCGAGACCGGCCCCTACGAATGGCAGCGCCATGACCCGTCAGATCGCTCTGCTCCGCGGCATCAATGTCGGCGGCCACAACTCCTTCCCCAAGGCGAAGCAGCGGGAGCTGGCCGAGTCCCTGGGCTTCGAGGACGTCTCGGTCCTGCTCCAGACCGGCAATATCGTCTTCGCCGACCCGGGTACGCCGCCGCAGGAGACGGCCCGGGTGCTGCACGAGCGGATCGCCGCCGACCTCGGCCTGACGGTTCCGGTCCTCGTCCGGACCCGCGACGAGCTGGCCGCCACCGTCGCCGCGAACCCGTTTCCGCAGGCCGTACCGGAGCCCAGGAGCCTGCATGTCACGTTCCTGTCGGCGGTGCCGGCCGACACGTCCCGGCTGGACGCACTCGACCTGGACGCGTTCGCGCCCGACCAGTACCGGCTGATCGGGCGCGAACTCTATCTGTGGTGTCCCGACGGAATCGGCCGCTCCAAGCTGGCCGCGGCGGTGAGCCGTGCCCCGCTCGGGGTGACGGCCACCGCCCGTAACTGGAACACCGTCACCAAGCTCCTGGACCTGGCGGACGCCTGAGGTCCCGGCGCCGCGCCCGTCAGCGCCAGCCGTAGCGCTCGCGCAGCCGGTTGACCACCAGGTTGAAGCGGCCCCGGTCCAGCGCGCAGGCCTCGCGCCGCATCCCGGCCGGGTGCACCCTCAGCACCCGGTCCACGGCCACCCATGAGTCGCGGCCCGCGCGGTCCCACGGGCCGGTTCCGAGCGGCACCCATTCCCAGTCGTTGCTGTGCCGCTTGCTCGACAGCTGCACGGCCAGCAGCGTGCCGCCGGTCTCGCGGGCGACGACCAGCACGGGGCGGTCCTTGCCCCGGCCGTCGTTCTCCTCGTAGGGCACCCAGGTCCACACGATCTCTCCGGGGTCCGGGTCGCCGTCGGGGTCGGGCGCATAGGACATCTTGACGGTGCCGACGGAGCGCGGCCGGGCCTCCACGGTCGCGGTGGGCCCCTGGCTGCCGGGCAGCGCGGCGGGCTCGTCGGATGCGTTGAATGAAGTGGTCACGGGATCACGCTAACTTCCGTCCCCGGCGCGGCCACCAGCGGTCCGCGCCCGGCGGTCCCGGCTCGATTGTCAGTGGTCGGCCGTACGGTTTTTTCCAGCGGGGGACGGCCGTGGGGGCCGCCCGGGGGAGGGGATCGCCATGTCCGAGGCCACGACGTATCTGGAGCTGTCGCAAGAGGGCGGCGGCGCCCACAAGTTCTACGAGGTGACGGTGCAGGGCACGGTCGTCTCGGTGCGCTACGGACGCATCGGAGCGGGCGGCCAGCAGCAGACCTCGACGTTCCCGACACGGGAGAAGGCGCAGGCCGCGGCCGCCAGGAAGATCGGCGAGAAGGTCCGCAAGGGCTATGCGCCGGCGGTCCGGGGGCAGCGCACCGCCCGGCCGGTGACGCGGCGCCAGGTCGCCTCCGCGCCGTCGACGGCCCGTGCGGTCGCACCGGTGCTGTGGCGTTTCCGTACGGGGGCCGCCGCCTTCGGCATCCACATCGCGGAGGACCGCTGCTGGGTGGGCAACCAGAACGGCGATGTCCACACCCTCGGCCATGACGGCGAGGTGCTGGCGCGCTATCAGCTCCCCGACGGCGTCAAGTGCCTGGTGGCGGACGACTTCTGGATCTACGCGGGCTGCGACGACGGCACGGTCTACGACCTCTCCTCGAAGCTCCCCTTCGCCGCCTACGGCATCGCCCCCGACGTCGACATCTTCTGGCTGGACATCCGCGAGGGCATCCTCAATGTCGCCGACCGCAACGGCGGGCTGACGGTGATCGACCACGAGGACGAGTACCAGTGGTCGCGGCGCAGTGCGGGCGAGCACGCCTGGATGGTGCGGCGGGACGAACGCGCCGTCTACCACGGTCATCGCCGCGGCGTGACCGCCTACTCCGCCGACGGCAGCGGCGAGTTGTGGCACACCCCGACCACGGGTGCGGTGCTGTTCGGCTGGCAGGAGGACCACTCCGTCTACGCTGGCACCGACCGGCGCGTCGTCCAGCGGCTCACGAAGGACAGCGGCGCACTGGAGGCCACGTACCAGTGCGACACGGTCGTCTACTCCTGTGCCACGGCCCCCGGCGGCCGCTATGTCTTCGCCGGCGACTCGGCCTCCTCGGTGTACTGCTTCGCCGCCGACGGCACCCGCCTGTGGAAGCTGGGCACCGGCGGCGGATCGGCGCTGTCCATGCAGTACCTCGACGAGAAGCTGTACATGGTCACCACCGACGGCTCCCTGGTGTGTGTGGATGCGAGCGACGCGGCCGTGGCCGCCGCCAGGTCGGGCACGGTGCCGGTGGCCAGGGATGTGAAGTCGGCCGCCGCGCTGCCCACGTACACCCCGTCGGCCACGGTGCGGACGGTGACGTCGGCCGCCGCCTCGGGGGTCGTGGTGGAGTGCGTGCAGGAGAGCGGCCGGCTGCGGGTCCATGTCGTCTCCGACGGCTATGAACCGTCCTGGAACGTGCAGTTCCCGCGCCATATACGCCGGCCCGGTGCGCGGTATGTCGTCGATGAGCTCTCGGCGGCGGGCGGCTTCTACCGCGTCCGGGGCGAGATCCGGCAGCTCGTCTGAGGCCGGGGGCTCCGGCCGGGTCGGGGTGCTCCGGCCCGGTCGGGTGCTCAGCGGGCCGGGTGCTCAGGCCGGGCCGCTCCAGGCCGGCCGGCGGGGATCGTCGGCCCGTACGACCACATCCGCCGCCTCCTCGGGCCGGGTCTCGGCCTCGTAGCGCGCGAACGCGGGCAGCGTCCATTGCTCGTCCTGTGGGGTGCGGCGGGCGAGCGCGGCCGGCGACAGCTTCAGATGCACGGAGAGATCGAAGGGGAACCAGTGACCGAGCAGCAGGGGGCCGTGCAGCAGCAGGACGCCGCCGGGCGGCAGCTCCACGTACGCGCTGCGCGTCGCCCGGTCCGCCTCGGGGTCCCACAGATCCGGGAGCACCCGCCCGGTACCGCCCGGGTCCAGCGGCTGGAACACCTCGCGCCACAGGGCCTGCCGGTCGAACCACTCGTCGTGGTAGGCGTCGGGGTCCTCGCGGCCGTATTCGAGCCGCAGCGAGGCGGGGCGCAGAAAGCCGAAGGTGCCGGCCTGGTGCACCGCCCGCCCCCGGATCCGCAGCGCCTCGGCGAGCCGGCCGGCCAGCTCGCCGGGCGCGGCGGCGGGAGCCCCGTCGACGGCCACGCGCAGCCAGGGGCTCCCGTCCTTCGCCGTCATCGTGGCGAGGCGCCCGGCGAGCGCGTCGGTGAGCCGTTCCCAGGTGATCGCTTCGAGCCGCATCCCGCCCATTGTGCAGGCAGCCGTCCGTGCCGCCGCCTGTGCCCCACGGGAGAGGCGGGCCGGTTCAGGGCCCGGCAGGCGGCCGGGCGCCGCGGTTCAGGCCTGGTCCGCGGACGGGCGGGCGGCTCCGTAGCGGCTGAGTTCGGCCGCCGCCTCCTTCGTCGCCTCGATGACGCTGTAGGGGGCCACCGGCATCACGGACTTGAGCTGGAGAAGCAGGACGGCCCCCATGATGGAGCCGTCCCACATGATCGGTGCCGCGCAGGAGTTCCAGCCGGCCATGCACTCCTCGTAGCCGAGCGCATGGCCGAGGTCGCGTACCTCCGCGAGCGACGCCACCAGCGCCTCGTTGTCCCGGTAGACGCCCGGTCCCGCCTGGTCGGGTACGGGCTCGGCCAGCACCCGCTGCTGGAGTACCTCCGGCAGGTAGGCGAGGATCGTCCGCCCGGAGGCGCCGGTGCGCAGCGAACGCGTCACGGACAGCACATCGCGCGGCGTCATTCCGAGCTCCGCGAGATCGGAGTCGCCGACGGCCATGTCGACGCACTGCCGTTGCGCGCCGGAGAAGGGCGCCACCATGTAGAGGAACGCCAGCCCGCCGTCGGTGGCCATCCGCAGTTCGCGGAGCACCGTCTGCGAGGTGGCGCCGTCGAGGCGGTGGTCGAGCGCGGTGAAGGCGAGCTGGGCGGCCGAGGTCCGCAGCCGGTAGAGGCCGCGGTCCACCCGCTCGAAGATCCGCTGGTAGATGCCGGACTGGAGGATGCGGTAGACGACGGAGTCGTCCAGGCCGGTGAACTCGGCTATCTCACCGGGCCCATGGGCGGATCCCCCCAGCTCGGCGAAGGCCGTCTGGACGAGAAAGACCCGCTCGGCATGGCCGGATCCCGATGCCCGGGAGCCCGTGGACGACGCGCCCTTGGGCGCCTGGCGCGCCTTCTTGGTGCCCGCGGTACCCGACGCCACGCCGGTGGCGGGCGCGGCGGCCGAGGCCGGTGCTCCCGTGGCTGCGGTGCTGTTGCCCATGTGCTGTCTCCCCTGGCAGTGGTCCGCGCCCGAAGGCGCACGGCAGTTGCGCTGCGAGCCGGCACTCCCGCCGCCCGCGGTTCCCGGCGGCCGGCGGGGTGTGCTCCCGCAGCCGTGGTGCCCGTCCGGCTTCCCGGGCTACCGGAATTATCGGGCGGCGTCGAGGGCCAGTTTCCCGGCCTGGGTGCGTGCGGCCAGGTCGTGGTGTGCCCGTGCCGCCTCGCCGAGCGGATGAACCGCGCCGGTCAGCGGCTTGAGGGTGCCGTCGGCGACCGCGTCGAACAGCGCCCGCATCGACGTCGGCAGCGCCGTACGGTCCGCGTAGAGCTGCGGCAGCCAGAAGCCCGAGACGGTGATGCTCCGCTCCATCAGCGTCCGGGTCGGCACGCTCGCCAGCTCGCCCCCGGCGTACCCGTAGACGGCGAGCCGGCCGCGCGGCGCGACGGCGGCGAGGGTCTGCTCGAAGGTGACACCACCGGTCATCTCCAGCGCCGCCCCGACCGGGCCGCCGGCCGCTTCCAGGATGCGCTCGGTCAGATCCCCGGCGGTCGAGTCGATCACCGCGTGGGCGCCGAACTCCTCGGCCAGCTTGCGCTTTTCCGGGGAGCCCGCGAGGCCGATGACCTTGGCTCCGGCGCGCGCGGCGAGCTGGACGGCGAGCGAACCGACGCCCCCCGCCGCGGCCGGCACGACGACGGTCTCCCCCGCGGTGAGGCGCAGCGAGGTGAACAGCAGATGCCAGGCGCTGTTGCCCTGGAGCGCGAGCGCGACGGCCTGTTCGTCGCTGATGGTGTCGGGGACGTCCCAGGTGACGCGGCGGTGCAGCAGCGTCCGCTCCGCGTATCCCCCTCCGCGGCACAGCCCGACGACGCGCCGTCCGCCGTCCACCGTTCCCACGACCTCGTTCCCGGGTATGTACGGCAGCTCGACGGGCGCGAGGTAGGAGTCCCCCCGTGCGTGCACGTCCGCGTAGTTGATACCGGCCAGGGCCACCTCGACCAGCGCGTGGCCGCCGCGGGGCGCGGGCTCGGGGACGTCCTCGAGCCGCAGCACGTCCGGGCCGCCGAATTCTCGCATCACAATCGCGCGCACGACTCTCCCTCAGGTTCTCCGGTGCGGTGCCCGCACAGGGTAGGCACGTCGGTCATCTGCCCGCGGTTGCCCGGCTATTTCGCGCCAACCCTGCGGCGCTTCACCGCCCGCCGCCCCTCTCGTCACGAGAATTTCCGGGCTGCTTTCTCGCGTCGCGAGAAAGCTCCGCAGCGTTTTCCACCGCTTACGCCGTTTTGCAGCAGATCTACCCAGCGGTATCGCCGGGGTGGCTGCCATGCGTCTCTCGCTCAAACCCGGCTGTCGGATGTGATCGCCGCCGCCTACGATCCCGAACTGTGTCCGCCGTCGACCAGATGCGACGGCTGCGTCCCCCGGGGCAGCGCGCTTTGTGCGAGGCAGCTGCGCTCGCCCGCCCCACCCGGTGATACGGGCGGGTGGCGGAGGAGGACGTGGCGGTGCGCAGGGCGGGGCGGGCACGGCCTGAGGGGGAATCATGATGGGGAAATCGGGGGGCGGCAGGCCGGCGTTCGCGTCGGCCTGCCGGGACCCACAACGCGCACAACCGCTTCCACCGGCACCTCTGCGCATGCTGCGGACCGCTACCGCGTCCCTGCCGTCCTCGTTGACGGCTTCGTTCAGGGCTTCGTTCAGGGCTTCGTTCACGGCCTCGGTGACGGCTTCGCTCACGGCCGCCACCGGCGCCGTCATCGCCGCCGCACGCCGGCGTTCCCGACCGTATGCGGCACCGCCCTTTCTGGACGTGTCCCGCGCCCGCCGGGGATCCGTGCTCCGCCGCCGAGAGAGGGACTGCCCATGACCGGGTCGAGCACGACGAGCAGCGACGGGCTCCAGTTCACCCATCCCTACCTCGCCGTGGTGCTCGGCGGCGGCTTCACGGGCATGCTCGCCGCCGCGACACTGTCCGAACACGCCGACGTCATCGTCGTGGAGCGGGAACGGCTGCCGCGGACCCCCGCCCTCCCCACCGACCTCCCGCAGGCGCGGCATGCCCATCTGCTGACGGCGGACGGCGCCCGGCTGGTCGACGCCCTGTTGCCCGGGAGCGTCGACAGCTGGCTGGCCGAGGGCGCCCGCCGGGTGCCGCGACCGGCGGAGCTCACCGGCCGCCGCTCGAAGGGCTGGTCGGGGCGACGGGCCCGCAGGGAGTGTCTGATCGCCTGCTCCCGCGATCTGCTCGACCGGGTCATCCGCCGGCAGGTACCGGCCCTCCCCGGGGTGAGCGTCCTCGACGGCACCGAAGCGGCCGAGCTGACCGGCACCGCGGAACACATCACCGGGGTGCGTGTCCGCGACACCACCACCGGCGCGACCTACCTCCTGGACGCCGACCTCGTCATCGACGCCACCGGGCGGCACTCCGCCACCCAGGACCGGCTGGCCGCACTGGGACTGCCCACCGCGCGCGAAGACGTCTCGGACTCCGGGATCGTCTCGGCGACCCGTATCTTCCGTGCCCCGGTCGGCATGGAGGTCCCGGTGCTCACCACCCGTTCGGCGTTCACCGGCCCGGTTCCCGGCCCCTTCGCGTCGCGGCGCCCGGTTCCCGGGAAGACGGCGACGCTGGTCCCGATCGAGGGCGGACGCTGGCTGGTCACGCTCACCGGCGCCGGGGACGACCGGCCCTCCGAACACGCGGGCCGGTTCGTGCCGTTCGCCCGTCGCACGGGCAGCGCCGTCATCGGCGACCTCATCACCGACGCCGAGCCGCTGAGTGAGGTACGGCTGTCCCGCGACACGACCAGCAGGCGTCGGCGCTATGAGCAACTGCCGTCCTGGCCGACGGGATTCGTGGTCCTCGGCGGTGCCGTCGCCTCGCTCGCCCCCGACTGCGGTCAGGGCCTGTCCCTCGCCGCCCATGGTGCCGCCACGCTGCGCGGGGCGCTGCGGCGGCACGGGATGGACGATCCGGCACTCGCCCGCAAGGTGCAGCAGGCCATCGGGCGCCTCGTGCAGGAACCGTGGTCGCTGGCCGCCGGCACGGGCCTCCACTCCCCCACCGCGGGCCGGCCCGTCGTCAGCCGCGCCTACCTCGACGTGGTGACGCCCTCCGCTCCGAAAGCCCCGGCCCCGCGGATCGCCGCGGCGCTCGGCCTGCTCCGGGGTACGGCACGGATCCGCCCGGCGGCGAGTGGCACACCGGGCGGACCGGCCGCGCCGGAGGCGGCCCCGGCCCCTGTGCCGGCCACGACCGGCACGTCGTCGGCCGCAAGCCCGCGCCCCCCGGCAGCGACCGGTGCCGCCGCCCTCCCGGCGACACCTGCCGCCGCTCTCTCGGCCGCGCCGCCCGTTCCGGGACACCCCTCACCTCCGTCCCCGCACCCCGCCTCCGAACCCGCCCCCAGGCGCCTCCCGCGCCCGCTCGGCTTCGGCCCGACGGCACTGCGCCGCATCGGCGGGGCCGGCCGGCGGAAACCGGCCGACGACTGAGGTCCCGCCCGCCGGCCCGGCCCCGTCCCGGGTGAAAACCGGTCGCCCGGCGGCCCGGCCTCGCGCACAGTGGTGGCGGGGCGGCCGCGTCGGCGGCGCCCGACTGCTGGTGTGGAACGGGGAACGGGATGTCGACGCTGCGCGTCACGGTCGAGGAACTGACGGTTCATGAGCATCCGCATGCCGATGCGCTGGAACTCGCGCAGGTGGGTCTGTATCGCGCGGTGGTCGCCAAGGGCGTCTACCGCACCGGCGACCTCGCCGTGTACCTACCCGAACAGGCCGTCCTCCCCGAGGAGTTGGTGGCCGAGCTGGGGCTGTCGGGCAAGCTGGCCGGGTCCGCGGCCAACCGTGTCAAGGCGATCCGGCTGCGTGGCGAGCTGTCGCAGGGCATCGTCTGCCGTCCGAAGGCGCTGAACGGCGCGGATCTGGTGCGGGCGCACGCGGACGGTGCCGACCTCGCGGCGGAGCTGGGGGTCGTGAAGTGGGTGCCGCCGGTGCCGGTTTCGATGAGCGGGGAGGTCGAGGCGGCGCCCGGTCTTCTGCCGTGGATCGATATCGAGAACCTGAAGCGGTATCCGGCGGCGTTCTCCGAGGGCGAGCCGGTGGCGGTCACGGAGAAGGTGCACGGCACCGCGTGCTGTCTGACCTTCGGCGTCCGGGACGAGCACGTCCAGGTGACGTCCAAGGGGCTCGGTGCACAGCGGCTCGCGCTGGTCGAGGATCCGAAGAATCTGTACTGGCGGGCGGTGCGCGGTCATGACGTACCGCGGGTCGCGGCGGAGATCGCCGGGGAGCTGGGGGCGTCGCGGGTCGGCGTGTACGGCGAGGTGTACGGCGACGGCGTCCAGGATCTCGGCTACGGCGCGGACAGCCGGCGCGGCGAGCCGGCGTACGCGGTGTTCGATATCGCCGTGGACATCGGCGGACTGCTGCGGTGGCTGGATCCGCAGGAGCTGACGACGGTGCTGGACGGCAGGCTTCCGGTGGTGCCGACGCTGTACAGCGGCCCGTATGACGCGCGGCTGGTGATGGAGCTGGCCGAGGGCCGCGAGTCCCTGTCGGGACGTGCGGTCCACCTCCGGGAGGGGGTGGTCGTCCGTCCGCTCCAGGACCGCTACAGCGCGGAATTGGGCGGGCGGGCGATCGCGAAGGTGGTCAGCGGCGCGTATCTGACGCGCAAGGGCGGCACGGAGTACGAGTAGCCCGCCCCCGCACCGCGGCCCGTGGTGCGGCCCGTAGTGCGATGCCCTGTGCCGTGTGCAGTGCGGTCGGCCACCGGGTCATCTCTCGCCTGCCGCGATGGCCTCCTGGGGTTCCGTCGGGTGCCCCAGGAGGCGGTGGGCGAGGGCCAGTGGTGCGTGAGGGTTGCGGGTGGCGGCGGGTGCCTTGGCGCGGTGCGCGGGGAGGCGTTCGACGGTCGTGGTGCCGGTGTCGGATTCCAGGGCCGGTGCGTAGCCCGCGGCGCGCAGCGCGTCCAGGGTGGCGGCCGGTGGGCGGCCGCTGACCAGGACGGTCGGGGCGATGGCGCGCAGCCCGAGGTCGCGCAGTGCACGGTGCGCGGCAAGCTCTTCGACCAGGGCTTCGTCGTCGGAGCGGATACAGCAGGCGGCGGGCAGGACGCGCATCCGGCCGTGGGAGCGGGCGGCATCCTGGAGGAGGTAGCCGAGCGGCTGGGGCAGGGTGCCGGTCGCCGAGGCGCGGGTGAGGTCCTCCCGGAGGGTCTCGGCGCGGTGCCCGGCGTCCAGCGCGCGGCGTACGGAGCGGTGGGTGAAGCGCCAGGTCACGGCGTGGCCCTCGGATTCGCGGTCGGCCGCGGAGGCGAGCAGTGCGTCGAGCGCGGCGGCGGGGCGGCCGGGCACGACGGCGGTCAGATCGGCCTGGAAGTGGGCCTGTTCGAGGAGCGGCGGGAGCAGATCGGCGAGCGGCTCGTCGAGGGAGCGCGGGTCGGCGAGCAGCGCCCGGCCGAGGGGGGTGAGGGTGCCGTGGGCGGCCAGCCCCAGGCAGGTGGCTTCGTGGAGGGTGTGGGCGGCGCGCTCCCCGGCCATCGGCTGGCGGGTGACGGCGAGGGGCCGGTGCCAGTCCGCTGCCCGGAGGAGGTCCTTCCACGGGGTGCGCATGCCCGCCTCCGGCTCCGGTGGTTCCGTGAACGGCAGCGGCGGGAGGGGTGCTCCCGCGCCGAGGGGGACGGTGTCCAGGGCGGCGAGGAGGGCGTGCCGGAGGGCGGGTGCGTGCCGGTCGTGTCCGCGGACCAGGGCGGTCGGGGTCTCGCCGAACGGGGTGTGGGTGGGGATGTCCCACAGCCCTGACCAGGCGGCCAGGAGGGGGGCGAGGCGGGCGCCGGGCGGGCGGCCGAGCCAGTCGTCGTAGGCGCCGGTGGGCAGCGCGGTGATGCCGGACGGGCTGCGGGTGAGCGCGATCAGGTCGGCGGCGAGCGTGAGGTCGAGGAGGAGGCGGGTGTGCGGTTCGGTGGCGCCAGCCGCCTTGGCCAGCCGTTTGATCTCCCGTACGGCCAGCCCGCCCGACTTGCGCAGCGCGGCGGGCTGCGTCGCCAGGGCGGCCAGCAGACGGTCGACGGTGGCGGCGAGGGTGGCCGCGGCGGCCCGCGATTCGTCGTGCGGCGAGGTCGTCGGAGGGATGGTGGCGGCGGGCGTCGCGGGGGTGGTGGTGTCGTCCGGGACGGGCCGGGGGGCGTCCGCGAGGAACGGGCCGAGGTCGTGGGCGGCCAGGAGTTGCGGGGCGCGCGGCGGTACGACGACCGTGCCGTCCTCGGCCGGCGCGGCGAGGCCGTCGTCGTAGAGGTGGTGCAGTGCGGCTTCCGCGGCGGTGCGCGCGGGTCCGGGCGAGGCGGCTCCGAGGGCGGCGAAGACGTCCTCGGGCTCGACGGGTTCGGTGGCCAGATGCGCGAAGGACAGCCGGTGCGCCATCAGCGACTGGTAGTCGGCGCCCGGGGCGGGGGCGGCGGGGCCGGGGGCGTCCCGCCCGGCACGCTCCTGGCTGATGCGGGCGGTGGCGGCGAGCACCTGGATCTGCGGGTGGTCGAGATGCAGCACCAGTTGGTGGAGGGTTTCATAGGACCACAACGCCTGTGCCAGGCCGCGTAGTTCGGTGGGGGCGGGGCGGCGGGCGAGCGGCTCGGCATGACGGGTGAGGAGCGCGGCGAGCTGCTCGGGGGTGCGCCGGGCGAGGGACCGGGTGAGTGCGTCGAGACCTTCCACGGCGTTGAGGTTAGTCATCGCGCGAGCAGGGCGCTGAGGGCGCCTACGGGGTCGGGGTCGGCGGGGCCGGTGGGCCACCAGTCCTCGGTGCCGGGCTCGGATTCGTACGGGTACCAGCGGTTGTCGTGGCCGAAGCGGAGCTGGATGCCGCGGTCCGCGTCGGTGAGGTGGTTGTGGCGCGGGCGCAGGGCCGGGAGGTCCGCGGCGAGGAGGGCGCTGCGGGCCCGGTCGAAGTCGCCGGCCGGCGGGTCCCAGGGGGTGTCGAGGAGGGCGAGGCCCTCGGGGCCGCCCTGCCGCCAGGCGGCGACGGAGCGGGCCACGTCCGTGGTCGTACGGCCGGTCGCCGCGGCGAGGTCACGGTAGAGGGCCCGGGTGGCGGAGGTCAGACCGGCGGTGGGGTGGGCGGTCGCGGCCAGGCGGATGGCGTCCTCCCACGGGGGCAGCGCGGGGAACGGGCTGTGGACGGGCGGGTGCCCTCCGCCGTGACCCGGGGATGCGGCGGCGGAGACGCAGGCGTGGGCGCGGGCCGCGGCATCGGCTGCCAGGAATTCGAGGGCGGCCGGGTCGAAGGGGAGGGCGTCACCGTCCGGCAGGGCCGGCGGGCGGCCGGGCCGGGCCGGGGCCGGCAGCGGGGGCGGGAGCGGCGGGCGGGGGCGGTCGGCGAGCACCGCCTTGGCCATCACACCGCCCACCGGCGGGGCGCCCGGCGCCTCGGGCTCCCCTGGGTCAACGCCGGGCGTCGCCGGGGCGCTTGGCGCGGTAACGGCGTCGCGGGTCTCTCCCCCGGCCTCGGGGTCGCGACGGTGCCGGGGCGGCCGGGCGGACGCGGGGGCGTGGGTATGGGTGTGGGCGTGGGTTTCGCGGGCGGTGTGGGCGGTGTTGCGGCGGGAAAGCTCGTCGAGGAGTTCGCGTTCGCCGCGGCCGCGCATCAGCAGCAGGACGAACGGGTCCGCGTCCAGGAGGCGGGCCACCTGGAAGCAGAGGGCGGCAGCGTGTTTGCAGGGCCTGCCGTGGTCGGGGCAGGAACACCGGGGGACGAGGTCGCCCGGCCCCGGGAGGAGGCGCACCTCGCCCTCGGCCAGGGCCTGGGGCAGCTTCTTGGCCAGCAGGGCGGTGAGCCGGCCGGGGTCCGCGGCGATGGAGTCCAGGAGGCCGTCCCACTCCTGGTCGGTGAGGGTCCTGAGGCGGATTTCCGCGCTGTAGGGGCGGGGCCTGCTGCCGCGTACGGTGGCGACGATGCGGCCCGGGGTGACGTTGATGGTGTCGACATGGCCGTCGCGGGCGTAGGTCCGGCCGCGGGCGAGCCGGGCACTGTCGAGGGCCGTGGACTCCAGGGCGTCCAGCCAGGCGCTGCCCCACCAGGATTCGGCGAACAGCCCGCGGGCGCCGGGCCGGGCCGGCAGGGGCGGGAAGGTGCGCGAGCGGTCCGCGCGGGCCAGCCGGTCCGCGGCGGCGGCGCGCCCGGAGGCGGGGCGAGGGGTCATCCGGGCCTCCTGAGGGAGACGAGGTCGGCCAGTTCGGCATCGGACAGCTCGGTGAGCGCGGTCTCGCCACCGGAGAGCACCGCGTCGGCGAGCATCCTTTTGGCGCTGAGGAGTTGGGCGATGTTGTCCTCGACCGTGCCCTCGGCGATCAGCCGGTGGACCTGGACGGGCTGGGTCTGGCCGATGCGGTACGCACGGTCGGTGGCCTGCTCCTCCACCGCCGGATTCCACCAGCGGTCGTAGTGGATCACATGGCCCGCGCGGGTCAGGTTCAGGCCGGTGCCCGCCGCCTTCAGGGACAGCAGGAAGACCGGGGTGTGGCCCGACTGGAAGCGGTCGACCATCCGCTCCCGTTCGGCGACGGGGGTACCGCCGTGCAGGAGCTGTACCGGGATGCCCCGGTGGGTCAGATGGCCTTCGAGCAGCCGTGCCATGCCCACGTACTGGGTGAAGATCAAGGTGGCGCCGCCCTCGGCGAGGATGGTGTCCAGGAGTTCGTCGAGGAGTTCGAGCTTCCCGGAGCGGGCGGCGAGGCCGGGGGCGGCCTCCTTGAGGTACTGCGCGGGGTGGTTGCAGATCTGCTTGAGGGCGGTGAGCAGTTTCATGACCAGGCCGCGGCGCGCGATGCCCTCGGAGGTCTCGATCCGGGAGAGGGTCTCGCGGACGACGGCCTGATACAGCGCGGCCTGTTCGCGCCCGAGCGCCACCGGGTGGTCCGTCTCGGTCTTGGGCGGGAGTTCGGGGGCGATCCCGGGGTCGGACTTCTTCCGGCGCAGGATGAACGGGCGCACCAGCCTGGCCAGCCGCTCGGCCGCCCGCGGGTCCTCGCCGCCTTCGACCTCACGGGCGTGCAGCGCACGGAACGTTTTGAGGGAGCCGAGGAGCCCGGGGGTCGTCCAGTCGAGGAGCGCCCACAATTCGGAGAGGTTGTTCTCCACGGGCGTGCCGGTCAGGGCGATCCGGGCGGGGGCCTCGATGCTGCGCAGCGCCTTGGCCGTCGAGGAGCGCGGGTTCTTCACGTGCTGGGCCTCATCGGCGACGATCCAGGCCCAGGCCCGTCCGGCCAGTTGGGCGGCGCTGCTGCGCATTGTCCCGTACGTCGTCAGCACGAAGCCGCCCTCCAGGCCGTCGAGGCTGCGGCCGGCGCCGTGGAAGCGGCGTACGGGCGTACCGGGGGCGAAGCGCTCGATCTCGCGCTGCCAGTTGCCGAGGAGGGACGCCGGGCAGACCACGAGCACCGGTTCCACGGGCTGACGGTGCAGATGCAGCGCGATGACGGTGATGGTCTTGCCCAGGCCCATGTCGTCGGCGAGGCAGCCGCCGAGGCCCAGGGAGGTCATGGTGTCGAGCCAGGCCATGCCCCGTAGTTGGTAGTCACGGAGGGTGGCCCGCAGTCCGGGCGGCTGGGGCAGGGGGCGCGCCTCGGTGGTGAGGCGGCCGCGCAGCGCGGCGAGAGCCCCCAGGGGCACCACCTCGACCTCCTCGCCGTCCACCTCCGTGGTGCCGTTGAGCGTCGCGGCGAGGGCATCGGCCGGCTCCAGGTAGCCCAGTTCGCGCTTCCTGGCCTTGCGGACGAGCCCGGGGTCGACCAGGACCCACTGGTCGCGCAGCCGGACGACGGGCCGGTGCGCCTCGGCGAGGGCGTCCATCTCCGCCTCGCTCAGCGGCACTCCGTCCATGGCCACCTGCCAGCGGAAATCCAGCAGTTCACGGGTGTCGAAGAAGCCGAAGCCGTCCGCTGCCGAGCCCGGTGCCGGGCGCAGCACCGCCGCCGCGGTCAGACCTCGGGTCAGTTCCCTGGGCCAGTGGACGGTCACTCCCGCGGCGCCCAGGCGTGGCGCCGCCTCCCCCAGCAGCTCGTACAACTCGTCCTCGCTGAGCGCCAGTACGTCGGGGACCGGCTGCTCCAGGAGGCGGGTGAGGGGCGCCCAGACGCGGGCGGCGCGGCGCAGGGCGAGGAGGGTGTCGATACGGGAGCGCGGGCCGAAGTGGTCGGGGCCTTCGCCCTCCCACAGTCCGCGGGCGTCGGCGACCAGGGTGGGGTCGGTGAGGCTGTGCACCTGGAGGACCGCAGCCGCCGCACTGCGCTCCTCGGTACCACCCGTCCCGCTCTCCTCGCCCCTGTCGAAGAGCTTGTGCGGGGCGAGATCGAGACGCAGGGAGAGCCGTACTCCCGCGTCGACGCCGGCTGCGACCTCGGCGGCCCATTCCCGGGCGCCGGGGAGGTGTTGGGGCGCACTCGCGGCGAACGGGGCACCGGTCACCAGCGCCGCGGCGGGCGTGCGCGGCAGCGTATCGGCGACCGCATCCACGTAGAGCCGCACCAGGGCCGCGGGGTCGTGCACCTGGAGCGGGCGGCTGCCGGGAATCGGCACCGCATGGGCGTCGGCGGGCATGGCGGCGGCGATGGCCCGCAGGTGCGCGATGTCGTCGGGGTCGAGCGGGCCGGCGCGCCAGGCGTCGGTGTCCTCGGTGGTCAGCCCGGGGAGCAGTCTGCCGCGCGCGGCGAGATGCAGCGCATGCAGGGTGGCCGCGCCCCAGCAGGCGGCGGCCGGGTGGGCGGCCGGATCGTGCCGGGCACGGACCAGCAGCGGGACGGCCTCGGCCAGCGGCAGCAGCAGCGCGGGGACCGTACGGCTGCGGGCGCCGTTTCCATGACGGCGGGCGACCGTCAGCTGACCCTGCTCGGCCACCCCGTCGATGCCCGGCGCCGCATCGTCCTTCCCCCCGGTTTCGACGTCCGGGAGCGCACCGCCATCGGGCCGCCACAAGGCGATCCTCCCGGCGCGCGGCGGCTGCGCGGGCAGGAAAACCGCGGCACATCGCCCCAGGCCAGCGCCGCTTGCACCGTCCTTCCCCACACCACCGGACCCGGCCGTGGGCGTGGGCGGGTCGCCCCACGGCCGGGACTCCCCTGCCGCCGCCTCCCACCGCCTCGTCATGCCATCCCTTACTTCTTGCTCGTCAATTCTCTGTCGTCGATCTTGGTCAAGAATTCTCGGTCGTTCATTCTCGGTCGTTACGGCTTGGCCGTCCCGCCCCGGCCGCAACGCCCGGAGCGCTCGCGATGCCTGCCGCGGCCGCAACGGCCGCCGAGCCCCGCCCGACCCCCGCTTCCTACGCCCCCGACCTGCGAGTCTACGGACGTATCCGCAGCGCCTTCCGCCTCCGCCCCCGGCCTCCGCACCTCCCTCCGGCGCCGGGCGACGCACTACGGGACGCGTACGCGTGGACCGAACCATCCCTCGGCCCGCGCACGCCCCTCCCACCGCAGGACGCAGGAGGCGACGCGCTGCCCGCCGACCCCGGCTCCGCCGCGCGGCCTCCGGCCACGCAAGACCGATAGAAGCAGACGGCACTGACAATGCGCCCTGACCAGGCCTTCCACGCACCGTCCGGAGTTATCCACAGGCCGCACATTTCCCTCTTGCCCTCAGCCCGAAATCCGCTACGGTGAGTGACGTCATCACTCTAAGTAATCGACCGGCCTCGCTGAGGAGCGCTCATGCATCTCCCCACACCCGAACAATCCGCCGCGGCGGAGGCATTTCCGACCGGCTCGCATCTGGTGATCCAGGCCGGCGCCGGGACCGGCAAGACGACGACCCTCGCGATGCTCGCCCGCACCGCGCGGCGCCAGGGCCGGTCAGGCCGCTATATCGCCTTCAACAGAGCGGTCGCGCGCCATGCCGCACGGACGTTCCCCGCCGAGGTGGCCTGCGGGACCGCCCATGCCCTTGCCTACACCGCCGTGGGCAGGCGCTACCAGGCGCGGATGAACGCCCCTCGGCAAGCGGGATGGCGCACGGGCGCGGCTCTGGGCATCGACGAGGACATGACCATGCGGGCCGGCGCCCGCAAGGTCACCCACAAGGCACTCTCGTACACAGTCCTGCGGACGGTCACCCGCTTCTGCCAGTCGGCGGACAGAGACATCGGGCCGCACCACGTCCCGCCCCTGCGCGGCGCCGAATCCGAGCCGCTGCACGCACAACTCACCGAGCTGGTCCTGCCCTACGCGCGCAAGGCCTGGGCCGACCTGCAACATCCGGACCGCGGCGTCGTCCGCTTCGAGCACGACCACTACCTCAAGATGTGGGCACTGCGTGAGCCCGTCATCCCGGCGGACTTCCTGCTCCTGGACGAGGCACAGGACACCAACCCCGTGGTCGAGCAGGTCTTCACCGCACAACGCGACCACGCCCAACTGGTGCTGGTCGGAGACTCCGCCCAGGCCATCTACGGCTGGCGCGGCGCGCGCGACGTGATGACCGGATTCGACGGCAGACAGCTCAGCCTCTCCCGCTCGTTCCGCTTCGGTCCTGCGCTTGCGGCCGAGGCCAATCGCTGGCTCACGATCGTCGGTGCCCCGATCCGGCTCACAGGTTCGCCTCTTCTTCACACGGAGTTACGTGCCGTCCGCGCGCCGGAGGCGATCCTGTGCCGGACAAATGTGGGAGCGATGGTGGAGGTGATACGACAACTGGAGGCGGACCGCCGGGTTGCCCTCGCGGGCGGCGGCGAGGCACTCAGCGCTCTCGCCCGCGCCGCACACGACCTCGAGGCCGGGCGCCGCACCGGCCACCCCGAGCTGATGCTCTTCGAGACCTGGGGCGAACTGCGCGAGTACGCGGAGTGCGATCCGGCCGGACGGGACCTGCTGCCCCTGGTGGAGGTCGTCGACGAGCACGGCACGGAGGCGCTACTGCGCGCCCTGGATCAGCTGTCGCCCGAGGACTCCGCCGACGTGACGGTGTCCACGGTCCATCGGGCCAAGGGACGGGAGTGGGCGAGCGTGCGTATCGCGGACGATTTCACGGGGCCCGATGATCTCGACGAGGCCGGGGAGGACGGAGCCCCGCTGCCCGGCCCGATCGACATCGACGAGGCGCGCTTGGCCTATGTCGCCGTGACCCGCGCCCGGTCGCTGCTCGATATCGGCGGGCTGTCCTGGATCAACAGCCACCCCGCCGGCGACCCACTGGCCGACCCGCACCCCGACCCGCCCTCCACCGAGAGGAATCCCGTGGAGCACGCACCGGAAAGAACGGCATCCACCACGAAAAGAGGTGTCAGGGACAGATGACTGGCGCGCCGATCGGGAGGATCCTGGAGGTGGGAGATGGGTGCCGATGCGTACGGGAAATGAGCCACTTCAGGCACGCAGCCCGTTGAAAATCCGCCGCGGGCTGGCGCTGTGGGGGTTGCTGTGGGCGATCGCCGGAGCCGTGGCCTTCGCCAATGCCGGGCGACCGGAATGGGCGGCAGCGTGTGCCGCACTGGCGATGGTGGCGGCGACGGACCTGGCGATGGTGATCCGCCATATCCGCCAGGGACCGCACTACCAGCCGGGCAAGGACATACCGCCCTACGCCCCGGACCGCGGCCGGAACGACTCGTTCGGCATACGGAACGGCACGGGCCGGCGACGGAACACCAGACCGTAGAAGCTGTAGCGAGACGGTAGATGCTGTAGCGCGACGCTGCGCGCATCGCCTCCGGCGGCAGGGAGGCCGACACTCCGACCGGCACGGTCGGCGCAGCTACTCCGGATCGCCGTCCGGACTGCCGGGGTCGCGATCCCCGCCGCCCGTACCGGGTGCGAAGCGTGCCGCTTCGATGAACTCCGGGCGCGGTTCGAGGGCCGCTGCAAGTCGGAAATGGCGCAGTGCCTCCTCGGAGCGCCCGGCACGCTCCAGGGTGCGGCCGAGTGCGAAGTGCGCGAAGGCGTTGTCCGGCTCGCGCTCCAGCACGATCTGGAACTCCAGCTCCGCAGGCCGTAGTTGAGCGGCGAGAAAGAAGGCGCGGGCACGCAGCAGTCGGGCCGCGGTGTTCTCGGGGTGCGCGGTGATGACCGAGTCCAGCAGCCGGATCGCACCGCGAGGGTCACGGGCCGCCAACAGCTGCTCCGCGGCGCGGAAATCGATGACATGCGTCTCGGGGCTGCTCTCGGGCACGGCCCGCTCCTCTCCGTCGCCGCTGGGGGCATCCGTCAACCACGGACCGTACGGCGTCGCCTGCGGCACAACAATCCCGTCGGTCGCGGCATTCCCCGGCCGGCACGGCCTCAACCGGCTCCACCGGCCTCCGTGACCTTCGTGCTCCTCCGTGCCCTCCGCATGAAAGCCACTACGAGCTGGGCGGGAGGAGGGCACAGGAACAGGCAGGACGCGGGACGGGCCGAGACAGGCCGAGCCGGGCCGGGCCGGGCCGGGCCGGGCCGAGCCGAGCCGAGCCGA
>NZ_JAMJFM010000072.1:0-42697 GCF_023544705.1 Streptomyces sp. MCA2
GCAGCCCGCAGCCCGCAGCCCGCAGCCCGCAGCCCGCAGCCCGAGGCGGCCATGGCTTTGTGGCGGGTGTTGTGGCGCGCTTTGCTGTGGATAGGGCTGCCTCGGCGTTTGGCCGACATCTTGTGGGGGCGCGACCGGCCTGCCTGCCTCAACTCCCGTCGATCACGGCTGGCTAGCGATCACCCACCGCCCGTCTGCGGCCGCGCCACTTCGCATCCCTCCGCTTTGTGGTGCCCTCCTCGCTCCCCATCGCACGAGCCCGATGGAGCCGGCCGAGTGCCCAGACCGCTGCGGCCGCGAGTCCGGCTGCTGCTATGAGGGCAGGTCCTGTCGGCGTTGTCCTTCGCTCCTGAGCTGTTGGTTCTGTCGGTACGGCTGAGCCCGGTGGTTCTGCTGGTCCCGGATGCCACGGGGCCACCGTGCGGCCGCCCGCCGGTACGGGAACCCCGAACACCGGCAGCAGTCGTGACGGGCCGCCGCGGAGCATGCTGCGGGGCAGCAGCGACAGCGGGTCCAGGTAGCTCTTGCCGCGGCGCAGGCCCCAGTGGAGGCATGGCGCCCGGCAGTGGAACGGGCCGCGTTGCAGAACGGCGACCGGTTGGCCTGCCGTGACGCGCTGGCCCTTCCGGGCCGTGGGGCGAACGGGTTGGTAGGTGGTGCGTAAGGGCGGATGGCCCGAGTGGGACACCTCGATCGTCAGGACGCCACGGCCCGCGACGGTCCCGGCGTAGGCAACCCGGCCAGGCGCCGCCGCCCGCACCACCGCGCCGGCGGGCGCGGCCAGGTCCACGCCGCGGTGCCCGGCCGCCCACGGCGAAGGAGGCGGCTCCCAGCCGCGTACCACCGTGGGCCCGACGCTCGTGGCTCCCCCCACCGGCCAGGCTCTGTCCTCACCCGGTGGGTCGGTACCCGGCGCGTCGGTACTCGGTGGGCGGGCACCCCGTGATTCGGCATGTGCCGCACCCCAGGGGCGTGTCACCGCTCTGGGACGTGTCAGGGTCCTGGGACGCGTCTCCGCTTCGGGACGCATCAACGCGCTGGCGCGTGCCACCGCTCTGGGCCGCGTCACCGCCTCGTCACGTGTCATCTCTGCGGCACCTGCCGTCATCTCCTCAGGGCGTCCCGCCACCGCCCCCGCCCCCTCGCCACGTCCCACCCCCGCCAGCCGATCCGCCACCCGCTCCACCCCGCGCTCAGCCCTCGTGGCAAAGGGCAGCGCGTCGGCAGCGCTCGCGGGTGCGGGGGACAGAAGGGTGAGTACCGCGGCTACGGCCGGGGCCAGCCGCGCACAGGCCGCGCGGGCCGGGAAGAAGCAGCTCGGCCCTTGTCCGGTCGGCTCGCCGCGCGGTGCCGGTGGCGAGGGCGCCGGTGGCCGGAAACGTGGACGGAAGCGTGACCGGGGAGGCCGAACCGGAGGGAAAGCCGAAGGAGGCGGAGTCAAGGGAGACGGAGTCAAGGGAGGGGGAGCCGAGGGAGGGGGAGCCATGGGAGGGCGCGGGGGAGGGCAGGGAAGGAGATCCGGCCGGTACCGCGGGCGGCGGTGGGCGGCCGGGGACGTCCCACCGCCGCCCGCAGCACCGGCCGGACCCGGGGAGCCCCAGATGAAGCCCGCGCGTAAGCCCAGGTGGAGGCCGCCGACGGCGCGGACGGTCCTGCCCGAGCCGGGAGATTGTCGAGTGCTTCGTCGGGGGGCCCGTCGCGCGTTCTGCTGGGTGTGGAGTCGCATGTCCCGACGGTGACGCAGGCCGTCGCGGCGGGGGGATCTTGGTCGGAAGCTGTGGATGGGGAGGCGGTTGTGGACAACGGTGTCACCCGCCGGGGGCTCGAAATGGTGTGTGTCGCCCGGTGCGTCGGCAGTCCCGTACACTTCTGATGGCGATCCGGGTCACCGGGTCGACTTCGCACGCCCCGCCGTCAGTGCACCAGTCCCTTTCGGGCAGCACGACGGCCGCGCTCCTCGGTCCTCGGACGACTCCGCAAGGTGTCTTCCCCGGCAGGCGCGTCGGGGCGTCAGGCACCGCGGCCGACCGGCCGCAGTGGAACCGAGTACAACAAGGAGTACGGCCATGGCCGTCGTCACGATGCGGGAGCTGCTGGAGAGCGGCGTCCACTTCGGGCACCAGACCCGTCGCTGGAACCCGAAGATGAAGCGCTTCATCTTCACCGAGCGCAACGGCATCTACATCATCGACCTGCTCCAGTCGCTGTCGTACATCGACCGCGCCTACGAGTTCGTCAAGGAGACCGTCGCCCACGGCGGCTCGGTCATGTTCGTCGGCACGAAGAAGCAGGCCCAGGAGGCCATTGCCGAGCAGGCGACCCGCGTGGGCATGCCCTACGTGAACCAGCGCTGGCTCGGCGGCATGCTGACCAACTTCTCGACCGTCTACAAGCGCCTTCAGCGCCTGAAGGAGCTCGAGCAGATCGACTTCGAGGATGTGGCCGCGTCCGGCCTCACCAAGAAGGAGCTCCTGGTTCTCTCCCGCGAGAAGGCCAAGCTGGAGAAGACCCTCGGCGGTATCCGCGAGATGCAGAAGGTGCCCAGCGCCGTCTGGATCGTGGACACCAAGAAGGAGCACATTGCCGTCGGTGAGGCGCGCAAGCTCAACATCCCGGTCGTCGCGATCCTCGACACCAACTGCGACCCGGACGAGGTCGACTACAAGATCCCGGGCAACGACGACGCGATCCGCTCCGTCACCCTGCTCACCCGCGTGATCGCCGACGCCGTCGCCGAGGGCCTCATCGCCCGCTCCGGTGCCGCCACCGGCGACCAGAAGCCCGGCGAGAAGGCCGCTGCCGCCGAGCCCCTGGCCGAGTGGGAGCGCGACCTGCTCGAGGGCGAGAAGAAGGCTGACGACGAGGCCCCCAAGGCCGAGGAGAAGCCCGCTGAGGAGGCCGCCCCGGCCGCCGAGGCTCCCGCCGCCGAGGCCGAGGCCGAGAAGCCGGCCGCGGACGCCGAGCAGGCCTGACCCGCAGCATCCGGCTGATGACGGCGGGGGAGGGCGCCACAAGCGCCGCCCCCGCCGTCCACCCGTAGATCTTTCGACTTCGAGATTTCGAGAAGAGATTCACAGACCATGGCGAACTACACCGCCGCTGACGTCAAGAAGCTCCGCGAGCTCACCGGCGCCGGCATGATGGACTGCAAGAAGGCCCTGGACGAGGCCGAGGGCGACGTCGACAAGGCCGTCGAGGCGCTGCGTATCAAGGGCCAGAAGGGCGTCGCCAAGCGCGAGGGCCGCTCCGCCGAGAACGGCGCCGTGGTCTCCCTGGTCGCCGACGACAACACCTCCGGTGTCATTGTCGAGCTGAAGTGCGAGACGGACTTCGTCGCCAAGGGCGAGAAGTTCCAGGCCGTCGCAGGCGAGATCGCCGCGCACATCGCGAAGACCTCTCCGGCCGACATCGAGGCTCTGCTCGCCTCCGAGATCGCGGCCGGCAAGACCGTCCAGGCGTTCGTCGACGAGGCCAACGCCACGCTCGGCGAGAAGATCGTCCTGGACCGCTTCGCGCAGTTCTCCGACGGCTTCGTGTCGGTCTACATGCACCGCACCATGCCCGACCTGCCGCCGCAGATCGGTGTCCTTGTCGAGCTCGACAAGGAGAACGCCGAGGTCGCCAAGGGCGTCGCGCAGCACATCGCGGCCTTCGCCCCGAAGTACCTCTCCAAGGACGACGTGCCGGCCGAGGTCGTCGAGGCCGAGCGCCGCGTCGCCGAGGAGACCACGCGTGCGGAGGGCAAGCCCGAGGCTGCCCTGCCGAAGATCGTCGAGGGTCGTCTCAACGGCTTCTTCAAGGACGCGACGCTGCTCGGCCAGCCGTACGCGCTCGACAACAAGAAGTCCGTCGAGAAGGTCCTCCAGGAGGCCGGTGTCACCCTGAAGCGCTTCGCGCGCATCAAGGTCGGCATCTGAGCCTGTCGCGAAGGCAGCGAATGACCTGCGACCCCGCTAGGGTCGTACGCAGTCGGCCGCTCAACGGCCGGCCGCAGATGTGACGAGGAGGCCATTGCCGCACAGGGATCTGAACCAGACCCACGGCAATGGCCTTCTTCGTATGTGCACGAGGAGAGCTCAATGATTCACGGTGCCGACGGCGCGCACACAGACCATCCCGGCCACGGCGGCAGGCGGCGCTTCCTGCTGAAGCTGTCGGGCGAAGCGTTCGCCGGCGGCGGCGGACTGGGCGTCGACCCCGATGTCGTGCACGCGATGGCCCGCGAGATCGCCGCCGTGGTGCGCGAGGGCTACGAGATCGCCATCGTGATCGGCGGCGGAAACTTCTTCCGCGGCGCCGAACTCCAGCAGCGCGGCATGGACCGGGCGCGTTCCGACTACATGGGCATGCTCGGCACGGTCATGAACTGTCTGGCACTCCAGGACTTCCTGGAGAAGGAGGGCATCGACTCCCGCGTCCAGACGGCGATCACCATGGGACAGGTCGCGGAGCCGTACATTCCGCTGCGTGCGGTGCGCCATCTGGAGAAGGGCCGGGTCGTCATCTTCGGCGCCGGCATGGGCATGCCCTACTTCTCCACCGACACCACCGCCGCCCAGCGCGCCCTGGAGATCGACGCCGAGGCCATGCTGATGGGCAAGAACGGGGTGGACGGGGTCTACGACTCCGACCCCAAGAAGAACCCGGACGCGGTGAAGTTCGACGCCCTCGAATACGGCGAGGTCATCACCCGGGACCTGAAGATCGCCGACGCCACCGCCATCACGCTGTGCCGGGACAACAAGCTCCCGATCCTCGTGTTCGAACTGCTCGCGGAGGGCAACATCGCGCGCGCGGTGAAGGGTGAGAAGATCGGCACGCTCGTCAGCGATCAGGGCACCCGGGCCTGACGGCCTCAACTGCCGTGATTCCGTCCGGGCATCGGCCTGTACGGGCGGCAGCCCCCGTACCGGGGAAGACCCCGGTACGGGGATGGACAACGGCCTGCCGGTCGGACACCGTGCAGGAGAAGACGCGCGGCAGGGGCGAGGCTCTGCTTCTTACCGAAAAGACCAGGAGCAAGTGGTGATCGAAGAGATCCTCCTCGAGGCCGAGGAGAAGATGGAGAAGGCCGTCGTGGTCGCCAAGGAGGACTTCGCCGCGATCCGCACCGGGCGTGCGCACCCGGCGATGTTCAACAAGATCGTGGCGGACTACTACGGTGCGATGACGCCGATCAACCAGCTGGCGTCGTTCTCGGTTCCCGAACCGCGGATGGCCGTGGTGACCCCGTTCGACAAGAGCGCGCTGCGCAACATCGAGCAGGCCATCCGCGACTCCGACCTCGGCGTCAACCCGAGCAACGACGGCAATATCATCCGGGTGACGTTCCCCGAGCTGACCGAGGAGCGCCGCAAGGAGTTCATCAAGGTCGCGAAGAACAAGGGCGAGGACGCGAAGATCTCGATCCGCAGCGTGCGCCGCAAGGCCAAGGAGACCCTCGACAAGCTCGTCAAGGACAAGGAAACCGGCGAGGACGAGGTGCGTCGCGCCGAGAAGGAGCTCGACGACACCACCGCGAAGTACGTCGCGCAGGTGGACGAGCTGCTCAAGCACAAGGAATCCGAGCTCCTCGAGGTCTGATGAACGAGTCTTCCTGGGGGGCCGCCCCGCCCGGCGCCGGTCAATGGGGGCCGCCCGACCACGGACCGGCCTCCTCGCTTCGCGGGGCGGCGCCCCCCGCCCCGGCGGGTCCCGTGCACGACTGGGGCGACGCGGCGCAGACTCGGCCCATGCCCTTCGTGCCCGGGCCAGGCGGACACCAGGACGACGGCCGGGAACATCGGGACATCCGGGATAACCGGGACCACCTGGACGACCGGGGGGCTGCTCGACTGAGCGGCCCCCTGTTCCGCGATGAAAAGCCGCAGGAGCCCATGCCCACCTCTCTTTCCGGGTCCGACAGCTCGCCGGACTCAGAGAAGCCGAAGAAGAAGAGCGCGGGCCGCAACCTGCGCGCCGCGATAGGGGTCGGCATCGGCCTCGGCGCGATCATCGTTGCGTCGCTCTTCGTCTACAAGCCTGTCTTCATCGGCGTGATAGCGATCGCCGTTGTCGTGGGCCTGTGGGAGCTGACCTCGCGGCTGGCGGAGCGCAAGGACATCAAGGTGCCGCTGGTGCCGCTCGCGGTCGGTGGCACCGCCATGGTGGTCGCCGGCTACGTCCGCGGTGCCGAGGGTGCCTGGGTGGCGATGGCGCTGACCGCGCTGGCCGTCCTGGTCTGGCGGATGACCGAGGCGCCGGAGAACTATCTGCGCGATGTCACCGCCGGGGTCTTCGCGGCGTTCTACGTGCCCTTCCTCGCGACGTTCGTGGCGCTGATGCTCGCGGCCGAGCCCGACGGGCCGCAGCGGGTACTGACCTTCCTGCTGCTGACCGTCGTCAGCGACACCGGTGCGTACGCGGTCGGCTGGCGGTTCGGCAAGCACAAGCTCGCACCGCGCATCAGCCCCGGCAAGACCCGCGAGGGACTCGTCGGCGCGGTGCTCTTCGCGATGGTGGCCGGCGCGCTGTGCATGCAGTTCCTGATCACGGACGGTGCCTGGTGGCAGGGCCTGCTGGTCGGCCTCGCGGTCGCCGCCAGCGCCACCCTCGGCGATCTCGGCGAGTCCATGATCAAGCGCGATCTCGGCATCAAGGACATGGGGACGCTGCTCCCCGGTCACGGCGGCATCATGGACCGCCTCGACTCCCTGCTGCCGACCGCCCCGGTCGTCTGGCTGCTGTTCGTGATCTTTGTGGGAGCCGGCTGAGCACAGGGTTTTCGTAGCCGGGAGCAGGGAGGCGGGCTTTGTCCCGCCGGCCGCTACGGTGCGTATGACGGGCCTTCCGATGCCCGTGAGGGGTCTGCCGCACGATGGGGCAGGCCCCTCTTCGCGCGTCTCGGGGGTGGTGGCTCCGCCGGTCGCGGCCAGGCTGTGGCCTGTGTGCCGCAGATCGTGGAAAGGGACTCCCTTGGCCCCGGCCCCCTTGAGAGCCGACGTCCACGTGTCATGGAAGGTGTTCCGGCGTGGCCTGTCGCCCTTCGGGCCGACGCACAGCAGTCCCGTTCGGCTGTCCCCCTCTCCGAAGATCGCATGCGTTCCTTGATGTCCGGAACGAGCGACGCGGGCGTGGAAGGCGCGGCGTCCCTGAGTGGCTCACGTGACACGGGCGTGCCCGTCGGCGGTCATCGCCGTGGCGCGGTTGAAGGGCCAGCGGCGGGAGGGGGGCGACGGGGCCGGGCGAGGTCGACGGGTGAGAAGGGCCGGCGGTGGTGGGGCGCCGTTCCTTCGTTGTCAGGGAGGCGGCAGCCTGAAGGGGCCGGACGCTCCGGAGAGGGGCGTGGGGGAGCGGCTGCTGCCGGGATGTGACTTGGCGCAGCGTGCGGGCTCGGCTAGGGGCCCCGCCGTCGTGGCTGGGCAGGCGGCGGCGCCGAACGGCGCGGGGTTCTCAGAGCTTGGCCAATTTGCTGAACGGACTCATGATCCGTGCCTGCACCGAACCGAAGTCGACAAGTACCGCGACCTCATCCTCGATGCCGATGACCCGGCCGAGGCCGTGCTCATCGTGTGTGACCCGGTCGCCCATCGCGAACTGCTTGGGAGGGCGCGTGACCGGGGGCTTGAAGGGGCTGGACGGCAGGTGGCGCCGGGCTACGGCAGGCTTTGTCATTAGCAGCAGTATGCGCCTGGTGAGCGGGCTGTCCCTAACACGCCTGCTAACGCAACCAAGCTGAGATCTCCGTCGGCGGTCACTTCTCACCCCGTTCCCATGGGTCCCGCGAGGCTGCGGACGCACCACCAGCTGGGTGCGAGTTGACGAGGTCATGCTGGTAGTCCGGCCGTCCGTGGGCCGTACGAGGCGGACCGCGAAGGGGAGAAGGCCGCAGTGGGTGACGGGCCCCTCGCCACTCGGACCTGGGCCCCCGTAAACGATCTGCCACACTGGACGGACCATGCCTGCACCCGGAGAACTCACTTTCGTCGCGCCGCGCGGGGCCAAGAAGCCCCCGCGGCACCTTGCCGATCTCAGCCCCGTCGAGCGTCGCGAAGCGGTGGCCGCGATCGGGGAGAAGCCGTTTCGCGCCAAGCAGCTGTCGCAGCACTACTTCGCCCGTTATGCGCACGACCCGGCGCAGTGGACCGACATCCCCGCGGCGGCGCGCGAGAAGCTGGCGAGCGAGCTGCTGCCGGATCTGATGAAGGTCATGCGGCACATCTCGTGTGACGACGACACCACGCGCAAGACCCTGTGGAAGCTGCACGACGGCACGCTCGTCGAATCCGTGCTGATGCGCTACCCCGACCGGGTCACCATGTGCATCTCCTCGCAGGCCGGATGCGGAATGAACTGCCCGTTCTGCGCGACGGGGCAGGCGGGACTGGACCGGAACCTGTCGACCGCCGAGATCGTGCACCAGATCGTCGACGGGATGCGGGCGCTGCGCGACGGCGAGGTGCCGGGCGGGCCCGCGCGGCTGTCCAACATCGTCTTCATGGGGATGGGCGAGCCGCTCGCCAACTACAAGCGGGTGGTCGGGGCGATCCGTCGGCTGACCGACCCGGAGCCCGATGGGCTGGGGCTGTCCCAGCGCGGCATCACCGTCTCGACGGTCGGACTGGTCCCGGCGATGCTGCGGTTCGCCGACGAAGGGTTCAAGTGCCGGCTGGCGGTGTCGCTGCATGCGCCCGACGACGAGCTGCGCGACACCCTGGTGCCCGTCAACACGCGCTGGAAGGTGCGTGAGGTGCTGGACGCGGCGTGGGAGTACGCGGAGAAGTCCGGGCGGCGGATTTCGATCGAGTACGCGCTGATCCGCGACATCAACGACCAGGCGTGGCGCGGTGACCTGCTGGGCCGGCTGCTGAAGGGCAAGCGGGTCCATGTGAACCTGATTCCGCTGAATCCGACGCCCGGCTCGAAGTGGACCGCCTCGCGCCCCGAGGACGAGAAGGCGTTCGTCCAGGCCATCGAGGCGCACGGGGTTCCGGTGACCGTTCGTGACACCCGCGGCCAGGAGATCGACGGCGCCTGCGGACAGCTCGCAGCCTCGGAGCGCTGACCGCCCGCTGGTACCGTGTGATCGAACAAATGCACATTCCGACAGGGGAGCGCCACAGCGCTGAGAGTGCGGAAGCGTCGTAGTCCTACGGTGCCCGCAGACCCTTGAACCTCGCCCGGGTCATTCCGGGTAGGAAGTTCGGTCGTCACTCATGCTGTTGCGCCCCGCCCGGATTCGCCTCCGTACGTCCTCCGACGTCGAGAGCCGCGGACACCGGGCGGGGCCGCGTCTCTTCCTGGCCAGCCAGGAGGAAGCCAGTGAGCATCACCAGCAGGATCACCGTCTCGGCGGTCGCCGCCGCGGTCGGGATAGCCGCGCTCGCCGCCTGCGGTACGCCGGGCGGCGGGGCGGACGCCAAGACCGTCACGCTCGTCAGCCATGACTCGTTCAACGTGTCCAAGTCGGTCCTGGCCGCCTTCGAGAAGGAGAGCGGCTACAAGGTCAAGATCCTCAAGGGCGGGGACGCCGGCAAGGCCGTCAACCAGGCGATCCTGTCCAAGGGCAACCCCCAGGGCGATGTGTTCTTCGGCATCGACAACACGCTGCTCTCGCGCGCTCTGAACGAGGGCGTCTTCAGCCCGTACGAGGCCAAGGGGCTGGCGAACGTGCCGGCCGGGCTACAGCTCGACAAGGGCGAGCACCGCGTCACCCCGCTCGACTACGGCGACATCTGCGTCAACTACGACCGCGGCTACTTCGCCCGGCACAAGACCGCGCCGCCGAAGACCTTCGACGATCTGCTCGAACCCCGGTACAAGGGGCTGCTGGTCACGGAGAACTCCGCCACCTCCTCCCCGGGGCTCGCCTTCCAGCTCGGCACCATCGCCAAGTACGGGCCGGACGGCTGGCAGGACTACTGGAAGAAGCTCAAGGCCAACGGCGTCGAGGTCGTCGACGGCTGGGAGCAGGCCTACTACGAGCGGTTCTCGGGCTCCGCGGCCGGCAAGGGCAAGGGCGACAAGCCGCTGGTGGTCTCCTACGCCTCCAGCCCGCCGGTCGAGGTGCTCGGCAAGAAGCCCGCGCCCAAGGAGGCACCCACCGGTGTCGCCACGGGCACCTGCTTCCGCCAGATCGAGTTCGGCGGTCTGCTCAAGGGCGCGAAGAACGCGAAGGGCGGCAAGGCGCTGCTGGACTTCCTGGTGAGCAAGGAGTTCCAGGAGGACGTACCGCTGAAGATGTTCGTCAACCCGGCGCGCAAGGACGCCAAGGTGCCGGAGCTGTTCACCAAGTACGGCGCCACGATCGACGAGCCGACGACGCTGCCTCCGGAGACGATCACCAAGAACCGCGAACAGTGGATCAAGCAGTGGTCCTCGCTCGTTCTGAAGTAACCCGCAGCCGGCGGCCCGCGCGGGGAACGGCGGTGCGGCTCGGCCTGATGGCGCTGCCGCTCGCCTTCTTCGCGCTGTTCTTCGCCTATCCGGTCGTGGCGATCGTCGGGCGGGGGCTGAAGGACGGCGGGCAGTGGCAGCTCGCCCGGATCGGGGCGGTGCTCGGCGACCCGGATGTCGTTCAAGTGCTGTGGTTCACCGTCTGGCAGGCGGCCGCGTCCACGGCGCTGACGCTGCTGGTCGCACTGCCCGGCGCCTATGTCTTCGCGCGCTTCGACTTCCCCGGCAAACAGCTGCTGCGGGCCGTGGTGGCCGTGCCGTTCGTGCTGCCGACCGTCGTCGTCGGCTCGGCCTTCCTGGCACTGGTCGGGCGTGGCGGGCTGCTGGACGAGCTGTGGGGCCTGCGCCTGGACACCTCGGTGTGGGCGATTCTGCTGGCGCACGTCTTCTTCAACTACGCCGTGGTCGTACGGACCGTCGGCGGGCTCTGGGGGCAGCTCGACCCGCGCCAGGAAGAGGCGGCGCGGGTGCTGGGAGCCGGCCGGTTCGAGGCCTGGCGGCGGGTGACCCTGCCGGCCCTGGGGCCCGCCGTCGCGGCCGCCGCGCTGATGGTCTTCCTCTTCACCTTCACCTCCTTCGGGGTGGTGCAGATTCTGGGCGGGCCCGCCTTCTCGACGCTGGAGGTGGAGATCTACCGGCAGACCGCGGACTTCCTGGATCTGCCGACGGCCGCCGTCCTCACCCTGATCCAGTTCGCGGCAGTGCTGGGCGTGCTGGCGCTGCACGCCTGGACGGTGCGGCGGCGGGAGTCCGCGCTGCGGCTCGTGGCGCCGTCGCAGACCGCTCACCGGCCGCGCGGCCGCGGCCAGTGGACGCTGCTGTGGGGGACCCTCGCCGTCATCACCGTCCTGCTGATCGCGCCGCTGGCCGTGCTCGTGGAGCGGTCGTTCGCCGGGCCGGACGGCTACGGAACGGTGTTCTACACCTCGCTGCGGTCCGCCGCCTCCGCCGACAGCACCTTCACCGTCGCGCCCCTCGACGCCCTGTGGAACTCCCTCGCCTACGCGGCCGCGGCCACCGCGATCGCGCTGGTGGTGGGCGGGCTGGCGGCCGCCGCGCTGACCCTGCCCCGGCTCCGCGGGGGCCCGTCCGGGCGGACGCCGCTGGCCGGCCGGTTCGTCCGCGGCTTCGACGCGCTGCTGATGCTGCCCCTCGGAGTCTCCGCGGTGACCGTCGGCTTCGGGTTTCTGATCAGCCTCGACGCACCCCCGCTCGATCTGCGTGCCTCGTGGTGGCTGGTGCCGCTCGCCCAGGCACTGGTGGGGGTGCCGTTCGTGGTCCGGACGATGCTGCCGGTCCTGCGGGCGATCGACGGACGGCTGCGGGAGGCGGCCGCCGTGCTCGGCGCCTCGCCGTGGCGGGTGTGGCGCGAGGTCGACCTGCCGATGGTGCGGCGGGCCCTGCTGATCGCCGCGGGCTTCGCCTTCGCCGTCTCGCTCGGCGAGTTCGGCGCGACGGTCTTCATCGCACGGCCGGACCAGCCGACGCTGCCGGTCGCCGTGGCGCGGCTGCTGGGACGTGCGGGAGAGCTCAACTACGGGCAGGCGATGGCCCTGTCGACCGTCTTGATGGTGGTGTGCGCCGGCGCCTTGCTGGTACTGGAGCGCCTGCGCCCCGTCGACCAATCCGGGGAGTTCTAGATGACGGCACGGGCCGGGACCACGGCGCAGGAGCTGCTACGGCTGGGCGGGGTGACCGTCCGCTTCGGCACGGCGGGACGTCCCGCGCTGGACGCGGTGGATCTGGACGTCGCGGCGCACGAAATCGTCTGCGTCCTGGGGCCGAGCGGCAGCGGCAAGTCCACTCTGCTGAGAGTCGTCGCCGGACTCCAACAGGCCGACGCGGGGCAGGTGTTGCTGGAGGGGCGGGAGCAGGCCGGGGTGCCCACCCACCGCCGCGGCGTCGGCATGATGTTCCAGGACCACCAGCTCTTCCCGCAGCGCGATGTCGAGGGGAACGTCGCCTTCGGGCTGCGGATGCGGCGCTCCGCCCGCGGCGACCGGGAGCGTACGGTCGCCGAACTGCTGGACCTCGTCGGGCTGCCGGGCGCCCAGCGGCGCGCCGTGGCCTCCCTGTCCGGCGGCGAACAGCAGCGGGTCGCGCTGGCCCGCGCGCTGGCCCCCCGCCCCCGCCTGCTGATGCTGGACGAGCCCCTCGGCCAGCTCGACCGCGGGCTGCGCGAACGGCTGGTCGTCGAACTCCGCCGCCTCTTCCGCGAATTGGGCACCACCGTCCTCGCGGTCACCCACGACCAGGGGGAGGCCTTCGCGCTCGCCGACCGGGTCGTGGTGATGCAGGAGGGCCGGATCGCGCAGACCGGCACCCCGCTGGAGGTCTGGCAGCGGCCCGCCACGGAATTCGTCGCCCGTTTCCTCGGCTTCGACAACGTGGTCGAGGCGACGGTGCAGGGCGAGGCCGCCGTCACCCCCTGGGGCAAGGTGCCGGTCCCGGACGGTACGGCGGACGGGCCGTGCCGCCTGCTCGTCCGGCCGGCCGGGGTACGGCTGACGGCCGCCCCGGAGGGCCTGCCCTGCACGGTCGCCGCCCGTACCTTCCGCGGTACCCATGTCGCGCTGCTGCTCCGGCCGGCCGGCGGACCGCAGGTGGAGGCGGCCTGCGCGCTGCGGGACGCGCCGGAGGTGGGGGCGCGGGTGGGCATCGCCTTCGCGGCGCAGGACGTGGTGGTGCTGGACGCCTCGGGCGCTGCGGGCTGACGCCCTCAGCGGGCCGCGACCTCCGTCTGCCGCTCACCGGCGGCCGGCGAGCCGGGCTCCGCCTCCGGCTCCGGTTCGCCGTACCAGGCGACCGCGACGGCACCGGCCACGGCCACCACGAACCCGAGGGCGGCGACCCAGCCGAAGCCCGGACGGGAGGAGTCGCCCAGCCACAGCACCCCGAGCATGCCGGGGACCACCGTCTCGCCCACCACCAGCGCCGCCGTGGCACCGTTCACCGAGCCGATCTGGAGGGCGACGGTGTGCAGATACATGCCCCCGATACCGGCCACCAGAATCGCGTACAGGGCGGGGTCGCCGAGCAGGGACGGCAGATGGAAGGGGGCCACCCCGTTCAGTACCCGTACGCCGATACCGAGCGCGCCGAAGCCCAGACCGGAGAGCAGGCCCGCGAGGATCGCGGCCCGTCCGCCGAGCAGACGCACGAGCAGGGTGCCGCCGCCGATGAGTACGACCGAGGCGGCGAGCAGCCACCAGTGTGCGGCGATCGGTGTGTGGCCGCTGCCTTCCGGACCGGCGGCCGTGGCCAGCAGCACCAACGCCCCGCACACCACGCCGATGGAGGTCCACTCCGCCCGGTTGAGCCGGATCCCGAGGAGCTTGATGCTCAGTACGGCAGTGATCACGAGGTTGGCGCTGATCACGGTCTGGGAAAGGAACAGCGGCAGCAGCCTGGCGGCCAGCGCGCCGAGCCCGAACCCTATGAAGTCCAGCACCGTGCCGACCATGAACTCCCAGGTCACGGCGGCTTTCGCGGTGGAGGACAGGCTGGGGCCGCCGTGCTGGGTGACACCGGTGGTCGACGCCTCGGCCGCTTCCCGGCGGGCGGACTTGCGTGAACCCACCGCCTGTAGGACCGAACCCGTGCCGTAGCAGGCCGACGCCGCTACCGCCGTCAGAAGGCCGATGATCACCAAGAGCTCCGTTCGCCCGCTGTCTGTCTTACTGTTCGTTGCCCGGCCTGGCAGACGCGCATTTCAGGACGGGAGTTGCCTCGGGTGGGCAGTACACCGAGTGGTCGGCGCACCGAGGCGGTGGGGGCCTGGAGGAGGACGCGGCGGAAGAGCGAGCCTCCCTCCCGGAGCCGACGACCGGGACCGGCCTCGGGCCTCAGGGCGGCATGAGTACGGGTACTCATGCCGCGGCCGACCAGACTACGCATACTCGCGCCATGCACACGGAATCGCCGGGTTGCCCGGACTGCGGAATGCCTCTGGGGTCACCTCCGCCCGCTTGGTGCACCCGTTGCCGGCTGCCCCTGACCGGGCCGGACGCCCTGGCGTTGTGGCAGGTCACAGGAGAGCTGCACGCGCTGGACGCACGCAGGCAGTGGCTGGCGCAGCGGCAGCACGACTTGCTGGCCGCGCTGCGGGTACGCCGGGACGCACCTGCGGGGACGCGGGCGGGCGCTCCCATGGGCGTTCCCGTGGGCGAGGCGGGTGCTTCGGTGCGGGAGATCTCCGCGCCGTCCGCCCGGACCGCGCTGCTGATCGTCGGCGGAGTGCTGGTGGTCGTGGCCGCGTTGGTGTTCACCGTGGTGAGCTGGGGACGGCTGGGCATCGGCGGGCGGGCCGCCATCCTGCTCGCGCTGACCGCGTGCGCGCTCGCACTGCCCCGTCCGCTGCGGCGGCGGCAGCTCACGGCCACCGCCGAGGCTTCGGCCGCGGTGGGACTCGCCCTGGTGCTCCTGGACGCCTACGCCGCACGGGAGGCCGGACTCGGCGGCCTGGACCTCGTCGGGCCGGCGGGCTACTGGGCGGTGGTCACCACGCTGACGGCAGTGGGGGCGGGGGCCTACGGCTGGTGGCAGCGGCTACGGATCCCGCTGCCCGTGGCATTCCTGACGGCGCAACTGCCGGGCCTCCTGGGCACCACGGCCTCGGGCGGAACGGCCGAGGACTACGCGACCGCGATGATCGCCACGGCCGCGATGGACTTCGCGGCCCTGTACGCGCTCGCCGCACACACCGCCACCGGCCCTGCCGGGCTCCGCGACCGGCTGGGCGGCGAAGGAGCCGCCACCGCCCTGGTCACGGGGGCCCGGGTGATCGGCGGCGGATGGGCGCTGCCGGGCGGGGCGCTCGCGGCGGCGCACGCGACGAGCGCCTCGGCACCGGCCGAAGTGATGCGGGCCTGGGTGCCGTTGGGGCTGCTGGTGCTTCTGGGGACGGCGCTGTGCCGCGGCTTCCGCACATTGCCGTTCGCGCTGCGCTGCGGTGCCGAAGGCGTGGCCGTCGTGGCGTTGACCGTGGCGATCGGAGCCGGCCTGCGGTGGGTCGTGCCCTCGGGCTGGGACGTGGCCGGATACGCGGCACCGGCCGCGCTCATCATGGTGTGGGCGGCGGTGTCCTCTGTGCGCAGCGGCCGGTGGGCGAAGCCTGCGGAGGGCGGCCCGCTCGCACCGCTGCCCGAAGCCGCGGCCGCGGCGGGAGAGCTGGCCGCCGCCTCGGTCATGCTGCTGCTGACCGGTGTGCTGGTGCTGCCGGAACTCGTGTACGCCCTCACCCGGCCCGTCGTCCCCGGCATCACGCTCTGGCTCGACGGTCAACCGCCGCGGTGGAGCTGGCAGCTCGCGACCGCGCCGCTGTTCGTGCTCTGGCTGGTCGCCTCCGTCCTGGCCGCCCTGGCCGTACTGCGCGCCCGTGCCGTCGGCGACGGGCACCTGGACCGAGCGGCGAACGCGCTGCGCAACGCCGCGGCACTGGCCGCCGTCCCCGCGCTGCTCCTGATGCCGGTCGCGGTGGGACTGCCGTACGCCTGGGTGCTTGCGGCCGCCGCTGTGGTGACCGTCGCCGTAGCGGTGGACGTCGTGCGCCGGCCGGGGGCCGCACTCGTACCGCGGCTGTCGGCGCTGGCCGCGAGCGGCGCGCTCGCCCTGCTGTGGTCGTCGGCCGACCGGGCCGCCGTGCTCGCGGTGTGCGGGACCTTCGCCGCGTCGGCCGCGGTACTCGCCCACGTCCTCGCGGCGCCGACCGCCTCGCCCGCCGAGCGCACGACGGCGCGTGTCGCGGGGGCGTTCGCCGTCCTCGCCCTGGGCGTCGAGGCGTTCGCGTCCGGACTCACCGCCGGACTGCCCGGGCACCTCGCCGCGTTCGCGGTGCTCGCGGTCGCGGTCCTTGCCGCCTGCGCCGCAGCGGCGTGGCACCGGATCCCGGGGCGTGAGCAGGTCTCCACGGCCGTGGAGGGCGCCGGGTATGTCCTTGCCGCGACCGCCCTCGCCCTGACGGCCCCTCATCCCGACGCGCTGAGCGTCGCCCTCGCCGTGTCCGGGGTCGCGGGCCTGGCCCTCGCGCTGCGCCCGGACCGCCGCCGCGCCGCCCTCGCCGGAACCGCCCTGCTCATCGCCTCCTCCTGGGTGCGCCTCTCCCTGGCGGGCGTCACCTTCCCCGAGGCGTACACGCTCCCGGTCACGGCAGCCGCGCTGGTCATCGGCCACCGCCGCCGTACGGGCAACCCCGAGACGGGCTCCTGGCCCGCCTACGGGGCGGGGCTGAGCGCGACCATGCTCCCCAGCCTCAGCGCCGCGTTCAACGACGGGAACTGGGTGCGCCCGCTGCTCCTGGGCACGGCGGCCCTGCTCGTCACCGTGGTCGGCGTACGCACCCGCCTCCAGGCACCGCTGGTCGTCGGCAGCGGCGTACTCGTGCTGGTCGGGGTGCACGAACTCGCCCCGACCGTGGTCCAGGTGCTCGGCCTCGTCCCCCGCTGGGTGCCACTGGCCGCTGCCGGCCTGCTCCTGCTGCTGCTCGGGGCCACCTACGAGAAGCGGATCGACGAAGCCCGCCGCCTGCGTGACACGGTGCGCAGCATGGGGTGAGCCTCCGGCACGGACCTGCCCCTGCATGCAGGGTGGCGCACGGAGACCGGCCCTGATCTGCGGCTGCGGGATTGTCCTCAAGGCTCGGGCGGTAGCGGGGCCTTGGACGAGGGGCATGCCGCCGCCCGGTCAGGAAGGCGCCCCCTCCGCGAGGCGGGCCAGCGCCTCGGGGGCTTCGTCCACCGAGTCGACCAGCGCGATCCGGGCCGCCATCGGGCGCTCCGCCGCCAGCGCCCGGAGCAGCGGCCAGGCGGGGAGCTTCTCGGTCCAGTGCACGCGGTCCACCAGCACCATCGGGGTCGGCCCGCCCCGCGACTGGTAGTAGTTCGGGGTCGCGTTGTCGAAGATCTCCTGTACGGTCCCGGCCGCGCCCGGGAGGAAGACCACGCCGGCGTTGGAGCGTGCCAGCAGGCCGTCCTCGCGCACCGCGTTGACGAAGTACTTCGCTATGTGGGACGCGAAGGCGTTCGGCGGCTCATGTCCGTAGAACCACGTGGGGATGCCGACCGAGATGCCGCCGCCGGGCCGGCTCCGCCGGATGTCGAAGGCGGCCCGTGCCCACTCCGTGATCGAGGGCGTGAAGTGCGGCGATTTGGCGAGGACTTCCAGCGCCGAGTCGAGCATGCCGTCCTCGAAGGGCGCGGCGTACGCCCCGAGGTTCGCCGCCTCCATCGCGCCGGGGCCGCCGCCGGTCGCGACGGTCAGCCCGTTGCGGGTCAGCCGGCGGCCGAGCCGGGCCGCGCCCGCGTACGCCGCGGAGCCGCGCTCCAGGGCATGGCCGCCCATGATGCCCACCACCCGGGCGCCGGCGAGGTGCTCGTCCAGGGCATCGGATACGGCGTCGTCGTGGATGCCCCGCAGCATCGAGGCGAAGATGTCGCCGTCCGCTTTGGTCTGTTCGAACCAGTGGTACGAGCGGGCGTCCGGGGTGGCCTCGTAGCCGGCGTCGGCCAGCCCCTCGAAGAGTTCGTCCGGGCTGTAGAGGCCGCCCCGGTAGGGATCGAACGGCAGGCCCGGTACGGGCGGGAAGACCAGGGCGCCCCCGGCTCGTACCTTGGCGGCGGCGTCCGGTTCCATGGCGCAGCCGAGGAACACGGAGTCCGTGGTGTCCGCGCCGAGCAGCGCGAACGTACGGTCCGTCAGATCGACCGACTGGACGCGGTGTCCGGCGAGGCCGCCCGAGGCGATGACCCGGTCGAACTCCGCCAGGGATTCGATCTCGTAGTCGCGGTTGTCGTCGTGGGCGCGGGGGCGGCGGGACGCTGAGGGCTCAGAATTCGACTGCACGTCCGACATGTTAGGACCGCGGTGTCCCGGCCTCGGGGCCGAGGTGCCCGTCCCGGCGCCGTGCGTCCGGCGGCTCCCGCGTGCGCTCCGGGACCCGGGCGCACAGGGGCCGGGGCGTGGGGAGCCGTGCGCCCCGCCGGGGCCCCGGCCCCCGCCCGCTCAGCTCAGTGCACCAGCGGAAGCGTGGCCATCTCCGCGACGGTCCAGGTCAGCGGAGCCAGGACGATCACCAGGGCCAGGGCGCGCAGGGCCGCGGCGCGGTGCAGGACGGAGGCGGAGGCGCCCAGGCGGCGGAGGGCGGCCGTGGTGTGGGCGCGGGCCGAGCGGGATTCCACTGCGGCGGTGAGCGCGCTGGCGGTGACACAGGCCAGGACGACCGCCGCGCCGACCGCGGTGAGCGGACCGAACGGACGGGCGGGCGAGGCCTCGTACACCTTCATGGCGGCGTACGCGGCGGAGGCGACCGCACACAGGACCCCCAGCGGGCGGCCGAGGCGGTATGACTCCTCCTGGAGCACCCGCCCGGACAGCAGACGCAGCGCGCCGGGCCGGCCGGCGCAGAGGAGCCGGCCGCACAGATGCACCAGACCGGGTCCGGCCAGCACGAGGCCGAAGGCCGACAGCGCCCAGCCGGCCAGCACACCGGGCGGGCTGCCGATCAGCCGGCCGGGGAGCGGCAGCAGTCCGCCGTGGCCGCCGGTGCCGCGGCTGGTGTACGCCTCGATCGCCAGGCCGGCCGCTGCCAGGGCGATGCCCCACGGGAGGCCGGAGGGCGGGGCGATCCTGGGGCGGGCCTCGGTCCCGGTCTCGGCGGCGCCTGCCTCGTGGCGGGGGCGCAGCGCGACGGCGGTCGCGGCCGCGGCGGTCAGCGGCACGATCGCCAGCAGCATGAGGGCGCCGACGAGCGGCACCGGATGGCCGGCCCCGAGCAGATCGGCGTCGAATCCGGCAGCGGACGGGCCGCCGAGGTCGCCGCGGAGCCGGAGGAAGACCAGCAGGGCGAGGAAGACGCCGAGCAGGCAGGTCAGCGTCGTGGAGACGGTGGCGAGCAGGGTGAGACGGAGCGGGCCCAGGCCGGCGGCGGTCATCCCGCGCTGGAGACGGGCGGCGGGATCCGTACGGGCCGTGGACACCGCGAACTGGGCGGTGGCGGCGAGCGGGGCCGTGCACCACAGCAGGCGTACCAGTGACTCGTCGGCCGCGGACGGGTGACCCGCGGCATGGCCGACGGTGGAGAGCAGCAGGAAGCCGGTGCCGGCCGCCGCGACGGCGACGGCGAGGCGGCGCAGCAGGACGAGGGGGTGCGAGCCGCGGGCTAGACGGAGAGCGAGCACGCTGCCCTGCTTTCCTCATCGGAGGACCCGGCGGTGGCGGACGCGGCGGTCGAGGGGCGGCCGTCGAGGAGCGCGAGGGACCGGTCGGCGAGCGTGGCGACCTCGGGGTCATGGGTCGCCAGGACGACGGTGATCTGGTGCGAGCGGGCCGCGGTGGTGAGGGTGCGCAGCACCTGCGTGCCGTCGGAGCGGTGCAGCGGGGCGGTCGGCTCGTCGGCGAACAGCACCTGGGGGGTGGTGGCGAGCGCACGGGCGATGGCGACGCGCTGGCGCTGGGACTGGTCGAGCTGCCGGGGGCGGCGGCCGGCGCACATGCCGACATCGAGGCGGTCCAGCCATTCCACGGCGGTGTGCTTGGCGGAGCGGGTGCCGGTGCCGCGGAGCAGGAGGGGGAGGGCGGCGTTCTCCCAGGCGGTGAGCTCGGGGACGAGGTGCGGTTCGGTGTCGATCCAGCCGAACCGGTCCAGACGCAGCCGTTCGCGGCTCGGGGAGGACAGCGTGTGCACGGGGGCGCTGTTGAACCAGATCTCGCCCTCGGACGGGACGAGTTGACCGGAGAGACATTTCAGGAGGGTGGTCTTGCCACTGCCGCGCGGGCCGGTGACGGCGAGGATCTCGCCTTCGCGGACGCCGACGGAGACTCCGGCGAGGGCGGAGGTGCCGCCGTGCGTGTGGTGCAGGCCGCGGGCCCAGAGAACGTCGTTGTCAGGCGGGGCCACCATCTGCGCACCTCTTGTTGTAGGCGTCGAATCGTTCCCCCGACCGGGTGAACGACCATGGAGGGTATCGGTCACTAGCACGGTAAAGACTGGTGACCCCCGGTATTCGACGCTTGGCAGCACAACGGCCCAGATTCACTCGTATGGCTTGAAGTGAGTGAATCCGGGCCGTTGGGTGTTCAGTTGTGCAGGGCTGTACCGGGGGGTGGCCCTGGGATCAGAGCTTGGTCCAGGCCTCGGTGAGGACGGAGCGCAGGATCTGCTCGATCTCGTCGAAGACCGGCTGGTCGGCGATCAGCGGCGGGGCGAGCTGGATGACCGGGTCGCCACGGTCGTCGGCGCGGCAGTAGAGACCGTTGTCGTACAGCGCCTTGGAGAGGAAGCCGTACAGGACGCGCTCGGTCTCCTCGTCGTTGAAGGACTCCTTGGTGGCCTTGTCCTTGACGAGCTCGATGCCGTAGAAGAAGCCGTTGCCGCGGACGTCGCCGACGATCGGCAGGTCGTGCAGCTTCTGGAGGGTGCTCAGGAAGTTGCCCTCGTTGTCGAGGACGTGCTTGTTGAGGCCCTCGCGCTCGAAGATGTCGAGGTTGGCGACGCCGACGGCCGCGGAGACCGGGTGGCCGCCGAAGGTGTAGCCGTGCAGGAAGGTGTTGTCGCCCTTGTAGAACGGCTCGGCCAGGCGGTCGGAGATGATGCAGGCGCCGATCGGGGAGTAGCCCGAGGTCATGCCCTTGGCGCAGGTGATCATGTCCGGGACGTAGCCGAACTTGTCACAGCCGAACATCGTGCCGAGGCGGCCGAAGGCGCAGATGACCTCGTCGGAGACGAGCAGCACGTCGTACTGGTCGCAGATCTCGCGGACCCGCTGGAAGTACCCGGGCGGCGGCGGGAAGCAGCCGCCGGCGTTCTGCACCGGCTCCAGGAAGACCGCGGCAACGGTCTCGGGGCCCTCGAAGAGGATCTGCTGCTCGATCTGGTCGGCGGCCCAGCGGCCGAAGGCCTCGGGGTCCTCGCCGTGGATCGGGGCGCGGTAGATGTTGGTGTTCGGCACCTTGTGCGCGCCGGGGACCAGCGGCTCGAAGGGGGCCTTCAGGCCGGGCAGGCCGGTGATGGACAGGGCGCCCTGCGGGGTGCCGTGGTAGGCCACCGCGCGGGATATCACCTTGTGCTTCATCGGCTTGCCGACGAGCTTGAAGTACTGCTTGGCCAGCTTCCAGGCGGTCTCGACGGCCTCGCCGCCACCGGTGGTGAAGAAGACCTTGTTCAGGTCGCCCGGGGCGTGGTGGGCCAGGCGCTCGGCGAGCTCCACGGCCTTGGGGTGGGCGTAGGACCACACCGGGAAGAAGGCCAGCTCCTGCGCCTGCTTGTAGGCGGTCTCGGCGAGCTCGACCCGGCCGTGGCCGGCGTTGACCACGAACAGGCCGGCGAGACCGTCGATGTAGCGCTTGCCCTTGTCGTCGTAGATGTTGGTGCCCTCGCCGCGCACGATCGTGGGCACGGGGGCATTCTCGTACGACGACATGCGGGTGAAGTGCATCCACAGGTGGTCGTAGGCCGTCTTGGAGAGGTCGCCGCTCATCGTTATCTCGTTCCCCAGGTGTAGGTCTGCTTCCGGAGCTTGAGGTACACGAAGCTCTCGGTGGTCCGGACGCCGGGAAGCGTCCGGATCCGCTTGTTGATCATTTCCAGAAGGTGGTCGTCGTCCTCGCAGACGATCTCGATGAGGAGATCGAAGGAGCCTGCCGTCATGACGACGTACTCGACCTCTTCCATGGTCGTCAGGGCGTCGGCCACGGGGTCGAGGTCACCTTCGACGTTGATGCCGACCATTGCCTGCCGACGGAAACCGACCGTGAGGGGGTCGGTGACCGCGACGATCTGCATCACGCCTTGGTCGAGCAGTTTCTGTACGCGCTGGCGTACCGCCGCCTCGGACAGGCCGACAGCCTTGCCGATCGCGGCGTACGGACGGCGCCCGTCCTCCTGGAGCTGCTCGATGATCGCCAGGGAGACGGAGTCGATCGTCGGGGTTCCGGTTCTGTCATGACTGTTTCGAGAGGCCGCCACGTCGTTCACTGTGCACGAGCCTCGTCCGTCTTGCAACCCCCAGACGATGAAATTAGTCGTGTCGCGATCGAAATTTCACTGATTCCGTTGTTCCTGGGTGGCGGGTGTGTTGAAAACGTGGGTTCCATGGCTAGGGTGGATGTTCAAACCACCAGACTTCTGACTGAAGGGGGCGCACAGTGACCACCGCACTGCGTCGTCTGCGCAACTACATCGACGGGGAGTTCCGGGACGCCGCCGACGGGCGGACCACGGAGGTGGTCAACCCCGCCACGGGTGAGGCGTACGCCACCGCCCCGCTCTCGGCCGCCGCCGACGTGGACGCGGCCATGGCCGCCGCCGAGGCCGCCTTCCCCGCCTGGCGCGACCTGATCCCGGCCGAGCGCCAGAAGGTCCTGCTCAAGATCGCCGACCGCTTCGAGGAGCGGGCGGAGGAGCTGATCGCCGCCGAGTCCGAGAACTGCGGCAAGCCGATCGCGCTCGTACGGTCCGAGGAAATCCCGCCGATGGTGGACCAGATCCGCTTCTTCGCGGGTGCCGCCCGGATGCTGGAGGGCCGCTCGGCCGGCGAGTACATGGAGGGCTTCACCTCCATCATCCGCCGCGAGCCGGTCGGCGTCTGCGCCCAGGTCGCCCCGTGGAACTACCCGATGATGATGGCCGTGTGGAAGTTCGCCCCGGCGCTGGCCGCGGGCAACACCGTCGTCATCAAGCCGTCCGACACCACCCCGGCCTCCACGGTGCTGATCGCCGACATCATCGGCAGCGTGCTGGACGAACTGGGCCACTCCCGCGGCGTCTTCAACGTCATCTGCGGTGACCGCGAGACCGGCCGGCTGATGGTCGAGCACAAGGTCCCCGCGATGGCCTCGATCACCGGCTCCGTGCGGGCCGGTATGCAGGTCGCCGAGTCCGCTTCCAAGGACCTCAAGCGGGTCCACCTGGAGCTGGGCGGCAAGGCGCCGGTCGTGGTCTTCGAGGACACCGACATCGCCAAGGCCGTCGAGGACATCTCGGTCGCCGGCTACTTCAACGCCGGCCAGGACTGTACGGCCGCCACCCGCGTCCTGGTCCACGAGTCCATCCACGACGAGTTCGTCTCCGCGCTGGCCAAGGCCGCGTCGGAGACCAAGACCGGCGCGGTCGACGACGAGGACGTGCTCTACGGGCCGCTGAACAACGCCAACCAGCTCAAGCAGGTCAAGGGCTTCATCGAGCGGCTGCCCGCGCACGCCAAGATCGAGGCGGGCGGCGAACAGGTCGGCGACAAGGGCTACTTCTTCGCCCCGACCGTCGTCTCGGGCCTCAAGCAGGACGACGAGATCGTCCAGCAGGAGGTCTTCGGCCCGGTCATCACCGTCCAGTCCTTCTCCGAGGAGAAGCAGGCGCTGGAGTGGGCCAACGGCGTCGAGTACGCGCTGGCGTCCTCGGTGTGGACCAAGGACCACGCCCGCGCCATGCGGATGTCCAAGAGCCTCGACTTCGGCTGTGTGTGGATCAACACCCACATCCCGCTGGTCGCCGAGATGCCGCACGGCGGGTTCAAGAAGTCCGGCTACGGCAAGGACCTCTCGGCCTACGGCTTCGACGACTACACCCGCATCAAGCACGTGATGACCTCGCTGGACGGCTGAACCGGCCGGCCCGGCCGGTCCGGGGATCTTCACCGTCGAGCGGCACGGAACGCTCGACACACCGTCGCGGGCGGAGGCCCGGCAACTGACGCTCTGTCTCTTGCCGCCTCCGCCCGCGGCACGTGAGAGTGCTCGCCATGGCTGATCTTTCGCGGCGTGCGCTGCTCCGGGGTATGGGCGGAATGGGTGTGACGGGGGCGCTGGCCGCCATGACCGGCTGCGGGGTGCCGCCCGCGTACGTCAAGGAGGCGGACCGCGGGGGTGCGGACCGTTCGGCGCGGGACCGGAAGATCGTCTTCGCGAACTGGCCGCTCTACATCGACGTCGACGACCACCACAAGCAGCGCCGGCCCACCCTCGACGCCTTCGAGCGGCGCACCGGGATCTCCGTCACGTACACCGAGGAGATCAACGACAACGACGAGTTCTTCGGCAAGGTCAGCCCGGCGCTGATGAACCACCAGAGCACCGGCCGGGACCTGATCGTCATCAGTGACTGGATGTGCGCGCGGTTCGTGCGGCTGGGCTGGGTCCAGAAGATGGACCGGGCGGCCCAGCCGCATGTCGCCGAGAACCTCGACCCGCTGCTGCGCACCCCGCACTTCGACCCGGGCCGTCTGCACTCCGTGCCCTGGCAGTCCGGGATCACCGGCATCGCCTACAACCGCAAGAAGCTCGGCCGGGAGATCAAGCACACCTCCGACCTGTGGAAGGACGATCTGCGCGGCCGGGTCACCCTGCTCTCCGGGCTCGACGAATCGTTCGCGCTGCTGATGCAGGGGGACGGGGTGGACATCACCCGCTGGACGGCCGACGACTTCCACCGGATGACCGACCGGATCCGCCGCCTGGTGAGCCGGGGCCACATCAGGCGGTTCACCGGCAACGACTACATCAAGGACCTGGACTCCGGGGATGTGCTCGCCGCGCAGGCCTACTCGGGCGATGTGATCCAGCTCCAGGCGGACAACCCGGACATCGAGTTCGTGGTGCCGCAGGAGGGCGCCGAACTCTGGGCGGAGAGCCTGCTGATCCCCGACCTCGCGGAGCACAAGCGCAGCGCCGAGCGGCTGATCGACTACTACTACCGGCCTGAGGTCGCCGCGGAGCTGGCCGCCTGGGTCAACTACGTCTGTCCCGTACCGGCCGCGCGCGAGGTGCTGGCCTCCTCCAAGGACAAGGAGCGCGCCGCGCTCGCCGAGGATCCGCTGATCTTCCCCGACGACGCGATGCGCAAGCGGCTGGCCATCGCCCGCGACATCACCTCCAAGGAGCGGACCGCATTCGCCAAGGAGTGGAACGCGATCGTGGGGCTGTGAGCATGCTGGCCGCGCCGGCCGTGCGGTGTCCTCTGCCGTGAGGCGCCTCCTTATATCCCGGCAACGATTACAGAGAGTAATCGGTTCCCTGGTGCTGCGTGATGCGGTGCTGCGTGATGCTCAGTGCCATGACGCCGTGTACGCGTCGATCTCGGCCGACAGGCGGGCCTTGGCCGGCGCGTCCATGAAGGAGGCCTCGACGGCGTTCTTGGCCAGGGCGGCCAGGCCCGTGGCGTCCAGTCCCAACAGCCGGGCGGCGACGCCGTATTCGGTGTTGAGGTCCGTGCCGAACATCGGCGGGTCGTCGCTGTTGATGGTGACCAGCACGCCCGCGTCGACCATCTCCTTGAGGGGGTGCTCCTCCAGGGTGCGCACCGCGCGGGTGGCGATGTTGGAGGTGGGGCAGACCTCCAGCGGGATGCGGTGCTCGGCGAGATGGGCCAGCAGCTTCGGGTCCTGGGTGGCGCTGGTGCCGTGGCCGATGCGCTCGGCGCGGAGCTCGGTGAGCGCGTCCCAGATCGTGCCGGGGCCCGTGGTCTCCCCGGCGTGCGGCACGGAGTGCAGACCGGCGGCGATGGCGCGGTCGAAGTACGGCTTGAACTGCGGGCGGGGGACACCGATCTCGGGGCCGCCGAGCCCGAACGAGACCAGGCCCTCGGGCTGGAGGTCGCACGCGATACGGGCGGTCTCCTCGGCGGCCTCCAGACCCGCCTCACCGGGGATGTCGAAGCACCAGCGCAGCACCACGCCCAGTTCGGACTCCGCCGCCTTGCGGGCGTCCTCGATGGCCTCGACGTACGCGGCGTCGGGGATGCCGCGCCGGGTCGAGCTGAAGGGCGTGAGAGTCAGCTCGGCGTAGCGGATGTTCTGCCGGGCCATGTCCCGGGCGACCTCGTACGTCAGCAGCCGGACGTCCTCGGCGTTGCGGATCAGGTCCACGACGGAGAGGTAGACCTCGATGAAGTGCGCGAAGTCGCGGAAGGAGAAGTAGTCGACGAGCGCTTCGGGGTCGGAGGGAACGGCGGAGTCCGGGTGCCGCGCCGCCAGTTCGGCGACGATGCGCGGTGAGGCCGATCCGACGTGGTGGACGTGCAGTTCCGCCTTGGGCAGGTCCGCGATGAAGGCATCGAGATCGGGCAACGGTTCCTCCTGGTCAAGGGGTGCGCGGGGGTGCGCGGAGGGTCCAGGCCATGCTAAGCGGGCCGGGCGGGGCCGTGGGGGCGAGGGCTGCACAATGGCCGTCGCCGCGGGGGACCCCGGGGGAAGGCGTCGGCCAGCTACGCCTCCGGCCTGGCCCCCTCCCGCAGGGTCTGCCGCGCCGCCATCAGCGCGAAGCCCAGCAGATTCAGGCCCCGCCAGCGTGCCGGGTCCGCGGCCCGCTCGTCCTCGGCGGCGAGACCGATGCCCCATATCCGGTCCAGCGGACTGGCCTCCACCAGCACCCGGGAGTTCGTGCCCAGCAGGAACTCCCGCAGCGCGGGATCCTGGCCGAATTTATGGACACTGCCCTCGACGACCAGACCGAAGCGGTGCCGCTGCCATATCTCCTCGTCGAAGCCGCGGACCCGGCGCCCGGCGTCCTTGGCCTGCCGGGGGTGCCGCGCCGCGATCGCGCGCCGCTCCGCCTCCGCGTCGTCGAACAGCCGGGCCTTGCCGGCCATCATCCAGTGCTCGGCGGTGGCGTACCGGACCCCGTCGACGGTGAAGGGGGAGGGCCACCACTGGCTGAAGCAGCTCGCGCCGAGGCTGCCGTCGGGCCGGGGGCTGTGGCCCCAGAAGTGGACGAACTTGACGCGCTTGCCGGCGGCCGTCGCGCGGCGCAGCTCCTCGGCCGAGCGCGGCCCGTCCGCGGCGCGCTCGCCCTTGATCCCCGTGTTGTCGTGCACCATGCCGGGATTCTGCCAGCGGGCACTGACAACGTGTCGGGGCTCGTACGGGAAGAATCACAGAATTCGTCGCGTAACCAAAAGGCAACAACGGAATCCCTTGTTGCGACCCCTTTCCTCTGTCAAGATCAGCCATCGATTCCGGAAATAGCTACGCCAGGCAGTGCCGCTGAGCGGCCCCGGTGCCCGGCGGAGGAGAGCACCATGGATCACCGATTCGATGTCACCGAGCGATTCGCCGCGGGCGCGCAATTCATCGCAGGCAGTCTCCGGAGCGGCAGTTCCGGACGTACCCAGGCCGTCGTGGACCCGGCGACAGGCGAGACGGTGTACTCCTATGAACTCGCAGGCACGGCGGACGTGGACGCCGCCGTGGAGGCCGCGCAGCGGGCGTTCCGGGAGTGGGGCGGTGCCACACCGGGCGAGCGCTCCGACGCCCTGCATGCCTTTGCCGCCGCGCTCGCCGAGGACGCCGCCGATCTCGCCCATGCCGAATCGCTGAACTGCGGAAAGCCGATCAAGCTCAGCAAGGAGTTCGACGTACCGGGCTCGATCGACAACGCCGCGTTCTTCGCGGGCGCCGCCCGTCATCTGGAGGGCAAGGCGGCCGGGGAATACAGCCCCGACCACACCTCCGTCATCCGCCGCGAGCCCATTGGCGTCGTCGGCTCCATCGCACCGTGGAACTATCCGCTCCAGATGGCCGCCTGGAAGGTGCTGCCGGCCATCGCCGCGGGCAACACCATCGTCCTCAAGCCCGCCGAGATCACCCCCTTCACCTCGCTGCTGTTCGCGCAGGCCGCACAGCGCGCGGGGCTGCCGGACGGGGTCATCAACATCATCTCCGGGGCGGGCAGGGACGCCGGTGAGCACCTGGTGGGCCACCGTTCCGTCGCGATGACCTCCTTCACCGGCTCGACCGGCGTCGGCAAGCGCGTCGCCGAGATCGCCACCGGCACCGTCAAGCGGCTGCACCTCGAACTCGGCGGCAAGGCCCCCTTCGTCGTCTTCGACGACGCGGACCTGGAGGCCGCCGTCCACGGAGCGGTCGCCGGATCGCTGATCAACACCGGCCAGGACTGCACCGCCGCCACCCGCGCCTACGTCCAGCGCCCGCTCTACGACGCCTTCGTCAGCGGCGTCGCCGATCTGATGGCGACCGTACGGCTCGGCGACCCCTTCGACCCGTCCACCGACCTCGGCCCGCTGATCTCGCACACCCAGCGCGACCGGGTGGCCGGGTTCGTGGACCGGGCGCGCGGCTACGCCACCGTCGTCACGGGCGGCGAGGCACCGCAGGGCGAGTTGGCCAAGGGCGCCTACTACCGGCCCACGCTGATCGCCGGGGCCGCGCAGGACAGCGAGATCGTGCAGTCCGAGATCTTCGGTCCGGTGCTGGTGGTGCTGCCCTTCGACAGCGACGACGAGGGCATCGCGCTGGCCAACGACACCCCCTACGGGCTGGCCGCCTCCGCCTGGAGCCGGGACGTCTACCGCACCGGCCGCGCCACCCGCGAGATCAACGCGGGCTGTGTCTGGGTCAACGACCACATCCCGATCATCAGCGAGATGCCGCACGGCGGCGCCAAGGCCTCCGGCTTCGGCAAGGACATGTCGGCGTACTCCTTCGAGGAGTACACCCAGGTCAAGCACGTCATGTACGACAACACCGCGGTGGTGCGCAAGGACTGGCACCGCACGGTCTTCGGGGACCGCCCGTAAGGGACGCCCCCTCGGGCCCGAGCGGCCCCTCGCCCTGCGGCCGGCGCCGCGGGCCTCGTCACCACCGGCCGAGCGCCGGGCTCACCCCCTGAAAGGGCACCGCGCATGGAGCACCACGAGCAGCCCGAACCCCTGTCCTCGGCCGAACTCACCGCCATGCGCCACAGTGCGACCAACGGCCGGCTCGCCATGACCCGCCGCTCCCTGCTGCGTGCGGGCGGCGCCATGGCGGCCACGGTCGGCGGCCTCGGCGCCCTGGGGGCCTGCGGCATCCCGCCCGCGGGCCGTACGGACGCCGGCCGTTCCGACGACCACTCCAAGGCGGAGAAGCGGCTCAGCTTCTCCAACTGGACCGAGTACATGGACGTCAGCGAGGACGGCAAGCACCGTCCGACGCTGGAGCGCTTCACCCGGCGCACCGGTATCGCCGTCAAATACACCGAGGACATCAACGACAACGACGAGTTCTTCGGCAAGATCCAGGCGCAGCTGGCGGCCGGCCAGGACACCGGACGCGATCTGATCGTGCTCACCGACTGGATGTGCGCACGGATGATCTCCCTCGGCTGGATCCAGCAGCTGGACCCGGCCAATCTGCCGCACGCCTACGCCAACCTCTCGGCGCAGTACCGCGATCCCGCCTGGGACCCGGGCCGGGCGCACTCCTACGTCTGGCAGGGCATCCCGGCCCTCATCGCGTACAACAAGAAGGCCACCGGCGGGAAGAAGGTCGACTCCATCAGCCAGCTGCTGGAGGACCCGCAGCTCAAGGGCCGGGTCGGCTTTCTCTCCGAGATGCGCGACAGCATCGGCCTGACCCTGCTGGACATGGGCAAGCGGCCCGAGGACGTGACCGCGGACGACTACGACGCGGCCATCGCCCGGCTCCAGAAGGGCGTCGACTCCCAGCAGATACGCCGCTTCACCGGCAACGACTACACCAACGACCTGGACAAGGGCGACCTGGCCGCCTGTGTGGCCTGGGCCGGCGACATCGTCCAGCTCCAGAACGACAACCCGGACATCGCCTACGCCATCCCCAAGACCGGCTACATGACGTCCACCGACAACCTCATGGTGCCGAACAAGGCGCGCCACAAGCAGAACGCCGAACGGCTCATCGACTACTTCTACGAGCCGAAGGCGGCGGCCCGGCTCGCGGCGTACATCAACTACGCCTGCCCCGTCGACGGTGTGCGCGAGGAACTCGCCAAGATCGACAAGAAGGCGGCGGACAACCCGCTGATCCTGCCGGACAAGGAGATGGCTGCCCGGTCCCACTCCTTCCGTGCCCTGACCGCCAAGGAGAACAAGGAGTTCGCCCAGAAGTTCTCCGACCTCACCGGCGCCTGATCCGCCGCCTCCCGGGCCCGCCCGAGCCGCTTCGCCCTCCGACCCACGGGACGACCGACATGACCCACACCGCGACCCCCCAGAGCAGTGGCGGCGACGTCCGCCTCCAGGGGATAAGCAAAACCTACGGCTCCTTCACCGCCGTCCATCCGCTCGACCTGACCGTCCCCGCGGGCTCCTTCTTCGCGCTGCTGGGCGCCTCGGGCTGCGGCAAGACCACCACCCTGCGCATGATCGCCGGGCTGGAGGAACCCACCACCGGCACCGTCCAGCTGTCCGGCCGGGACGTCACCGCCCTGCCGCCGTACAAGCGCCAGGTCAACACCGTCTTCCAGAACTACGCGCTCTTCCCGCACCTGGACATCTACGAGAACGTCGCCTTCGGGCTGCGCCGCCGCGGCATCAAGTCCGTCAAGAAGCAGGTCGAGGAGATGCTCGACCTCGTCCAGCTCGGGCCGATGGCGCGCCGCAAGCCGCAGCAGCTGTCCGGCGGCCAGCAGCAGCGCGTCGCGGTCGCCCGCGCGCTGATCAATCACCCGCAGGTGCTGCTGCTCGACGAGCCGCTCGGCGCCCTCGACCTCAAGCTGCGCCGCCAGATGCAGCTGGAGCTCAAGCGCATCCAGACCGAGGTCGGCATCACCTTCGTGCATGTCACCCACGACCAGGAGGAGGCCATGACGATGGCCGACACCGTGGCCGTGATGAACGGCGGCCGGGTCGAACAGCTCGGTGCCCCCGCCGACCTCTACGAGAACCCCGCCACCACCTTCGTCGCCAACTTCCTGGGCACCTCCAACCTCATCGAGGCCGAGGTCGTCGAGGCCGGCGGCGAGGAACTGCTCCTCAAGGCCGGCGACGCCAAGCTGCGGCTGCCCGCCGGCCGGTGCAGCGCCACGGCCCGCACCGGCGAGAAGGTGCTCGCCGGAGTCCGGCCCGAGAAGGTGACCCTGGCGCACGCCGACGACGCCGGGTCCCTCGCCGAAGGCCGCAACCGGCTGCCCGCGCGCATCAAGCACGCCGGCTTCATCGGGGTCTCCACGCAGTACGTCCTGGAGGCCCCGGGCCTGGGCGAACTCGCCGTCTACGAGCAGAACATCGAGCGCGACGGGCGCCTGGTCCCCGGCGCCGAGGTCGTGCTGCACTGGAGCCCGGCGCACACCTTCGGGCTGGACGCCGCCCAGGACATCCAGGCCGGCGCGGACCTCGACGAGGAGGCCGCGTGACCGGCACCGCGACACCCGCGCCACCGGACGAGCAGGCCGGGGCCGCGCCCCTGGAGGTGCGCAGGACCCCCGTCCGCAAGCGCCTCGTGCCCTACTGGCTGCTGCTGCCCGGCCTCCTGTGGCTGGTCGTCTTCTTCGCCGCCCCACTCGTCTACCAGGCGTCGACCTCGATCCAGACCGGCTCCCTCGAAGAGGGCTTCAAGGTCACCTGGCACTTCGCCACCTACTGGGACGCGCTGGGCGAATACTGGCCGCAGTTCGTCCGCTCGGTGGGCTTCGCCGCCGTCGCCACCGCGCTCTGCCTGCTCCTGGGCTACCCGCTGGCCTACCTCATCGCCTTCAAGGCCGGCCGCTGGCGCAACCTGGTGATGATCCTGGTCATCGCCCCGTTCTTCACCAGCTTCCTGATCCGTACGCTGGCCTGGAAGACGATCCTGGCCGACGGCGGACCGGTCGTCGGCATCCTGAACTCGCTGCACGTCCTGGACGTCACCAGCTGGCTGGGCCTCACCGAAGGGCAGCGGGTGCTCGCCACCCCGCTCGCGGTGGTCTGCGGACTGACCTACAACTTCCTGCCGTTCATGGTCCTGCCGCTCTACACCTCGCTGGAGCGCATCGACCCGCGCCTCCACGAGGCCGCCGGTGACCTCTACGCCCGCCCGGCCACCACCTTCCGCCGGGTGACCTTCCCGCTGTCCATGCCCGGTGTCGTCGCCGGCACCCTGCTCACCTTCATCCCGGCCGCCGGTGACTACATCAATGCCGAACTGCTGGGCTCCACCGACCAGAAGATGATCGGCAACGTCATCCAGTCGCAGTTCCTGCGGGTGCTGGACTACCCGACCGCCGCCGCCCTCTCCTTCCTCCTCATGGCGGCCATCCTCGCCATGGTCACGATCTACATCCGCAAGTCCGGGACGGAGGACCTGGTCTGATGGCCGTCCACGAGACCACCGACGCCACCGCGGCCCGCACCCCGAACCGGGGCCTGCGCTGGCTGCGCCGCAACATCATCGCGATCGCGGGCCTGTGCACGCTGGGCTACCTGATCCTGCCCAACCTCGTGGTGATGGTCTTCTCCTTCAACAAGCCCAACGGCCGCTTCAACTACCAGTGGCAGCGCTTCTCCACGGACGCCTGGCGCGATCCGTGCGGCGTCGCCGACCTGTGCGGCTCGCTCGGCCTGAGTCTCCAGATCGCGCTCTGGGCCACCATCGGCGCGACCGTCCTCGGCACCATGATCGCGTTCGCGCTGGCCCGCTACCGCTTCCGCGCCCGCGCCGGCGTCAACACCCTGATCTTCCTGCCGATGGCGATGCCCGAGGTCGTCATGGCCGCCTCGCTGGCGACCCTGTTCCTCAACATGGGCATCCAGTTCGGCTTCTGGACGATCCTCATCGCGCACATCATGTTCTGCCTGAGCTTCGTGGTCACCGCCGTCAAGGCGCGGGTGATGAGCATGGACCCGCGGCTGGAGCAGGCCGCCCAGGACCTCTACGCCTCACCCGTCCAGACCTTCCTGCGGGTGACGCTGCCGATCGCCGCCCCCGGCATCGCGGCCGGCGCCCTGCTGTCCTTCGCCCTGTCCTTCGACGACTTCATCATCACCAACTTCAATGCCGGCTCCACCGTGACCTTCCCCATGTTCGTCTGGGGATCGGCGCAGCGGGGCACCCCCGTTCAGATCAATGTCATCGGCACGGCCATGTTCCTGGTCGCCGTGCTGTGTGTAGTGGTGGGCCAGCTGGCCGGAGCCCGCCGTAAGAGGAGCAAGAGGAGCTGAGAACCATGGCACGAGCTGCCATGACCCCGTCCGCCGCGCATGCGCTCGCGGACGCCGAACCCACCCCCTTCTGGCTGACCGACCCAGACCGCCCGGCCGCCAGGCCCGCCCTCGTCGGCGACGAGACCTGCGATCTGCTGGTGGTCGGCGGCGGCTACTCGGGGCTGTGGACCGCGCTGATCGCCAAGGAACGCGACCCCCAGCGCGATGTCGTCCTGATCGAAGGCGCCGAGATCGGCTGGGCGGCCTCCGGCCGCAACGGCGGCTTCTGCGCCTCCTCCCTCACCCACGGCCTCGGAAACGGCCTGGCCCGCTGGCCGGACGAACTGGCCACCCTCGAAGAGCTCGGCATCCGCAACCTCGACGCCATCGAGGAGGCCGTCGCCCGCTACGACATCGACTGCGCCTTCGAGCGCACCGGTGAGATCGACATCGCCACCGAGCCCCACCAGATCGCCGAGCTCAAGGAGTTCGCCGAGGACGCCGCCGGGCTCGGCCTCGACCGGCACACCTTCCTCGACCAGGACGAACTGCGCGCCCAGGTCGACTCGCCGACCTTCCGCGCCGGTCTGTGGGACCGCGACGGCGTCGCCATGCTCAACCCGGCCCGCCTCGCCTGGGGCCTGAAGAAGGCCTGCCTCGGCCTCGGCGTCCGCATCTACGAGCGCACCCGGGCCACCGACCTCGCCTCCGAAGGCCTGGGCATGGCCGTCCGCACGCCCTACGGCCGGGTCTTCGCCCGCCATGTCGCGCTCGGCACCAACGCCTTCCCGTCGCTGGTCAAGCGGGTGCGCCCGTACATCGTCCCGGTCTACGACCACGCCCTGATGACCGAGCCGCTCTCCGACGCACAGCTCGCTGCCATCGGCTGGAAGAACCGCCAGGGCCTCTCGGACTCCAACAACCACTTCCACTACTTCCGCATCACCGCCGACCACCGCATCCTGTGGGGCGGCTACGACATCGTCTACCGCTACGGCGGCGGTATCCGGGCCGAGTTCGACCACCACCCGGCCACGTACGAGAAGCTCGCCCGGCACTTCTTCCGCTGCTTCCCGCAGCTGGAGGGACTGCGCTTCACCCACACCTGGGGCGGCGCCATCGACACCTGCTCCCGCTTCTCGGCGTTCTTCGGCAGCGCGCACGCGGGACGGGTCGCCTATGCCGCCGGCTACACCGGCCTCGGCGTCGGCGCCACCCGCTTCGGCGCCGAAGTGATGCTCGATCTGCTCGCCGGTGAACGCACCGAGCGCACGGAGCTGGAGATGGTCCGCAGCAAGCCGCTGCCGTTCCCGCCGGAGCCACTGCGGTGGGCCGGCATCGGGATCACCCAGTGGTCGATGACCCGGGCCGACACCCGCGGCGGACGCCGCAATCTGTGGCTCAAGGCCATGGACAAGGTGGGCCTGGGCTTCGACAGCTGACGCTCAACGGGGGGCGGGTGAACGGGAGTTGCCTGCCCCCTTGTGCGCCGGTGCGGGTGGACGGAAGTTGCCTGCCCTTTCGTGCGCCAGTGCGGGGGGCGGAAGTTGTCCGCTTCCTCGTGCCGCATGCGGGCGGATGGATGGTGTCCGCCGGACGGAAGTTGCCTGCCGTCTCGTGCCCCGGTGCGGGCCGAGTCGGCCAGGGTCAGGTCCCGCCCGGACCAGCCGCGTCGCCCGCCTCCTGGCGCACCGCCCGGCCCCCGTCCCCGGCCCAGCGGTCGCACACCGCACACCACACCGCGAGCAGCACCCCGGCCAGACACCAGCCGCCGAGGACGTCCAGCGGCCAGTGATAGCCACGGCGCACCAGACCGATACCGACGCCCACGTTGAGCAGGGCGACCGCGACAGGGACCGCAACACTGAGCGCGACCGCGGCCGCCGGGACGCCCCAACGGGCGTCCATGTCCTTGCCGTTGTCATTGCCGATCCGCAGTCGCAGTCGCAGCCGCAGCCGCCTCTGCCCCCGCATCCGGCCGCGGGTCAGCAACAGCGCGGCCACGCCGTACGCCACGGCCGCCGTGGCCCCGTGGCCCGACGGATAGAAGCCGTCGTGCGCACCGCCGGCCATCTGCGGCGGACCCGGCCGGGCCAGCCACAGCTTGAGCGGGACGACCAGCGCGGGCACCGCGGCCAGGGCGAGGCCGGCGGCGAGCGGCGGCAGCCACCAGCGCACCGGAGCCGGGCCACCGGCGGCCTCGGCGCGGCCCTGCTCCCCTTCCCGCTCTCTCAGCCATCGCTGCGACCGCTGCCGTCCCCGCCACCCCGTCCACACCATGACCACCAACAGCACCGGCAGCGCCACGACCGTATTGCCGAGGTCGGCAAAGAACTCGGCGAGCCCGGAGGGGATGCCCCCGGCAACGGCGAGGGTGCGCCCCAGCCGTTCGTCGAGCGTGCGCAGCGGGCCGTGGCCGGCCACCTGCCAGGTGAGCGCGGCGAAGAGCAACGCGCTCAGCAGCGCGGCGGCCGGCGGCGGGAAACGAAGAGAGCCGCGGCCCGACGGGCCTGCGGAGTTCGGGAAAAAGGTCGGCCGCCTCGGAACAGGGGGGGTGGTTCCGAGGCGGCCGCGCTGACCGGTGTTCCGCGCGCCCCGGGGGGTATGGGGCGGGCGGACATCCGATCGGTGAGGATTCCCGGAGCCCCGAGGGGCACCGGTGTTGTGCGCGAGGGCACGGCCTGATCGGAGCCGGGGAAGCGCCGACCGGGCGTCGCCCGCAGTCCCCTGCGAGCGGGGTGTTTCTCTCATCTGCGGAAACCGTACGGCACAGCGAGCGCACCCGACAGTCGCATTACCCGGCCGCCATGGGCCCCGCACATCTTCTTCACGCCATGCCTCCAGTTACGCGCGTCCGCACGGAAATGAGCACAGAAATGGGTACAGAGCGGGTACGCACACGGGCGCGAACAGGGGCACGCCACCGGGCGCGAGCAGAGGGACATCCCTGGGCGCGAGCAAGGGGCGTCCCCGGGCGGGAGCAAGGGGCGTCCCGGGCGAGAACAGGGCGGCGTCCCCACCCGGGGTGGGACTCCCTCCCCGCACGCGGAGGGCCCCTGCCCCCGCAGGGCCCCCTCCCTGCCCCCCCGCCAACGGGCACGGCCCGGGACACGGCCTGAGCCGTGTCCCGGGCCGAGCCGGGGTTCTCCGCGGAGCGCCGTGCGTGCCGTGCCGCTCAGAGCGCGGCGAAGGCGCCTTCGAGGATGTCCAGACCCTCGTTGAGCAGGTCCTCGCCGATGACCAGAGGGGGCAGGAAGCGCAGCACATTGCCGTACGTGCCGGTCGTCAGGACCAGCAGGCCCTCCTGGTGGCAGGCCTTGGCGAGGGCGCCGGTGGCCTCCGGGTTCGGGTCCTTGGAGCCGGACTTGACCAGCTCGATCGCGATCATCGCGCCGCGGCCGCGGACCTCGCCGATGATGTCGTACTTCTCCGCGATCGCGTGCAGACGGGCCTTCATGACCTCGCCGATCCGGCGGGCCTTGGCGTTCAGGTCCTGCTCGCGCATGGTCTCGATCGAGCCCAGCGCCGCGGCGCAGGCCACCGGGTTACCGCCGTAGGTGCCGCCCAGGCCGCCCGCGTGCGCGGCGTCCATGATCTCGGCGCGGCCGGTGACGGCGGCCAGCGGCAGACCGCCGGCGATGCCCTTGGCCGTCGTGATCAGGTCGGGCACGATGCCCTCGTCGTCACACGCGAACCACTGGCCCGTGCGGCAGAAGCCGGACTGGATCTCGTCGGCGACGAAGACGATCCCGTTCTCCTTGGCGAAGTTCGCGATCGCCGGGAGGAAGCCCTTGGCCGGCTCGATGAAGCCGCCCTCACCGAGCACCGGCTCGATGATGATCGCCGCGACGTTCTCCGCGCCGATCTGCTTGGTGATCTGCGAGATGGCCTGGTCCGCGGCCTCCTGCGCACAGTTCTCCGGGCCGGTCAGCCAGCGGTAGGGGTAGGCGACCGGGACGCGGTAGACCTCGGGCGCGAACGGCCCGAAGCCCTGCTTGTACGGCATGTTCTTGGAGGTGAGCGCCATCGTCAGGTTCGTGCGGCCGTGGTAGCCGTGGTCGAAGACGACGACTGCCTGGCGCTTGGTGTGCACACGGGCGATCTTGACGGCGTTCTCGACCGCCTCGGCGCCCGAGTTGAACAGCGCCGACTTCTTCGCGTGGTCGCCCGGCGTCAGCTCGGCCAGCTGCTCACAGACCTCGATGTACGGCTCGTACGGCGCCACCATGGCACAGGTGTGGGTGAAGGCCTCGAGCTGCGCGGTGGCCCGGCGGACGACCGCCTCCGCGCTGTTGCCGACCGAGGTCACCGCGATGCCGGAGCCGAAGTCGATCAGGGAGTTCCCGTCCACGTCCTCCAGGACGCCGCCGCCCGCGCGCTTGACGAAGACGGGCAGCACGGCGCCGACGCCACCGGCCACCGTGGCCTGCTTACGCGCCCACAGCTCCTGCGACTTCGGGCCGGGAATCGCGGTGACGACGCGACGCTCCTGGGGGAGGGACGGGCCTCCGGACAGTTCGGTCATGGCAGTCTCCTGGGGGTGGAACGGGGGGGACGTACAAAGCTGTTGTTCTCGCAGGCTAGGGGCGGCCGGGCAGGTCTGGCATGTTCCGTTCGGGAGAAGTGCGCGTGTTGCCTTGTCCGCACCGGACATAGCGGCGGTCCGCGGCCAGTAGATTGAGCGACGGCGTGCCCGGCAGCGGCGGACACCAGCGCGGGCATGACAATGGCACCGCGGCCGCACCACGCGGCCGCCGGCGTCACGACGCAGCAGGCCACGGCTCAAGGGGGACAAGGGGCACCGGATGGACACCGAGGGCACGCACGACGCACGCAACACCCGCTCCGACCAGGTCCCGCGACCGGCGGCACCCCCGGATGTACCGCCGCGGCCCAGTGCGCCGCCGCACTCCGCGGCGCCCTCCGCCGCCGGCGGGCGGCCCGCGGGGCCCGGCTCGTCCGCGCGAGCCGGCGACGCGCCGCAGTCCCCTTTCATGGCCTGGCTGAGCACTCCGCGTGTCATGGCGGGGCCGGGCATCTGGGCCTTCGGGCACAAACCCAAACCCAAGGACGAACCGCACGAGACCGCGGTGCCGCAGCTCATCGCAGGCGCGGTGATTTCGTTCCTGTGCGCATGGCTCATCTGGTCGCTACTGATGAATGACTACCTCGGCCCCTATTGGAAGTGGCCGCGCGAGGTGATGTTGCCCGATTCATGGAAGACGGGTAATGCCAATGTCGTCTCCTCGTTCGTGTATATGGCTCTCATCCTCGGTGCGATTGTCATCGTCTTCGGCCGGGTGGGGCGATGGCCTGCGCTGTTCCGCCGTCTGCTCGCCCCGCCGGCCAACCGCGTATGGGACAGGCTTCCTTCATGGCTGGCGCCGAAGGATCCCGGCTCGCTCCCCAGTGGGCAGCTGTTCGCGCGTGCGGCCCTGACCTTGGTGCTCGTGTGGTTTCTCTGGCAGTGGTGCATCGACAAGACCACCGATTCGTCCATTCTGATGTTGCAGTTGGAGAATCTGACGCCGGTGTCGGGACAGCAGGAATCGTATTTCTACTACGCCACCAGCTATTCGCTTTTCGACCTCGGTGTGCTGCTGGTTGTCTTCAGCAGGTTCGCATGCCTGTCGGAGCTGCGGCGTCGTTACGGCTCGCCGAGCCGGCGCGGGCCGTCCGGTGCCGGGAAGACGGCGGAGACAGCTGCCCAGGTGCTCGAGGTGGACCAGGCCGAATGGGCGGACCTCCGTGCCTCCGGCGCTCCGGCGGCCGCCGACCGCTTGGCACACGAGGCGCGGTCCGGGCTCATGAACGACGTCGATCATGCACGGATCACCCGGGCCTGGCAGTCCGTACGTGTGCAGCCGAGCCGGCTCCAGGCATTCATCGACAGCGTTCAGACGAGTGGTGCCGCCGCATGTCTGCACCCTTCCGGGGCGCGTGATCTGGCGACGCGCACCGCATGGCATGACCTTCTCACCTCGCAGGTGCGCATCGGCACAGCGTCCGAAGACGTGCGCAACCCGTATGACCGGCGCGGTACGGGATTCGCGCTCGAACCGGACGTGCTGGGGACGTCGCTGCTGGCGGTCGGTCCGCCCGGTGCGGGAAAGACAACTGGGCTGGTACGCCCGCTGGTTGAAGCGCTGTGTCTTCAGGCGCTCGCCGGGCGTGCTGCCGTCGTATCCGTGGGGACGGCTGCCTCGGTGCCCGCGCCGGATGACGCCTTTGATGCCGTGATCAGGATCGGTCACCGCGATGCGGACTGCGACCTGGACCTCTATGGCGGTACGACCGACCCCGACGAGGCGGCCGGAATTCTGGCCGAGGCGCTGGTGGGGGACGTGGCGGCGACGTTGCCCGGCGGAAACGGGCGACGGGCGGCGACCGTGCTGGGGCAGCTGCTGGGCCCGTTTCGGGTGGCGCACGGCCGGTTCCCCGGGGTGCCAGAGCTCCGGGAGTTGCTGGACGGGTCGCGGGAGGCAATGGCGGGGCTGCGCACCGCGCTCGAGGCGGCCGGTGAGAACAGCGCGCTGCGGGAGCTGGACGCACGGGAGCGGCAGGCGGAGCGGTCCGGGGATGTAGGGGTGCTTCTCGCGGACCGGATCGCGCTCCTCGACCGGCCGGCGTTCGCCGGGTTCTTCGACCCGACCGGGAGCTCTCGGCAGGTGTCGCTGCGCTCCCTGGACCACCCGCTGAGGGTGCGGATCGATCTGCCCGAGCGAGGGCATGCGGATGCTTCGCGGATCCTGGCGCGGTTGGTTCTCGCTCAGTTCACGGAGTGCGCGGTGGCGCGGTCGGACCGATCGGTCTTCGCCTGTCTCGTACTTGACGATGCGTCACATGTCATCACGCAGGAGGCATTGCGTGGAGTGCAGCGGCTGCGGTCGGCGAATGCGGGAGCGGTGCTGACGTTGCGGGCGCTGGACGACGTGCCGGAATCGCTGCGCGGTGCGCTGCTCGGTGCGGTCGGCTGCCGGATGGCGTTCGCGGGCGTGACCACCTGGGACGGTGCGCGGTTCGCCGAGGTGTGGGGCAAGGCATGGGTGGAGACGCGGGACGTCACCGACCGGCAGATCGTCTCCGACGAGCCGTTCACCAAGCTGATGCACTCCATCCGGCGGCTGGTCACGGGGAAGAACGTGACCGCGAAGGCCGTCACCGTCCGCACCGTGGAACGCGAACGCTGGTCCGCCTCCGATCTCGCCAACTCCGTCCCGCCCGGTCACGCCGTCCTCTCCGTGACCTCGGTGGCCGGGGAGCATGCGCCGCCGGTGCTGGTGGACCTGCGGTCCTGAGGGCGGTGGCAGGGCGCGGTGGAGCGGCGGCCGAGGCCATCGGGCACCAGGAGCGTCGGGGGTGCCAGGAGATTGCCGAAGCCTGGGGCGTTCTCGGGTGCTCCGGGGCGGGGGTGTGCCGCGTGGCCGTCGCGGATTTGTCCGGTCCGGCGTTCCCCGGGATTCCTCCGCTGAGGCAGAATCGGCACTGGCCGTTCATACGAGGCGGCGCAAACAATCGGTCGTGACCTGTCGTCGATCGGACCTCGATAATCGTCGATCGGTCGTCGACCAGTCACCGATCTGTCACCGATCTGTCATCGACCGGTCGGCGACCGGTCGGCGATTGATCGGCGATTGATCGGCGGTCGGTCAGTGCCCGGTCAGTGCCAGGTCGGTGACAGGTCAGTGATCGGTTGCCGATCGGTCGCCCCCGTCCCTCCCTCGCAGTCGTCGACGTCATGAAGGTTCCATGCCGCACACCCTCGCTTCCCTGGTCAACCACACCGCGCTCAAGCTGACCGTGCTCGCGGGCGAGGAGCGGCTGGACGTTCCGGTGCGCTGGGCGCACGCCAGTGAGCTGATCGATCCGGTGCCGTACATGGAGGGCGGGGAGCTGCTGCTGATCACCGCGCTCAAGCTGGACGCGGAGGATGCGGAGGCGACGCGCAGGTATGTGCGGCGGGTCGCGGAGGCCGGGGTCGTCGGGCTGGGTTTCGCGGTCGGGGTCAATTACGAGGGCGTTCCGGAGGCGCTGGTCGAGGCGGCCAGGGAGCAGGGGCTGCCGCTGCTCGGGGTGCCCCGCAGGACGCCTTTCATCGCGATCAGCAAGGCGGTCTCGGCCGCCGTCGCCGCCGACCAGTACCGCGCGGTGACCGCGGGGTTCGAGGCGCAGCGGGAGCTGACCCGGGCGGCGCTCAGCGCCGAGGGGCCGGCCGAGCTGCTGGCCCGGCTCGCGGCGCATCTGGACGGCTGGGCCGCGCTCTACGACGCGTCGGGCGCGGTGGTGGCCGCCGCTCCCGACTGGGCGGCCCGCCGGGCGGCCCGGCTCACCGACGACGTCGGGCGGCTGCGCGAGCGGCCCGCGCCCGCCAGCTCGGTCGTCAGCGACACGGACGGCGACGACCGGGTCGAGCTTCAGTCGCTGGGCACCGGACGCCGGGCCCGTGGGGTGCTCGCGGTCGGTACCGGGGCGCCGCTCGGCACGGCCGAGCGCTATGCCGTGCACTCCGCGGTCGCGCTGCTCACCCTCACCACCGAACGGTCCCGGGCACTTCAGGACGCCGAGCAGCGGCTGGGCGCGGCGGTGCTGAAGATGCTGCTCGCCGGGGAGCCGGACCATGCCAGGGCGGTGGCGGGCCGGCTCTACGGCGGGCTGCTGGACGCGCCGTTCCGGGTGGTGGTCGCGGAGCCGATGGCCGGTGAGGAGCAGGGGTCCAGGGTGTCCGCGGGCGCCGGGGCCACGGGGGGTCTCGACGGGCTTGCCGACGCGATGGACTCGGCGGCCGCGCGGACCGGTGAGGCGGTGCTCGCCGTGCCGGACGGCGACCGGCTGATCGTGCTGGTCGCGGACGGCGGGGCGGCCGCGGACGCCTGTGCCGCGTACGCCGCCGAGGCCGAGGCCCGGGCCGGAGCGCAGCCGCGTGCGCGCGGCCGGGCGGGACGGGCGGAGGCGGGCCACGGCGAGGGGGTGGCCGTCGGACTCTCGGCGCCGACCGGGCCGACCGCCGCCGCGAACGCCTACCGCCAGGCCGAACAGGCGCTGTCGGTGGCCCGCCGGCGCGGCCGTGCGCTGGTCGAGCACGAGGATGTGGCGGCCGGGTCCGTGCTGCCGCTGCTCGCCGACGACGCCGTCCGCGCCTTCGCCGACGGGCTGCTGCGGGCGCTGCGCGAGCACGACGAGAAGGGCCGCGGCGATCTGGTGGCCTCGCTGCGGGCCTGGCTCGCCCGGCACGGCCAGTGGGACGCGGCCGCCGCCGACCTGGGCGTACACCGCCACACCCTGCGCTACCGGATGCGGCGGGTCGAGGAGATCCTGGGCCGCTCGCTGGACGATGCGGATGTCCGGATGGAGCTGTGGCTGGCACTCAAGGCGACGTCGGGGGCCCCGGGGGAGTAGGGGGAG
>NZ_JAMJFM010000073.1:0-40658 GCF_023544705.1 Streptomyces sp. MCA2
CGCCTCACTGCGGAGGCGGCTGCTGCTGCCACCCAGGCGCCAGGCCCGGCTGTTCCGGCTGCGGTGCGTCCGGAGCCGGCTGTTGCTGCTGCCAGTGGGCCGGCGGCTGGGCGGGCTGCTGGGTCCAGCCGCCCTGCTGCGGCGGGTAACCGGCAGGCGGCTGTCCCTGCTGGGGCTGCTGTGCCTGCTGGGGTTGCGCCTGAGGGGGCTGGCCCTGCTGGGGGTACTGCTGCTGGGCGTACGGATCGCCGCCCATCTGCTGCTGCGGGTACATCCCCTGCGCCTGCTGCGCCCGCGCGAAGTCCTCGGCCACCAGGGCGGAGAGGTTGAAGTACGCCTCGCGGGTCTTGGGCCGCATCATGTCCAGGTCGACCTCGGCACCGGCGGCGAGATGCTCGTCGAAGGGGACGACCACCACACCGCGGCAGCGGGTCTCGAAGTGCGACACGATGTCATCGATCTTGATCATCTTGCCGGTCTCACGGACACCGGAGATGACCGTGATGCCGCGTTGCACCAAGTCGGCGTAGCCGTGCGCGGACAGCCAGTCCAGGGTGGTGCTCGCGCTGCTCGCACCGTCCACGGACGGGGTGGAGATGATGATCAACTGGTCGGCGAGGTCGAGGACTCCGCGCATCGCGCTGTAGAGCAGACCCGTACCCGAGTCGGTGAGGATGATCGGGTACTGCTTGCCGAGGATGTCGATCGCCCGCCGGTAGTCCTCGTCGTTGAACGTCGTGGAGACCGCGGGGTCCACGTCGTTGGCGAGGATCTCCAGGCCCGAGGGGGCCTGCGAGGTGAACCGGCGGATGTCCATGTAGCTGTGCAGATGCGGGATCGCACCCACCAGGTCACGGATGGTCGCACCGGTCTCGCGCCGCACCCGTCGGCCGAGCGTGCCGGCGTCCGGGTTGGCGTCGATCGCCAGGATCTTGTCCTGCCGCTCGGACGCGAGCGTGGAACCCAGCGCGGTGGTCGTGGTGGTCTTGCCGACACCGCCCTTGAGGCTGATCACCGCGATCCGGTAACAGGACATCACCGGTGTACGGATCAGCTCCAGCTTGCGCTGCCGCTCCGCCTCTTCCTTCTTCGCGCCCAGCTTGAACTTGGACGGCTGGGCATTGGCGCCCGGCTTGCGCTTCTTGGGCTGGTTGCGCAGCAGCCGGTCGGAGGTCAGCTCCACGGCGGCGCTGTAACCGAGCGGTGCGCCGGGAGCGGCTCGCTGCGGCTGCTGCTGACCCGGTTGCGAGTACGACGCGTAGTTCGCCGCCGCGTTCGGGTCGCCGGTCTGCTGGCCGGGGAGCGGCTGGTACTGCGCCTGTTGGGCCTGCTGAGCTTGCTGCGCCTGTTGGGCTTGCTGAGCCTGTTGCGCTTGCTGTGCCTGATGCGCCTGCTGAGCTTGCTGTGCCTGCTGGGCTTGTTGAGCCTGTGCCGCCTGTGCCTGCGCTGCTTGCGCCTGGGCGGCCTGGGCCTGCGCCTGCGCCGCCTGCTGGGCGGCCTGCTGCTGGTCGTAGCCGGGCTGCGCCTGCTGGGGGTGCTGGCCCTGCTGGGGGTAGCCCTGCGCACCGGTCTGTGGATAGCCGTAAGCCGACTGCTGTGCGGCCGTGTGCGGTGCCTGCTGCGGCTGCTGGCCCTGCTGGGGGTAGCCGTACGCGGGCTGGGGATAGCCGTACGCAGGCTGCTGAACGGGCGCGCCCTGCTGTTGCGGATAGCCGCCCTGAGCGGGCTGCCCCTGGGGGTATCCGGCCTGCGGCTGCTGCGTCTGCGGCTGTTGCGCCTGTTGTGGCGGGGCCTGCTGGTGCGGCTGCGCCTGTGGCTGGCCCTGCTGCGGCTGCTGACCGGCCTGGGCCTGAGCCTGTGCCTGGGCCTGTGCCATCCGCGGGTCCGCGGGCTGGAACTCCGCCGGCAGCGGCGGCAGTGCGCCCTGCCCGGGAACACCCTGTTGCTGCCCCTCCGCCGCGGCGCCCCAGGGAGCGCCCTGTTGAGGCGTTCCCTGCTGAGGCGCGCCCTGCTGGGGGACGCTCTGCGGAGCCGTCTGCGGGGGAACCCCCTGCTGCTGCGGCGGCATGCCCTGCTGTGGCACACCTTGCTGGGGCGCGCCCTGCTGCGGCGCGCCCTGTTGCGGCTGCTGCTGGCCCTGCGGGGGCTGTGCGCCCTGCGCGGCGGCATCGGGGGCCGGCTGGACGGGAGCGGCGGCCTCGGGGGCCCCGGCTCCGCCCTCGGTGGAGGCGTGCGGAGGTGCGGCCTCCGGCTGCGGGGCCGCGTTGGCGGGTGCGGCCTCGGGCGCCACGGCGGGCGACGCCTCGGGCTCGGGGGTGCTCACCGCCTGCGGTTCCGAGTCATCGTCGTCGTCCCAGAGGGAGGCCGACGGGTCGACACCGGTGCCCGCACGACGATTGCCCGAGCCCGCACCGTCGTTCGTGGCCGGCGCGGCCTCCGCGGACGCCTCCGGCGCGGGAGTCGCGGCAGCCGGCGCGTCGGTGCCGGAGTCCTGCGGACGCAGCGTCGGGAAGCCCGGCGGTGCGGCCTCTACGGGCGGCGGGGCCGTCGGCGCACCCTGCTGCGGAATGCCGGGAGCACCCTGGGCGGGGCCGGGCAGCGGCCGGCCGAGCGGCGGCGGGGGATCGGCGGGCGGAGCGGTGGGCGAAGACGCAGGAGGAGCCGTGGGGGAGCTAGCGCTCGTGCCCCCACCACTGGTGTCGTTGCTCGCATACCAGGCCGGTGCGGCGAAATCGATCTTGAACTCACCGGTCAGGTCGAACTCGGACTGGTCGTCGTCAGGATCGTTTCCGTCCGGACGGAAAGCCTCCTGCTCGTTCACTGTGCCTCCTGGTGTACTGCAACGCACCTGAACGGCAGGACCGGATACAGGCGGATCGATCGGATGTAGCGGAAGTCGGAACACACCACCCGGGGTTGCGCCAACACTAACTGTCTCCGTCCCCGTTTCGACTGCCGTCGTGCTGTGCTCCTGCGGCTCTCCCACACAGCCTAATCAAGAGTCGGCCCATATCGGCAGTCGGTGTCATGTGGTCTTCAAGCCCCTTTGGCACACTTACGGGCGCACCCGTGGGTGCGCCCGTAAGACGTGCCTGCGGCCGGTTGCCTACGGGCCGCGCGCAGCGTCCCGCGGGCAACCGGCCCGCAGTGAACGGTCAGTCCATACGGCGCGGCCCGCCGAGCAGGTTGGTCTCCGCTTCCGTGGGCTGGGTCATGACGAACTGGTGGCCGTCGCGCGAGCACCACAGCATGGCGTTGTCGCTGAGCGTCGGCAGCACCGCACCGACCTGCTCCGGCAGCCGCATGATTCGCGTCACAACCTCCGCCTCCTCGGGCGAAAGCCGCTGGAGACCGACCAGATCGGCCCGGCTGAGCATCTGCGGCGACCGCGGCCCGAGGAACGGCAGCACGGTCAGCACCGACTGCCAAGGGCTCGGGGCGAGCTGATTGCGCGGCGGCCGCGCACCCATGTCCCGTACGACCAGCACCGGGCTGGAAACCGACGGCCCCTGGGGTGCGATCTGACGCACCTCGTGGACGGACACACACTGCTGTCCGCCGCCCGCGGCCTGCGCCATCTGCCCCCAGGCCGGCGGCCGCGCGGTCTCGACCGCGACCCGGGCGCCGGTGGCGACCGTACGCAGCGCCAGCACCTGGGCCATCCACATGCTGCCGACCAGCACGATCTCCATCGGCGCGGGCCGCAGCAGGCTCAGCACGGCGGGCTGGTTCTGCGGGTCGATGCCGATGATCACGCCGTCGTCACCGACCGGCAGGGTCAGCGAGGCGAGCGACTCGGCCGTCAGGACGTGCGGGCTGCGCCGCGGGCCGCGCAGGCCGAAGCCGGGCCGGGGCTTGGGCCCGGTCGGACCCGACTGCTCCTCGTCCGGACGCGGCTGGTGCGAGAGCCGGCCGCCGCCGGTGCCGGCGCCCCCGATGGGGGGATTGCGCCAGCCGTTGCCGCTGGTGTTGACGCGGGGCTGATAGGTGGGAGAGGCCATCAGCGGGTACCTCCGAGGGGGAGCGTGGCCAGCAGGCCGGGCAGCTGTTCCCGGTCGAGGCGGACGAGCCCGACCTTCACGGAACCGGAACGGCGCTCCAACTCGCTCTGCGCGGCGGAGAGTTCGTTCTCACTGCGGGTGGAAAGACGGACGTAGCCCGAGATGGCCGGGGCGCGGCCGCCGCCGTGCGTGGCGGTCAGCGCGAAGGTGCTGGCCATGGCCCTGGTGCTGGTCAGCAGCTGGGTGACGGCCGCCAACGGGGCGCCGCCCTGGCCCAGTTGGGGCCACCGGCCGATCCAGTACGTGGTGTGCCAGCGGTCGTCGCAGCGCATGGCGCGGGTCGTCTCCTGGGTGCGACGGGCCGCCCGGCCGTCACGCCCCATCGCGCCGTTTGCGGCCCGCGGGCTGACGCACACCGCGGTACCGATCGCGGCCACGACCTCGCGCTCGGCGAGCACCTTGGCGCGGACGCCGTGTGCGGTGAGCCGGCTGACGAGCTGGTCGGCGGCGCGCAGCAGCGAACGCTTGGCGCCTTCCATGCCGCCGCCGCGGGCCTCGATCGCCTCCGAGCACAGCTCGGGGTCGAGCTTGAGCGCGATCCATGTCAGCTGGAGTGCCGGCGTCTGCGCCTGGGCCTGGAGGGGCGCGTACGAGCGGGCCGCGACGGCCTGTTCGGGCAGATGCGGGGCCGGCGCGGGCTGGGTGTACTGCACGAACTGCACCGATTCGAGGTGGATGTCCTCGATGTCCAGTGCGGTGTGCAGTACCTCGAGCGGCAGCATGTGGCTGCCGCGCTGCGGCCGCAGCGGCTCGTCCCGGGCGTCCACCTGCACGAGGGCCGTCAGGAACGTCCCGTCACCGACGAACCCGATGGCGCGCTGATCGGCCTCGGTGGTGAACTCGTAGGTCTGGAGCGCCGGTTCGCACTCCACCACCGGGGCGAAGGCCGGGTCCACGCCCTGCGTGGCCGCGATCGCGGAGGCGCTGTCCTTGCCGCGGCGCTTCATGGCGCGCACGGTCGTGATCCATTCCGGCAGCGGAATCTTCCGCCGCCGGCCGAGCGCGAAAACGACCAGCAGGGCCGCGATCACAATGGCCGCGGTCAGTGCGGCCGGGTGGATCGTCCAGCCCACCAGCACCAGTGCCGCGGCGAGTTCGATGATGGCCAGCTGCTGGACGCGCACCCCGCCGATGGTTCCTGCCTGTTGGCGCAGCCGCGGTGCCACCGGACCGGCCGGACGGGCCGCGGAATCCCGGCCGCCATTTCCTCTGTTGCCCGAAGCTGTACCGTTTTGGCCAGCATTTCCCGCGTATTGCGGTGCAGCGGAAGGCTGTTGCTGCTGTTGCCGCCCATTGCGGCGTCGAGCCCTGGTGGCGCTGGACATCCCCCGGCCTGCTCCTCTACTGGTGGTGTGGCCTCTAGACGTATCGGTCGCCCGCTGAGACTGGTGCGTTGGAAGGTGGCACCCGTACCGTACGGGTCGATCGATACACGGCATAGTAGAGGGCGCTACGGCGTGAGTGCCGGGGGCGGTCGCTGTGGATCCAACAGGCGGGGAGAGAAAGCAACAATGGCATCACGTCGGGACGAGCTGAATGCGTATTCGTTTGCTCGAAAGCGCACGAATGCGGCATTTCTGAAGCCGCTGCCGAACGGTTCGATCGAGAGTGCCCCCAGGCCGCTCAAGGCGGTGGTGCCCAGCATCGTCGTGGGTGTCTTGGTGCTTGTGGGATTTGGTGCGTGCGGCATTCTCAAGCCCGTTGCGCCGCAGGGGTGGGACGAAGTCGGCAAGAATGTCATCGTCGGGGACCAATCCACCACGCGTTACATCGTGCTGGAAAACAAGGACCGCAACGGCAAAAGCCAGAAACTGCTGCACCCCATCCTGAACCTCGCCTCCGCCCGCCTTCTTCTCGACCCGAAGTTCAGCGTCGTCAAGGTCAAGGAATCCGAGCTGGACGGAAAGCTTCCCCACGGGCCTGCCATCGGCATTCCGTACGCCCCCGACCGGCTGCCCGCCACGGAGGACGCCGACAAGCCCAAGACCTGGGCGGTGTGCAATCGCCCCGGCACCGGCGAGAACAGCAAGCCGCAGCAGGCCGTCTTCGTGCTGGCCGGCAAGGACAAGCAGCTCGTCGAGGACAACAAGGGCAAGCTCGACCTGCACCAGGCGCTGTACGTCGAGGACCCCGACGGCAAGAAGTGGCTGGTCGACAACAGCGGCAAGGCCTTTGCGTTCAACGCCCCCCAGGAAACGGGCCGGGCCGCCCTGCGGCGCATCATCTTCGGCTCCGACGCCACCCCGCAGAAGGTGTCGCAGCAGTTCATGGACACCCTCCTGACGGTTCCGGACAAGGCCGGCATCAGCATGCCCACGGTCGCCGGCGCGGGGAGCGAGACCACTGACCCGAAGGTCCCGCAGAAGGCCAGGAAGGTCGGCTCGATCCTCAAGGACAGCAACGGCCAGAAGTACGTCGTGGAGAAGGACGGCGTCGAGCAGGTGTCCAACTTCGTGGCGAAGCTCCTGGAGGAGGGCGCGAACGCGGACACGCTGAACGGCGACGGTTCGCCGCTGACGCCCGTCCCGATCGCCACCGGCAGCGTCGACCCGAAGCTGGACGACGCACAGAAGCCGACGGACTTCATGGGCACGCTGTTCGGCGTCCCGTCGCCGTGGCCGACCGACGCCGTCTCCGCGGCCAACGACTTCGACCACGGCTCCCAGACCGGTGGTTTCACCAGCCCCACCAAGAGCGGCGTGTCGTGCAGCGTCTACAAGGGCACCAACGACAAGTACCCGGGCGGCGAGGAGAAGCAGCTCGGCTACCCGAACGGCGTGCCGAAGATGCAGGCCTGGGTCGGCACGGACTACCCGGCCAAGATCGCCAGCGGCGCCAGCTCGTATGTCACCCCCGGCAGCGGGCTGCTCTACACGGAGGTGCCCACCCCCTCCGCGAAGAGCGGCAGCCTGTTCCTGGTGACCGACACGGGGCTGCGCTACTCCATTCCCAGGAACAACGACGGCGGGAACAAGGCCGGCAACGACAAGCAGGAGCAGGACCAGTCGAGGCTCCACCTCGGCTACGGGGCCTCGCACCCGCCGCTGATTCTGAAGGCCTGGTCCTCGCTGCTGTCCGAGGGCCCGTCGCTGGACATCCGGAGCGCCCAGAAGCCGCAGTCGTCCTGATATGGGTGAAGTCCGCGCCGACGCCCGGGACGGGCTATCGGCGCGGACTTCGGCGCATCGCCGATTCTCTGCACCGTAAATTCACGAGGTCGTCCGCCGCCTTCTCGGTGCGATCTTCGTCGCACTCCGGCAAGCCCGGTCCTGACCGATAGCATCACTTCTGTCCGATTCTTTTGAACAACGTTTCAGCGACGGCCAGTTGACAATGTTGTGATCCCGTCACAACAACCGTCCCCCTGTTGGGAACGGGCATATGGAGTGGGTAAAGTAGCCAAAGGCGTCAGCAGGAGATGCCTACCGCGCGAGCGCCTGTGGCGGCATGCCGCGGTACGACGTACGAGTCTCATGGGGGACGTTGACTATGGCTGGTCAGCAGTACACAACCACCGAGGAGGAGATGGTCGCGTTCAGCGGCAAGATCTCCTCGGTCAACCAGTCGATCCAGGGCGAGATCTCGCGCCTGAACACGGTCGTCGACACCATCACGTCCGGGTGGAAGGGTGCTGCGGCCTCCTCGTACAACCAGCTGCAGTCGCAGGTGAACGAGGACGCCAACCGTCTCAACCAGCTTCTGGGTGAGATCAAGGAAGCGATCGACGAGACCACGAAGAACTACTCCGCCTCCGAAGAGGAGCAGGCCCAGTCGATCTCGCACGTCTCCGCCTCGGCTTCCCCGTTCGGATGATGGGGCCGCGTCGCGCTTGTGCGGCGTAGCTCAGCAGCCACAGCACGGGCCAGCCGGGCAGTCCCCGCCGGCCCGCTGTGGCATGTATCGACCAGGCTTCATCAACTCCTGAGGAGACACCATGTCAGGCCAGATCCTCGTTAATTTCGCGACGATCTCGCAGGCCAGTTCCGACGTGCGCGGTACTGCCAACAACATCCGCCAGCAGCTCGACGACCTCGAGGCGGGCGTCAAGAAGATCGCCGCCAGCTGGGAAGGTGCGGCGCAGGAGGGCTACCAGGCCCGCCAGCGCGAGTGGGACCAGCGCGCTGCCTCCCTGCACTCCACGCTTGAGGCCATCGCCAAGGCGCTGGACCAGGCCGCCCAGAACTACCAGGCCACCGAGCACAAGAACTCCGGTATCTGGGCGGGCTGACCTCGCGTCGGCACAAGCACGGATAGCGATCGGCTGAGCAGCCCGAAGGCTCGCACAGTGGTCAATGAGGGCGAGCGCGCTGCATCAGTGCGCTCGCCCTTCTGCCGTCCGGCACCGCCCCGTAACTCCCCCACCACCTCCTCCACATCGCCTCTTTCTCCGCCGTTTCCTCACTCCTCGTCCCCGCCCATTCCGTCACACAGGGAGAGCAGACAACCCGTGGGATCTCGCGCCATTGGTCATCGAGCCGGGCACCGCCGCCGAGCGGCGGGCGCTCTGGTTACGGCGGCGTGCATTGCCGGCCTCTCCAGCGTCACCGCCGCGCCGGCGATCGCGGACGAGAACGTGCCGCTCAACAGCGGTGAGTGCAAGTTCGGCACGGACAACATCGAAGAGACCCCTTGGTCGCTCCAGCGCCTCCTGACCAATCAGTTGTGGGCGAACGGCCGGATGAAGGGTCAGGGAATTCGCGTCGGCGTCATCGACACCGGTATCGACGCGGGCAACAAGCAGCTCCAGGGCGCGATCGGCAGCGGCGGCCAGAGTTTCGTCAAGGGCAAGCCGACCGAGGACAAGGTCGGCCACGGCACCAAGGTCGCCGGAATCATCGCCGCCCGCCAGATCAAGGGCTCGGGCTTCTTCGGTATCGCGCCCGAGGCGACCGTCGTCCCGTTCCAGCAGACCTCGGAAGAGAAGCCCGGCACCGCCGAAAGCCTCGCCAAGGCCATCAACAAGGCCGTGGCGGAGGGTGTCGACATCATCAACATCTCTCAGGGAACCGGCGCCGACCGACGCTTTCTGCCCACCCTTGAACAAGCGATCCGGAACGCCGCGCAAAAGAACATTCTCGTGGTCGCCTCCGCCGGCAACGGCGGCGCCGACGGCGGCGAAAAGGACATGTACCCCGCCGCCTTCTCGGACGACTACCCCAACGTCCTGGCAGTGGCCGCCTCGGACCGCAACAACGAGCGCGCGCCCTTCTCCCAGTCCGGAAAGTTCGTCCAGATCGCCGCTCCCGGCGTCGACATGGTCTCCACGGTCCCCGACGGCGGCAACTGCGTCGACCAGGGCACCAGCTTCGCCGCTCCCTACGTCACGGGAGCCGCGGCCCTCCTCAAGGCCAAGCACAAGAGCTGGACGCCGCAGAAGCTCATCTGGCACCTCGAGCAGACCGCCGAGCGCGTGCGCGCGAACCGCGACGACTTCATCGGCTGGGGCGTCGTCGACCCGGTGGCAGCCCTCAACGACGACACCGAGCCCACTGCCGAACCCGAGCCGGACAAGCCCTCCAACGCGGCTGACGGCTCCAACATCCAACCGGCCGTCCTCACCATCGGCGAAAGCACCGAGGAACGACGTGCCCGCATTTCCATCTACATTGTCGGCGGCGGCCTTCTCGCCGTCGGCGCGGTCGTCGGATCCTCGATCGCTATCCGGGACTGGCGCCGTAAGACTGGTTTGAAGACACACGGGGAGGCTTAATCATGGCGCAGGGGCAGTACGGCGTTGATCTGGACGCCTTGGACCAGGTCATCAAGGAACTCAACCATGTCCTCAAGGAGATGGGCGACTCGACGAGCACAGCCAAGAACAGCACCTATCTTCCGAAGGGTTCCCTGGGCGAGGGATTCAAGGAGGAGACGCAGCTCTATGGCGCTCACGAGAAGATGAAGGGCGACATCGAGAAGATGCTGGACATGGTCCAGGGCCTGGTCGATACGTTCGGGAAGAAGTCGAACAAGGTCAGGGGCGCGTACCAGGACGCGGAAGCAGACAACTCAATCAGCATGAGCGGTAAGTGACTTCCGCCGGCGGATCGCAGTGACAGACAGGGCATGTTCGATGACGGAGTGGGGGACAGCAGATGGCATCGAAGGACAGTGAGTTCAAGCCGGCGAAGGTCCAGGTGCCGGAGCCACGCAAGAAGCCGGCGAAGGGATCCGGCGAGGCCCAGGAGACGGGTCACGACGTTGTCGCGAGTCGGCCTCAGTTCACCGAAAAGGGGTTGAACGACCTCAAGCAGATGGTGGCGGGGGCCAACCCGGGCGAGGTCGGCAATGTCGCCAAGGGCTGGCGGGATGTTCGAGTTGCACTTGTCGGCGAAGGCTGGCACGAAGGAATCAAGAAGCACTTCGATGATGCGGTAACAAAGGTCCTGCAGACCTGGCACGGTTCCTCTGCCGATCAGTTCGCCACCTCGGCGCAGAAAATCAGCGACAACTTCGCGAACCTTGCGCTGTATCCGCATAACACCGGCGAGGTCCTGAAGCAGATCAGCGAGAATCTGAAGGACGTCCAGAAATTTGTCGCCGACGTCGAAGAGCCGAGTGGGTGGGAGAGCAAGGCAGACTGGCTCGCCGATAAAGGTAGTTCCGGCGTCGGAAAGGGCGCAGCGATCGGAAACGCTCTCGCTCCGGGCGCAGGTGCCTTGGTCGGCGGCCTCGTGGGTGGGATGGTCGGCGGCGATGGGCGCGATGACTCACAGCTGAAGGTCGACCTCCAGAACCCGAACATGAGCATCTGGGATGCCATGAACAAGAACCGCACCAACCTGTCGCTGGGGAAGGAGCGTCAGCTCCAGGCTGCTCACTACATGGAGCAGTTGGGGACGACGTACCGGGCCGGGGTGAAGGCCATGGGGACCACCCCCCCGTGGGATGACGGTCGGATCAAGCAGCCAGAACACGACACCGATGGTGGCGGGGCTATCCCGGGCATTGGGGCATTCGGCCCGATGCCGTCCACCCCGAAGACAGGCGCACCATCAGGGAAGATGCCCGGCATGAAGGGCGGCGGGTACACGACCCCGCAGCCGATGGAAGCGCCCCGGCCGAACGGCATCGACGGCGGTGTCGGCAGCATCCCGAAGGCGCCTGCACCCCACATTGGAACTGGCCTTGACGGCCTCTCAGGAGGCAGCGGTCTTGGGCCCGGCGGTGGCACAGGTGCCGGCGGAATCGGCGGCGGTGTCGGCGGAGGCGTGGGCACCGGCGGTCTGGGCGCAGGCTCCGGCAGCGGTGGCGCAGGCTCAGGTCCGGGTATGGGCGGCGCCGGCATGCCAGGCATGGTCGGAGGCGCCGGAGCTCGTGCCGGTGGCGCCGGAGCTGGAGCAGGGGCAAGGGGCGCCGGCCGTGCCGGCATGCCCGGGATGGGCGGTGCCGCTGGTGGCGGAGCCAAGGGCGCTGGTGCCAAGGGCGCCGGCGGCAAGGGCGGCGCGATGGCACGGCAGAAGGGCGGTCTCGTCGGCGGCAAGGGTGGCAAGGCCGGAGCCGCAGGGCAGGGAGGATCCGGTCTGCACCGCAGCCGTGGCGGTACGCAGCAGGGTGCGACAGGCGGTCGCCGTCCGGCGGGGATGGCCGGGGGTCATGGTGCTCACGGCGCCAAGGGCAAGGATAAGGGCAGCGAGAACGGACAGCGTCCGGACTACCTGGTAGAAGATGAGGAGACCTGGACGCCGGAGCGTAACGTGGCGCCCAAGGTCATCGAGTAGAGACCTGACGGTCACGATCAAGTGCTCGGCGGAATCGAGGTGGGGCCCGCAGTCCTCGGGCTGCGGGCCCCACCTCGCTAGGGAGAGGTGTACGGCATGAGCTTCACGCGGACGCTGCGTGCGGTGGGCGGCGCGGTGGTGGCGGGAGCACTGCTCTTCGGCGCCGCCCCGACCGCTTTGGCAGACCAGAACAGGGATGATCAGTGGCCGCTCAAGGCATTTGACTCTCAGGGAGTATGGAAGGAATCGACGGGCAAGGGCGTCACGGTCGCAGTAATCGATGATCCCGTTAACGGCAGCCACCCAGACCTGAAAGGCAATGTGCTGCCGGGGAAGAGTTTCATCGATGGCGGGCGAGGTGACCGCAAGGGAACGGGCGATCACGGCACTGGCATGGCGTCACTCATCGCCGGACATGGGCATGGTGGAGGCAATGCCGATGGCGTGATGGGCCTCGCCCCAGATGCGAAGATCTTGCCCGTTGGGAGGCCGGAAGTCGGAGTCGGGGTGGAAAACTCCGGCCTCGGCGAGTGGATTAGGTACGCAGTCGATCACGATGCATCAATCATCAACATGTCGATCGGCCCCTCGTTTCTCACCGACTCCGATAAGCGAGCGCTGGCCTATGCGGCTCAGAAGGATGTCCTAGTTGTAGTCGCCTCTGGAAATTCCGGAGAGAGTAAGCTCGGCGACTTGGCAGCTAACCCAGGCGTTGTGTCTGTAGGTGCAGTGGACAAGGCCGGAAAGGTCTGGGCGAAGTCCAACTCAGGCAGCCAGCTGATGCTTTCGGCTCCTGGCGTAGAGATCACGTCCGCTTCTGCTACCGCTGGTCAGTACCGGCTGGCTGATGGTACGTCTGATGCCACGGCGTATGTTTCTGCTGCCGCGGCGCTCCTGCGTTCGAAGTTCCCTGATCTCACCGCCGGTCAGATCGCCAATCGTCTCGTGAAGTCTGCTGGTCTGCCGCCGGGGAAGAAGGGTCTTGAGCTTCCTGACTCACATTACGGATACGGCTTCATTCAGCCCTTGAAGGCGCTGACTGCCGATATCCCCACTGGTTCCAAGAACGGTCCTCTCAAGACGCCGAAGGCGGATCCGGCAGCCGGCACGGGGGGCACGACCGCTGGCAATGGTGACCAGCAGGCGAGCGGCCAGCAGGAAGAGGGCCTTGGTACGGGTGCCATCGTCGGAATCGCGGTTGGTGTCCTCGTCGTTGTCGCGATCATCGTCATTGTCGTAGTCCGGCAGAAGAAGAACGACCGCAATGGCCCGCCCCCCGGTGGCTTCGGCGGTCCTGGCGGTCCTGGGTTCGCGCCGCAGCAGCCCGGCCCCTACCAGCAGCCGGGCCCGTATCAGCAGCCCGGGCCGTATCAGCAGCAGCCCAGCGCTCCGGGGGCGTTCCCGCCCGCGCCGCCCACCCAGCCGCCGGGCCAGTGAGGACATGGCAATCATCGGGTCTGAACTCGTGTTGAGTATGTGAGGCGGCAGGTCTCCAGCTGGATTCCGTGTCGGCGTCACCCTCAATGAAACGGGCACGATGCGTAGGGCTTAGCGAGTCATGGGGAGAGGCGGCTTGGGGCCCGCAGCCTGAAGGTTGCGGGCCCCGAGCTCGTTATGGAGGGGGATTACGGAGTGAGCTTCACGCGGACGCTGCGTGTGGTGGGCGGTGCGGCGGTGGCGGGAGCACTGCTCTTCGGTGCCGCTCCGACCGCTTTGGCAGATGAGATCAGGGATGATCAATGGCCGCTTACGGCCTTTGATGCCAAGAGGGTGTGGAAGGAATCGACGGGCAAGGGCGTCACCGTCGCCGTAATCGATGATGCCGTTAACGGCAGCCACCCTGACTTGAAGGGCAATGTACTGCCGGGGCGAGATTTCAACCAAGGCGGGGTTGCTAATCAAGAGAGTGTTTATGATCACGGCACCGGAATGGCTTCGATCATTGCAGGTCATGGACACGGTACAGGTGGTTCGCAAGGGGTGAAGGGGCTAGCCCCGGCTGCCAAGATTTTGCCAGCGGCAATTCCTGGCGAAGATGACGTGCCGACGCAGGGTGAGGACAGCCTGGCTGAGGCGCTGAGGTATGCTGCCGATCACGGCGCATCTGTCATCAACATGTCGATCGATGCCGGCGTGCTAACCGAAGAGGAAAAGGAGGCCCTTTCTTATGCGATCAAGAAAGATATCCTTCTGGTTGTTGCCACAGGAAACGAGGGGCAGGGGCGTCTTGATGACTTGCCCTCTTATCCGGGTGTAGTTGCAGTTGGCGCTGTCGACAAGGCTGGTCAGGTGTGGGGCAAGTCAAATTATGGCCCGCAGACACTCCTCACGGCACCCGGGACTCTTATTAGGTCGGCGGCGGCGTCCAAACCGTATCGGTTGGCAAGTGGCACTTCTGACTCTGCGGCGTATGTTTCGGGCGCCGCAGCCCTTCTCCGTGCCAAGTTCCCCGACCTCACTTCCGGTCAGATCGTCAACCGACTGGCGAAGACGGCCGGTCTGCCGCCAGGGCGGACCGGGACGAAACTCCCGGACCCGCACTACGGTTATGGCTTCATCCGGCCCTTTAGAGCGCTGACGCAGGACATCCCGGCCGGATCAAAGAATGGACCACTGAAGATCCCCGAGGATGAGTTGACTCCCAGCGCTGGTGGAGCGACCGCTCCCGGCGCCTCGAGTGCCGGTGGTTCCCAGGCAAGCGAGGAGAGCGACAGCGGACTTGGCACCGGCGCCATCGTGGGGATCGCGGTCGGTGTCCTCGTCGTTGTCGCGATCATCGTCATCGTCATCGTTGTGGTCAGTCAGAAGAAGAATGGCCGCAATGGCCCGCCCTCCGGTGGGTTCGGCGGTCCTGGCGGTCCTGGGTTCGCGCCGCAGCAGCCCGGGCCCTACCAGCAGCCGGGCCCGTATCAGCAGCCCGGGCCGTATCAGCAGCAGCCCAGTGCTTCTGGGGTGTATCCGCCGGCGCCGCCCACTCAGCCGCCGCCCCATTTCAGGTGAAGCGACAGGCGTGTGCTGAGCCGGCTGATCGTGCGGCAGCAGACCAGGTCTTCGGTGGATTTCTGTGGCGACGTGCCATGCCACCGGGCCTGATCGAGCATGGCGCATAGGTCGCAGCATGACGTCGGGAGAAAGATAACTGGGTTCCGCAGCGCCTCAGAGGGTGCGGAACCCAGTCGTCATGGGGGGATTTACAGCATGGGCTCCGCGCGTTGGCTGCGTGCAGTTGGCAGCGTGGCTATGGCGGGAGCGCTGCCCTTCGCCGCCGGACCTAGTGCCTCGGCGGACTACATCAGGTGTGGGCAATGGTGCTTGACGCGTTCAGCCCACAGAAGGTGTGGGAGGAGCCCACCGGCAAGAACGTCATCGTGGCGGTCATCGACTTGGGCGTCAACGGAGACCACACCGAGCTCAAGGGCCCAACGTACTTCCCGGAAAGAGCCTTGCCAGGAAGGCGGTACGGCAGACCATGAAACCGTAGAGGACCACGGAACGGCCATGGCCGCCTTGATCGCCTGGTGGGTGGTAGATGGCATGCTCTTCCCATCCGGCCACCAGTTGGTAGTCACCACTACGCACATGTATTTCTAGTGGCCGCCTGGCGTCCCGGCCTGCTGGTCAGGACCCTCAGGCAAGGGTGCTGGCCGAGTGGTGAGGAGAGTGGCTCAGCCGAACACCGACCGCACCTCGTCCGTGACGTCCTGGTGGCGGGTGGCTGCGCCGCCGGTGTGGCGGTCGGTGTGGCGCTGGGCGTGGTCGAGGCCTCGGTTGGTGAGGTCTTCCTTGGCGTGGTCGATGTAGGTGGTGGGGTCGGCCAGGCTGGTGACGCCGTCCTTGTACTCCTGGGCGCCTTCCTTGATGCCGTCGACGTATTCGCCGGCCTTTTCCTTGCCGATGTCGGCGGTTTCGCCCCAGTCGATTCCGTCGCGGGCGCCGAAGTGGCTTTCGATGCCTTGCTGGGCAACGTTCTGGGCCATCTCCGTGGCGGCCTCCTGGGCCTTTGCCTTGCCCTCTTCGACGATCTTGTCCTTGGCGATTTCCTTCGCCTGGTCGATGACCTTGTCCTTGACGGTCTCCTTGACCGTCTTCTTCACGTAGTCCGCCGCGATCTTGCGGGCTTCCTTGGATACGGCCTTCTTTGCCATCTTCTTGATGGCATCCATGGTGGCGTGCTCCATGGCCTTGGTGGCCGCCTCCATGACCTCGCGTTTGATCTTGTCGAGGATTTGGCGGACCATCACGCGGGTCGCCTGGGTGGCGCCTGCCGCGCCGATCTCGGACAGGCCCAGTGTGAAGGGGGCAGCGGCCTGGGCCGCGATGATCTCGGCGGCCAGGATGACGAGCTGGACAATGACGGCGATCTTGCCGGCGAGAACGGCGATGGCGGCCGCGTCGAAGGCGAGGGCGATGACTTCAGCCGCCGCGGCGGCGTCGCGGAGGTAGTTGTCCCCGCCGTCCCCGCCGCCGGAGAAGGAACCCCATTCGTTCGAAAATCCCTCGATCGCCTCGCCGGAGTTGGCGGAGACGACTTCATTGGCTGCCGAAGAGCCTTGGGAAGACGCTTGATTGACCGACTCGGCGAAGTTGCGCCAGGCCTGCGCGCATTCGTGGAGCTTGTCCTCGTCGGCGTCCGGCCAGTTGTAGCCGAGGAGGTCCAAGACCCAAGCTACCTCGCTTGGCAGCATCAATGACACAGCGATCGTCCCCCGTGCAGTTGTAGCCGATTGCGGAGTGGAAAGGTGGTGGTGAAGAAGAGGGTGGGGTGTGGGTGGTGGTGGCCGGAATTCAGGCGCGGAGAGGTCGCGGGCACACCTCGGGCGGCCGATTCGCGGGCGTGGCGAGCCCGAGCGTATGAGAAGTGAGCCCGGGCGCACGTGCGGTGGGCCGGGCGTCAGATTGCCGGGCGGCCCACCGCGCTGATGGTGTGGATGCCCTGTTCGTCGGATTCGGAATACGCGCCGGCCATGTTCTGGAGCTTGTCCCCGATGCCTTCGAGGCGCTCTCCCAGGGAGTCCATCGACTCGAACATGCCGTCCCTGATGGGCGTGTAGATCGTTTCGAAGATGTCGCCGAAGTCGCAGTTTTCCCAGGGGCTGCCGAGGCCTTCAAGATCGTCTTGAAGCTTCTTCGACGCCTTGGAGAAATCGCTGCCGATGTGGACGAATGCGTTGCCCTGCGTGCGCAGCACATCCGGATCTACATCAAATGCCTTGCCTGCCACCCTTGCCCCCGTTATGCGGTGTGCCACACAGATACTTGTCGCGTTCTTAGCGATCTCACACACTAGGCGATCTGAGCGCAGGCATGTCAAGGCGAGATGTGTGGAGGGAGCGTGGGAATCCTGAGGCTGAATCCCGTGCGGATTTTGGTGAATTGACCCGCCTGTGGCATTGGTGAATGTGGCGGGGGAGGAGGGGGCGAGGGTTTCCGGCCGACGGGCTGAAAGGGCAGGTTAAATATTGGTACGGCATTGGTCAATTGTGGGGCGGAGTCATCCTCTGTTGGTTGCCGGGAGGTGGCTGCGCGAGCAAGGGCGGGTGTCGGTGGCGTCAATCGAGTGCGTTGGGGAATGGCTCGCAGGAGTGGGTGTGGCACGTTGACGGTCGTGGATGCAGGGGCCCATGGGGGAATGGGCGTGCGGAAGTGAGTAATTCGACCGGGTGTGTGGTGTTGCCGCTCTGGTGGTCGGTCGTACCGTCGTAGGTTCCCGGCGAGGGGCGGGCCGGACGAACGAGCCGGGGCTCGGGCGGAGTTGTGGTGGCTTTACCGGGGGAGCGGGGCGGACCGACGATCACTGGTCCCGTAGCATTCCCGCTCATGGACGTACCCGGCAATGAAGAGTCCCTCGCCGAGAGCCCCGTGGGGCTGACGCCTCGTCAGGCTCGGCGAATACGCATCGTCCTGGCCTCGGTGCTGATGGCCGCGATGGCGGGGGTGCTCGTGGTGCGCCTGGCGTCGCGTACGTCGGTGCTGGTGGTCGGGGTGTACGGAGCCGCGCTGGTGCTCTGTGGCGTGGTGATCGAACTCAGCCGGAACGGGCGTACCCGGCTCGGCACCTGGTTGTTGGGCATCGGCCTGGCGGCCGCGCTGGCCGCGGACTGGCTGCTGCTGCCCTGAGGGTGGGAGGGCGGGGCGCACCGCCGCCCCGGGGCTCGTACGGCAGCGGCCCCCGCCCCGGCCTCGGGCCCCGGAGCTAGGGCGGCCCCGGGAGCCAACCTCAAACTCGCGAACCGTCCTGGGCCAGATCAACGGCGGTTCTGGAAGCCGACCCGGTAGCCGGGAACCCGGCCCCAAGCCAACCCCAAACTCGCGAACCCGCCCCCCGGGCCCCTCGGAATCCGCCCCCGGGAGCCGACCCCGCACTCGCGACCCCGCCCCGGGAGCGTCCGAGACCCCCGAACCTGCCCCCAGGGGCCCCCGAACCCCAACCAACCCCTCCCGGAACCCTCCCGGCCCCCTCCCCCTCTCGAGAAGCCCCCGGCCCGGCGGTCCCTCAGAACAACCCGTGCCACATCTGCTCGATGACCAGCGACCACCAGTTGCCGTCGTCGTCCAGCGCCCACGAGTCGATCGCCGCGATCTGCTCCTGGAAGGCGGCGACCGCCGCGCCTGCCGCGTAAGGGTCCATGCCCTGCATCTGTTGGCGGGTGGTGACCAGCAGGGCGAGCGAGCGCAGGTATGCGGAGAGCGTGCGGTTGACGAAGCGGCCGCCGCCGGAGGACGGCTGGACCGCCCAGACGGTGCCGACGAGGCTCTGGTTCTGCTCCGGAGCCGTGCACTGGACGGCGAGCGTGTAGAGACCGTCCGTGCCGAGCCGGACATAGCCGGCGAGGGTGGTCAGCGTCTGTTCGCGGGCTTCGGTGCCGGTTTCGCGGAGGTAGGTCGCCACGTCCGTGAACAGGCCGCCGGCAGGCGGCGCGTCGGAACGGTCGGCGTGGAAGAAGAACGGCACCTCGGCCGGGAGTCCGGCCCAGATCAGGGTGTTCCTCGTGGCCTCGGGCAGCTGGGTCGTGGCGAGATCGTCGGCGTCCGGGCGGCTGACGCCCTGCGGCCCGAGGACCTCCACCAGGTGCTTGCCGAGCGCCACGTCCCGCATCTGCGGCGCGGGCTCGACCTGCTGCGGCACCGGCAGCCGGTGCGGTCGCGGCGGCGCCGGCCGGCCCGCGAGCTGGTGCATCATCTCCACGTGCCGCACCAGCCCGGCGATGCCCTCGGCACGCTCCTCGGGACGCATGCCGTAGCCCTCGGTGCAGGAGAACGTGGCGTTCGAGAAGGTGCGGAGGATGAAGTCGCCGGGGTAGCCGCCGGGCAGCAGGGCCGACCGCAGGTCGGTGTGGACCGCGCGGACGTCCGCGGGGTTCACGCCCAGCCGCCGGAGCTCGTCGAGGAGCTGGTACTCGGCGGGCGGCTGTCCGGGTCCCGACACCCGGGCGAGGCTGGTCTCCTCGCCGGTCGACGGGTCGTTGTAGGTCGCGACGGCGGTGTTGCCGGGGCCGGTGACCGGCCGCTCGGCGGGTGCCGCCGGGGCCGCGCCGGACCCGGCGCCGTGCTTCTGCCGGTACATCCGCACGACCTCGTCGACCGGTACGGACGGCCACACCGTCAGCTCGCCGGAGGCCCGGTCGACGACACCGCAGGCGGCACCGACCTCGGCGGGCGGGCGCCGCTGCCCGGTCCGCGGGTCGACCTCCGGGGGCGGCGGTACGGCCCACACCACCCAGCCGAGGTCGAACTCCTGCATGGCCACCTCGCGCGGCGGGCCCTGGTGGCCCTCGGGGTTGAGCCAGCGGGCGGCGGTGGCATGTGCCTGCGCCTGGGTGATCACGAGTGGTCTCCTTCGAGGCCGTCGGAAGCGTCGGAGTCAGCGGTGCCGGTGCGCTGGGCCGGCACGGTGGGAGTGGCCGGCCGAGGCGTGGCGAGGATCTGCCGGGCGGTCACACCGCGCGCGGTGGCGACGACCAGCACACCGTCGGGGGAGAGGTCGGCGCCGGTGAACGGGGTGTCGGAGAGCAGTGCGGCCACCACTTCCCGGTCGGCGCGGGCCCACACCCGCAGATAGTCGGCGCCGCGGCTGAGCCCGAAGGGAGCCGCCGCCTGCGCCTGTTCGGACGGCAGCTGCACCTGCGCCGGGTCGGCGTCGACGTACTCGGGACGCAGCAGGTCGTGGAGGAGCAGCGCCCGGCCGTCGCCCTCGGAGTCGTCGCCGTCCGGGCGGGGCACCGTACGGGAACCAGGGGTGCCCTCGGGCACGATGAAGGCGGCGACGGGGCGGGCGGCGGTGGTGCCGGATGCCGGTACCGGACCGCCGGGCCGTGCGGAACGGGGCGTCGCGCCGTCCGGGACCTGGGCCGTTGTCCCGTCCGGGGCCTGGGCCGCCGTCGTGCCGTCCGCTCCCGCGGCCGCGTCCGCCGTCGCGCCGTCCCCGCCCTGCGGGGGCAGGGACCCCGTCGTCACGGCGCGGACGCCCACCAGCGGCACGCTCCACAGGGTGCGCCACGGCAGGGTGAAGCCGAGCGTGTGCAGGGCCTCCGCGTATGGCGCCAGTCCGTCCTCGACGAACGCGGACTCCAGGAACGCCGCCCGCAGATCGGCCGGCGCCTGCGAGCGGGTGAGCAGCGGCGCGGTGCGCAGATACGTACGGGCCGGCGCGCCCAGCTGCTCGAGCGGTACGGCCTCGATGGCGGCCCGCATCGTCACCGGGTCGGCATGGGCGAACAGGCCGGGGTCGGTGAGGAGTTGGGGGAGCAGGCCGGCGTCGAGGGTGTGCGCCGCCAGGTGGTCGCGGATGTACGGATCGGCCTTGGACCAGTCCTGCTGGGGCACCGCTTCCAGCAGCGCCATGGCGATCCTGGTCTGGGCGTCCCGGGTGTCCGGCAGGGCGGAGCGGATCTCCTCGGCGAGCCCCGGGTGCATCAGACGCAGCAGGGTACGGCCGGCGTCGGCTCCGGATCCGGCCCCGTCCTCGTCCCCGTCCGCGGCCTCGGCCTCGTCGTTCTCGTCCTCATCCGGGGAGGCCTCGACCGGCTGGATGAACGGCGCGGCCAGGAGCATGCCGTCGGCGAGATCCTGGCTCATGTCCCGTCCGGCGACGGCGTTCGCCAGCGCACCCCACAGCTGGACGGGCAGCCCCTCGCCCTCGGCGAACGCGAGCGGTGCCAGCAGCAGCCGCAGAGTCTGCGGGTCGGCGCCCAGCCGGCGCGCATGCAGATCGAGCGCCTCGCCGACAGTGCCGGGCAGCAGAGAGTCGTCCGCCGGGTCGAAGCCCTCGGGCTGCATCAGCAGCGACTGCACGGCGAGCTGGACGGTCAGGCGGTTGCCGTCCGCGCGCGCGGCGATGGCCTCGGCGAGCGCCCGGCGCGCGGACGGGTCGGTGGTGTAGGGGAGTTCGGGCGCCCCGGACTCGGGGGTGAGCGCGGTCTCGGCGTGCAGCACCAGGCCCTTGGGGTCGGCCCACTCGGCCTCGTCGAGATCGATGATCTGCACCTGGCCGCGCGGCAGCGCCCCGGCCAGCTCCGCGGCCAGTTCGCGCGGCACGTCGGCGAGCAGCTGAACCGTTTCGGTGGCGGCGAGCGGCTTGAGCACGTCCTGGACGACGCGGGCCGGCTCGTTCGCGGCGCGTACCGGACCGGCCTGATCGACATCCGGGACCACGAGGGTCACCGGCTCTTCACGAGTGGCGAGTTCGGTGAAGATGTCGTCGGTGTGGTCCGCGTTCAGCCCGAAATGGTCGGAGATGAGCCACAACAGTTGCGCCGCGGTGCGCCCCGCGGGGCTCGGCACAGCGGGCGCCGGGAGGTCCGGGGGCACCGTCGCCGGGTCCAGATCGTCCAGCGGCAACTGCTTGCGGTAGCCGGGGTCGCACATCATCAGGAAGCCGGTGAGCAGGCGTGAACGTCCGCTGCCCGGGTTTCCGGTGAGCACGATGACACGCGGCGCGCCGGGCCACCGCATACGCCAGGCCGACAGTGCGCGGAGCACGGCGGTGCGCCCGCCGACGTACGGATGCGGTGCATATCCGGCCGCCGCGGCATTTCCTTCGTCTGAGGCGCTCATGGCTTCCTCGTCCCCCATCAATCCCGCCTCCACCTTTGTGGATTCTGCGTGTACCGCCTCGATCCTATGATCCGGGCCGCGCGCGGGGCATGGCGCGGGGGCGGCTGTGCCGGAACTGGAACAGGCAGGCCGGGGCCGGTGCGGGGGCGGTCGCACGGGAGGAAGGGCGGAGCGGGCGTGAAGTGAGTTGCCCCTGGGGCCCGATGTGGAGAATTCGAGATCACCTTGTGCGGAAAGAAAGCAGATCTGCCGAGGGTTCCGTCGGCCGATCTGCTTTCTTCCGTATCGGTTCTCCGGCTTTGTGCACGGATTTCGGCGAGAGGAAAGAGCGACGGGACGCCGGGCAACTGCCGGGCGACCGGCCGTTCACCTCGCCGCGGACCGCTCGAGTGGTGCGGACCGCTCGCGCGGTGGTCCGGTCAGCCCCGGTGTCCGCCGCCCCGGCCGCCGCGGCGCGGGGTGCTCACGATGTTGCCCGTCGGACCGTCGCGCTCGGCGCGCTCCTCGTCCTCCTTGGCTTCCTGCTCCTTCTGCCACGCGGCGAACTTCTCGCGGGACTCCTCGCGCTCGGCCATGGTCTGGTTCTCCGCGGCCGACCGGATCTGGTTCATCCGGTCGCCCAGCGCGTCCATGTAGCCGGGTGTCTCGATGGCGTCCTTCATGCCGATACGCCCGGAGAGCACCTCCTGGGCCATTTCCTGGAGCTTGCCGCCGACATTGGGGTTGTCCGCCAGGACCTTCAGCGCCTTGCGCAGCCGGTGTGCCTGCTCCGGATCCTGGGCGACGTCCATCAGGTCCTCGTCCTGGATCTGCCGCTCATTGCTCATGTCTGCCCCCTTGAACGTGATGGCACAGCAACCGCGTGTGCGGCACCGGCGTCCTGAGTGTAATGACGGGTGTGAACGGGGCGTCAAGGCGGGGGTTGTCGGTATTGCCGGATATTGCTCCACCGGTATTCCGCGGTCCTTCGCCCACCCGCTCCGCGGACGGCTTCGGGCCTATTGCGGGTGTGCTAGACCTGAGGCGATGTCGGCAGGTAGTCGTCATTCAATTCGGGGAGAAAATGATGTCCGAGGAAGTCCGGCTCAGTACCGAGGAGTTGCACACGCTCGGTGCGACCTTCGAGACACGCGCGGAAGAACTGAGCCGGCAGCTGGCCGCATTCAGAAGGCGGGCGGACGCCGAGGCCCTGCGGGACGGATTCGGCAGCGACGAGGCGGCCAGGCCGTACCGCGAGCTGTACGAGCAGGCCGAGCAGGCGCTCGTCCAGCTTCAGCAGCGCCTGGCCGAGGTCGGCGGGGGGATCAAGGAGACCGTCGCGAATGCGCAGACGGCCGAGGAAGAGCTGACCGAGATGATCCGGAGCGTCCAGTGAGCGAGCGAGGCAACCCGGAGGCCCTGCACGAAGCGGCGGCCGGCTGGCGGGAGATGGGCAAGCACCTCGACGGCCTCGTCCGCGATCTGGACCGGCAGGTCGGCACGGCCACCGCGGCCAACTGGCACGGCCCGGCCGGCGAGGCGTTCGCGGGGGAGTGGCACCGCCTCAAGCGGTCCGTCGACGAGTCGCTGCCGGTCTTCGAACTGGCCGCCGCCGACCTGGAGAACGCGGCGGCCGCGCCCGCCGAGGACAAGGGCGGCGAGGACCACCACGGGGCGCCGCCGGTGAACCACTCCGCACCCGCGCAGTCGTCCTCCGGCCCCGAGACCGCCTATGGCTTCATGGCGCTCGGCCAGCTCGCCAACGGCCTCGGCGGCGCGTTCGGTAAGCGCGGCGGCGGGGGCGGCGGCCAGTCGCGGGGGCCGGCCGTACGGCACCAGTGGGACACCTCCACGGCCGCGGCGGGGCCCGACCCGTTCGGACCGGCGCGGGACGGCGAGGCCAAGACGCGCGGCGGCGAGGGCATCGCCAAGGGCGTGCGGAGCCGGCCGGCCGACGCGGAACCGGCCTCCGGCGAGGAGCGGACCCCGAAGGCCGCACAGGAGACGAAGGGGGCGGCCGCGAAGCCCGCCACCCCTGCCGCCGCGCCCCACGACACCCCGCCCAAGGGCACCTCGGCGCCCGACGGCGAGGCCCCCGGCGGGACCGGCCCGGACGTCACCCAGCACGGCGCCTTCGGCTGACGCGGCCCGCGGCCCGCGGCCCGCAGCCCGCAGCCCGCAGCCCGCAGCCCGCAGCCCGCAGCCCGCACCCCGCGGCACCGGCGCCGACGTACCGGGCGCACAGACGAAACGGCGGTGGGGCGCCCCTCCCAGGAGGGACGCCCCACCGCCGTTGCCGTGCGTGGCCGGTCAGCGGCCGCTCGCCGGCAGCCAGCCCGTCTGGACCAGCTGCGCACCGCGCTTGCGCGTGATGAACGTCGCCCGTCCGGGCGTCAGGGTCTGGCCCTTGACGTTGCCCATCAGCGGACCCTCGGCCTTGTCGGCGGACAGGATCAGACCCTGCGCGCCGAGCTCCTTCGTACGCTGCATCACCGGCTCGAACGACGAGCGTCCGGCGCCCGAGGAACTGCGCGCGATGATCAGGCGCAGGCCCAGGTCGCGGGCGAACGGCAGGTACTCCAGCAGCGGCTGGAGCGGGTTGCCGCTGCTGGTCGCCACCAGGTCGTAGTCGTCCACGATCACGAACGCGTCCGGCAGGTCGTACCAGCTGCGGTTGCGCAGCTGCTCCGGCGTGACGTCCGGGCCCGGCATCCGCCGGCCCAGCGAACCGGCCAGACCGGTGATGACCTCCTGCAACTGCGGCCCTGCGGCACAGTACTTGTACAGGTGGCTCTCGGGGACCTCGCCGAGCAGCGCGCGACGGTAGTCGGAGACCACCATCAGCGCCTTGTCGGAGGGGTACCGCTCGGCGATCTGCTTGGTCAGCAGGCGCAGCAGCGAGGACTTGCCGGACTCGCTCTCGCCGTAGATGACCAGCAGCGGGTCGGTCTCGAAGTCGATGAACGCCGGCGACAGCGTGGTCTCGTCGACACCGATCGCGATCCCGTGCTCCGGGTAGTCGTTGCCCTTGGGCAGCTCGTTGGCGTACAGCATCGTCGGCAGCATCCGCACCTTGGGGGCGGGCTCGCCCTGCCAGTGCTCGTTGACCGTCTCCACCAGGTTCGCCATGCCGTCGCTGAGCGTCTCCGGGTCGGCCATCCCGTCCAGGCGCGGCAGCGCCGCCAGGAAGTCGAGCTTCTCGGGGGACATACCGCGGCCCGGCTTGCCCATCGGGACGTTCTCCGCGCGCTTGCGGTCGAACTCCGACTCCATCGGGTCGCCCAGGCGCAGCTCGACGCGGTTGAGGAGCTGGTCACGCAGCGCGGGCCGGACCTCCGTGTAGCGCGAGCCCGCGAGGATGAGGTGGACACCGAAACCGAGGCCCCGGCCGGCGATGTCCAGAATCACCGGGTCGAGCTGCTCGTAGTCGGTCTTGAAGGTTCCCCAGCCGTCGATGACCAGGAAGACGTCGCCCCACTTCTGGTCGGGGAAGGCGCCCGCGGCCCGCCGCTGGCGGTAGGTCCCGATCGAGTCGATGTTGTTGGAGCGGAAGAACTCCTCGCGCTCGTTGAGGATGCCGACGACCTCGGCGACCGTACGGCGCACCTTCTCGGCGTCCAGACGCGAGGCGACACCACCGACGTGCGGCAGGCCCTCCATGGCGAGCATGCCGCCGCCACCGAAGTCGAGGCAGTAGAACTGCACCTCGGACGGCGTGTGGGTGAGCGCGAACGCGGCGATGGCGGACCGGATGAGCGTGGACTTGCCGGACTGCGGACCACCCACGACCAGACCGTGACCGGCGCCGGCGGAGAAGTCCAGGTACATCACGTCACGCCGCTGCTCGAACGGCTTGTCCACCAGCGCGACCGGCACCACGAGCTTGCCGAGCGCGGTGTACTCCGGTGCGTGCACACCCCGTTCGGGCGTGACCGCGAGCGTCGGCAGCAGCTGGTTGACCGTGGGCGGCTCGTCCAGCGGCGGCAGCCACACCTGGTGCGCCGGCGGGCCCTGGCCCTGCATGCGCTGGACGATGACGTCGAGCACGGTGTCGGCGAGCGCGTCGTCCTGCTCCGGCTCGGCCTGCACGACCGGCGTCGGGTCCTCGATGATCTGCTCGACGACCGGGGCCGCCGTGAACGGCACCGGCAGCCGGTTCGTCCGGCTGCCGCCGGGACCGCCGCCGGCACCGGGACCGCGGTACGGGCCCGAGACATACGCGGCCTTGAACTGGACCATCGTCTCGGTGTCGTACTTGAGGATGCCGGAACCCGGGACGTTGGGCAGGTGGTAGGCGTCCGGCACACCGATCGCGGTCCGCGACTCGGCCGCGGAGAAGGTCCGCAGACCCAGCCGGTAGGACAGGAAGGTGTCCAGACCGCGCAGCTTGCCCTCTTCCAGGCGCTGCGAGGCGAGCAGCATGTGCACACCCATCGACCGGCCGATACGGCCGATCTGGATGAACATGTCGATGAAGTCGGGCTTGGCGGTCAGCAGCTCGGAGAACTCGTCGAGCACCATCACCAGCGACGGCAGCGGGTCCAGCGGGGCACCCGCGGCACGCGCCTTCTCGTAGTCGGTGATGTTGGCGTAGTTGCCCGCCGAGCGCAGCAGCTCCTGACGGCGCTGGAGTTCACCGGTGATGGAGTCGCGCATGCGGTCGATGAGGGTGACGTCCTCACCGAGGTTGGTGATGACGGCCGCGACGTGCGGCATCTCCGACATACCGGTGAAGGTGGCGCCACCCTTGAAGTCCGCGAGGATGAAGTTGAGGGTCTCCGAGGAGTGGGTGACCGCGAGCGCCAGCACCAGGGTGCGCAGCACCTCGGACTTACCGGAACCGGTCGCACCGACACACAGGCCGTGCGGGCCCATGCCCTCCTGCGAGGCCTCCTTGATGTCGAGCATGACGGGCTGGCCGTCCTTGTCGACACCGATCGGCACCCGCAGCCGCTCGTGGAGCGTGCGCGGCCGCCACGTACGCGACACATCGACGGAACCGGCGTCACCGAGGTTCAGCAGATCGGTGAAGTCCAGGTTCGACAGCAGCGGCTCCTCGCCGTCGGCGCCGGAGCCCGCCCGCAGCGGGGCCAGCTGACGTGCCAGCGACTCCGACTCGGGGATCGACAGGGTGTCGCAGACACCGTGGTAGACCGCGCCGCTGGCCGACTCCAGCACCAGCTTGCCCGGCCACACCTGCACGGCCAGACCGCCCCGGATCTCGTCCAGGTCGCCCGGTACGACCTCCAGGATGGTGACGCCCTGGAGGCCCTCGGCCCCGGCGATCACCGAGTCCATCGGGACCTCGCCGCCGTCCAGCACGATCACCACATGCGGGCTGTCGGTCACCGGAGTGCCCTGCGGGTTGAACCGCCCACGGCCCTCCAGGTCGTCCGCCAGCAGCTCCTCGATCTCACCGAGGTCGCCGACCACCAGCCGGCGGGTACCCGCGCCGTCCGTGGTCTTGTCCTGCACCTGCGGCAGCCACTTGGTCCACTCCCACTCCGCCTGCGCACCCGGCGCGGCGACGACCGCCACCACCAGGTCCTCGGGCGAGTGCATCGTGCACAGCTGGGCGATGATGGCGCGCGAGGCGCCGTAGACCGTGTCCGGGTCACCCGAGACGGTCAGGTGGTAGAAGGCGCGCAGCGAGACCGCGAGCGGCAGATCGTCCAACTGCCCGTGCTTGTCGAGGAACTCCTTCATCGCATGCGCGGTGAGCGGCTCCAGCTCGTCGACCGGAGCGGTCTCCGGAGCCCGCAGGGGAGTGGCCAGCTGCTGCGGTCCGAGCCCCAGCCGTACCTGCCCGAAGTCCGGATCGGTCGTCCGGCGTTCCCATACGCGTTTGCCCTCGGCCACGATCGACCACAACTGGCTCGGGTCGGGGTGGGTGAACAACTGCGCGTCGCGCTGCTTGCGCGCGGTCCGCCGTACCTCTTTTCGCTTCTGCGTAAGGTACTTGAGGTAATCCTGGCGCTCTTGGAGCATTTGCCCGGAAGGCCCTTGGCGGGCCTTGACGATCTGCACGATCGCCATTGCCAGAGTGGACGCCACCATAAAGCCGCCCATGATTTTCATGAACGGCTGATTGCCCATGAACAAGAATCCCGCCGAGGACGCCATGCCCATCATGGGCATAAGGGTCATCAGCATGTTCTCTGATTCGCCTTCACGCGGAAGCTCCGGAGGCGCCTCGAGTGTCACCTCCTCCGAGGGGACTTCGGGTGGCAGCGCGCGGGGCGGGCGCTTGACGATGACAACGCTCACCGAGGCATCAGTCCTTCATGCATCTCGCAGTCTCGGACCGCCCCCGTTGGATTCGACGGTCCCCCCGGACCAAGTGCTTGGCCCGAACCAGGCGTTGATCCTACTGTTAAACGTCAAGTCTCGGGGTGGGTGGGGCAGTCGCTGAATTGGACGGTACGCTGACGCCTCGCGAGCGTGCCCGCGTCCTGAAGTGACGGCTCTATATATAGGGCGCGCGACGCGACAAAACGCCCAACGGATAGGGGGAACCGCCAGGTGAGCACGAGTACTGGCACCGGCTTTTGCCGGGTCACAGTCGCCGCGCCGGATGCACGGATCGACGTGGCTCTGCCGGAGGACGTCGCACTCGTCGACATCTATCCGGAGATCCTTCGGCTCTCCGGCCAGTCGCAGGCGGAGGGCGCACCGACCGGCTATCACCTAGTACGCCGCGACGGCACGGTTCTTGACGCCGGACAGTCGCTCGCCCAGCAGCAGATCCTCGACGGCGACCTCCTTCTTCTGAAGCCGTTCGCCGAGTCGCTGCCGCTCCCGGTCTTCGACGATGTCTCCGACGCCGTCGCCTCCGCGGTCAAGCGCAACCGCAGCCGCTGGAGCGACGACCTCATGCGTGTCGTCGGCCTCCCGGCCGGTGTGCTGCTGCTCGTCATGATGGCGTTCGCCCTGTGGTTCTCGAACCCCGTCGACCGCGACATGCACCGCCTGCCCGGCATCATCGCCGGTGTCGTCGGCATCGTGCTGGTCGCGCTGGCCGGCGTCCGCGCCCGCGTCTACGACGACCACGGATCCTCCATCGCGCTGGGCCTGGCCTCGCTGCCGCACCTGCTGCTCGCCGGCTCCGGCATCTTCCCCGTCGAGGCGGGATCCGGCCCCGGCCGGCTGCACCTCCTCGTCGGCTGTGTGACCGTACTGATCGCGTCCGTGCTCCTGGTGGTCCTGCTGCCGCGCGGTGACGCACCCTTCGTCGCCGCCGCGTTCCTGTCCGCCATCGGCACCCTCGCGGTCTTCGCCGCGATCCTCACCGACGCCGCGCCCCGCGAGGTCGCCGCCGTCACCGCCGTCGTCGCCATCGCCATGGTCGCCTGGCTGCCCGGCCTCTCCGCCCGCTTCGCCCGGCTGCCCATCGGCTACAAGTCGCCCGACCAGATCGCCAAGGGCTCGTACGACGGCGGCGGCGAGACCGAGTCCGTCGACTTCGTCAAGATCGGCAACCAGGCCAAGCGCGGCCACGAGCTGCTCCTGGGCCTCGTCGCCGGCTGCGCCGCCCTGGTCGTCGGCTCGGCCGGTGCCGTCCTCGGCTTCTCCGACAACGGCTGGGCGCAGCTGCTGGCGCTGGCCGCGGGCATCACGGTCATGCTCCGGGCCCGGCTCTTCGACTACACCGCGCAGGTCGCCTGCCTGACCATCGCCGGCATCCTCACGATCGTCCTGCTCATCCTGGGCATCGCGCTGCACCCGCCGACGGACATCTTCATCGACCTGGCCCGGTTCGACGACTCCGGTCCGCTGAACATCCGCACCGTCTGGTTCTCCAGCAGCATCGCGGCGGGCGCCGCCCTCCTGGTGGGTGTCGGCCTGGTCGTCCCCCAGAAGGGCGTCACCCCCTTCTGGGGCCGGCTCTTCGACATCTTCGACGGCCTGGTCCTGCTGTCCCTGGTGCCGCTGTGCCTGGCGGTCCTCGACGTGTACGGCAAGGTACGAGGCCTCACCGGCAGCTGACGCGGCCGTTCACCGGCCTGTCCGCGGCCCCCCGACCACCCGGTCGGGGGGCCGTTTCCAGCTGGTACGCTGTGTGACGGCCCGGACGAGTCATCCAAGATTCCCTGTGAGGTAAACCAGGGGCGCTCACCGGCTGGAACCCTGAGGAGTACCGCGTGTCGCTCGACGCCGCTACGAAGAAGCAGATCATGACCGAGTTCGCCACCAAGGAGGGTGACACCGGTTCCCCCGAGGTCCAGGTCGCGATGCTCTCCCGCCGCATCTCGGACCTGACCGAGCACCTCAAGACCCACAAGCACGACCACCACTCCCGCCGGGGTCTGCTGCTGCTCGTCGGCCAGCGCCGTCGCCTGCTCCAGTACCTGGCGAAGAAGGACATCACGCGCTTCCGTGCGCTGGTCGAGCGCCTGGGCATCCGCCGCGGCGCGGCGGGCGCCAAGTAAGAAGCTGTACGGGGAGCGGCTCCTACCGGGGGCCGCTCCCTTTGCCATACGCACCGGACGCTCACGCCCTCTCATGGTGGACGGAAGCTTTGTAGTCTGGTGCCATATCGCAAAAGTGAACGCGGTAGGAGCGCTCCTGGCCGCCGGTCCTCGGTAGTGGCCCCCGGACATCCATGACGCAAGCGTCATCACTCCGGGTGCTTCGATCGAAGACCGGCCCGTACCGGCGCTCCACCGAAGACGGTCTGCTGCCACACGGGCAGCAGACGCAGACGAGGAGATATTCCTGGTGGAGAACGAGACCCACTACGCCGAAGCCGTGATCGACAACGGCTCCTTCGGCACCCGCACCATCCGCTTCGAGACGGGCCGCCTGGCCAAGCAGGCCGCCGGCTCCGCCGTGGCGTACCTGGACGACGACACCATGGTGCTGTCGGCCACCACCGCTTCCAAGAAGCCGAAGGACCAGCTGGACTTCTTCCCGCTGACCGTCGACGTCGAGGAGCGGATGTACGCAGCCGGGAAGATCCCCGGTTCCTTCTTCCGCCGTGAGGGCCGCCCCTCCGAGGACGCGATCCTCACCTGCCGCCTGATCGACCGGCCGCTGCGCCCCTCCTTCAAGAAGGGCCTGCGCAACGAGATCCAGATCGTCGAGACGATCATGGCGCTCAACCCCGACCACCTCTACGACGTGGTCGCGATCAACGCCGCCTCCTGCTCCACGCAGCTGGCCGGCCTGCCCTTCTCCGGCCCGATCGGCGGCACCCGTGTCGCACTGATCAACGGCCAGTGGGTCGCCTTCCCGACCCACACCGAGCTCGAGGACGCGGTCTTCGACATGGTCGTGGCCGGCCGTGTCCTCCCGGACGGCGACGTCGCGATCATGATGGTCGAGGCCGAGGCCACCGAGAAGACCGTCCAGCTGGTCAAGGACGGCGCCGAGGCCCCGACCGAAGAGGTCGTCGCCGCCGGTCTCGAGGCCGCCAAGCCCTTCATCAAGGTGCTGTGCAAGGCCCAGTCGGACCTCGCCGCCAAGGCCGCCAAGCCCACCGGTGAGTTCCCGGTCTTCCTCGACTACCAGGACGACGTCCTGGAGGTGCTGACCGCAGCCGTCAAGGGCGAGCTCGCCCAGGCGCTGACCATCGCCGGCAAGCAGGAGCGCGAGAACGAGCTCGACCGCATCAAGGAGATCGCCGCCGAGAAGCTGCTCCCGCAGTTCGAGGGTCGCGAGAAGGAGATCTCCGGTGCCTACCGCGCGCTGACCAAGAAGCTGGTCCGCGAGCGCGTCATCAAGGACAAGGTCCGCATCGACGGCCGTGGCGTGACGGACATCCGTACGCTCGCCGCCGAGGTCGAGGCGATCCCGCGCGTGCACGGCTCGGCGCTGTTCGAGCGTGGCGAGACCCAGATCCTGGGCGTCACCACCCTCAACATGCTCCGCATGGAGCAGCAGCTGGACACCCTTTCCCCGGTGACCCGCAAGCGCTACATGCACAACTACAACTTCCCGCCGTACTCCGTCGGTGAGACCGGCCGCGTGGGTTCGCCCAAGCGCCGCGAGATCGGCCACGGCGCGCTCGCCGAGCGCGCCATCGTGCCGGTGCTGCCGACCCGCGAGGAGTTCCCCTACGCGATCCGTCAGGTGTCCGAGGCGCTCGGCTCCAACGGCTCGACGTCCATGGGCTCGGTCTGCGCCTCGACCATGTCGCTGCTGAACGCCGGTGTGCCCCTCAAGGCCCCGGTCGCCGGTATCGCCATGGGCCTGATCTCCCAGGAGATCGACGGCCAGACCCACTACGTCGCCCTCACCGACATCCTCGGTGCGGAGGACGCCTTCGGCGACATGGACTTCAAGGTCGCCGGCACCAAGCAGTTCGTGACCGCGCTCCAGCTCGACACCAAGCTCGACGGCATCCCCGCCTCGGTCCTGGCCGCCGCGCTGAAGCAGGCCCGTGACGCGCGTCTGCACATCCTGGACGTCATGAACGAGGCCATCGACGTTCCGGACGAGATGTCCCCGAACGCCCCGCGGATCATCACCGTCAAGATCCCGGTGGACAAGATCGGTGAGGTCATCGGCCCCAAGGGCAAGATGATCAACCAGATCCAGGAGGACACCGGCGCCGACATCACGATCGAGGACGACGGCACGATCTACATCGGTGCCGCCGACGGTCCGGCCGCCGAGGCCGCCCGCGCCACGATCAACGGCATCGCCAACCCGACCATGCCGGAGGTCGGCGAGCGCTACCTGGGCACGGTCGTCAAGACCACCACCTTCGGTGCGTTCGTCTCCCTGCTCCCGGGCAAGGACGGCCTGCTGCACATCTCGCAGATCCGCAAGCTCGCCGGTGGCAAGCGCGTGGAGAACGTCGAGGACGTGCTCGGTGTGGGCGCCAAGGTCCAGGTCGAGATCGCCGAGATCGACCAGCGCGGCAAGCTCTCCCTGATCCCCGTGATCGAGGACGAGGACGCGGCCGAGGACACGAAGGACGACGCCGCCAAGTGACGTCCCGGACGCACACGACGACGGCCCGCACCTCTTCGGAGGGGCGGGCCGTCGCCCGTACCCAAACGCTTCTCAAGGGCACCGCGGGCGCAGGCACGGTCCGCCGGACCACCCTCCCAGGCGGCCTCCGCATCGTCACCGAGACGCTGCCGACGGTCCGCTCCGTCACCTTCGGGATCTGGGCGCACGTCGGCTCCCGAGACGAGACGCCGTCGCTCAACGGCGCCACGCACTACCTCGAGCACCTGCTCTTCAAGGGCACCGAGCGGCGCAGCGCACTGGACATCTCCGCCGCCATCGACGCGGTCGGCGGCGAGATGAACGCCTTCACCGCGAAGGAGTACACCTGCTACTACGCGCGGGTGCTCGACACCGATCTGCCGCTCGCCATCGACGTGGTGTGCGACATGCTCACCGGCTCGCTGGTCGAGGCCGAGGACGTGGACGCCGAGCGCGGGGTCATCCTCGAAGAGATCGCGATGACCGAGGACGACCCGGGCGACTGTGTGCACGACCTGTTCGCGCACACCATGCTCGGCGACACCCCGCTCGGCCGCCCGGTCCTGGGCACGGTCGACACCGTCAACGCCCTCACCCCCGAGCGCATCCGCCGCTTCTACAAGAAGCACTACGACCCGACCCACCTCGTCGTCACGGCCGCCGGCAACGTCGACCACGCCAAGGTCGTCCGCCTGGTGCGCCGCGCCTTCGAGCAGGCCGGTGCCCTGGACCGGGCGGACGCCGCGCCGGTCGCGCCGCGCTCCGGCACCCGCGGCATCCGTGCCGCCGGCCGCGTGGAACTGCTCAACCGCAAGACCGAGCAGGCCCATGTCATTCTCGGGATGCCGGGGATGTCGCGCTCGGACGACCGGCGCTGGGCCATGGGTGTGCTGAACACCGCCCTGGGCGGCGGGATGAGCTCCCGCCTCTTCCAGGAGGTCCGTGAGAAGCGCGGTCTGGCCTACAGCGTGTACTCGTACACCTCCGGGTTCGCCGACTGCGGGCTGTTCGGCGTCTATGCCGGCTGCCGCCCGAGCCAGGTGCACGACGTCCTCAAGATCTGCCGCGACGAACTCGACCAGGTGGCGTCCCACGGCCTCACCGACGACGAGATCCGCCGCGCGATCGGACAGCTGCGCGGGTCCACCGTCCTCGGTCTGGAGGACAGCGGCGCGCTCATGCACCGCCTCGGCAAGAGCGAGCTGTGCTGGGGCGAGCAGATGTCGGTCGACGAGATGCTCACGCGGATCGCGGCCGTCACCCCGGACGAGGTGCGCGAGGTGGCCCGCGAGGTGCTGGGCACCCGCCCCTCGCTGTCCGTCATCGGCCCCCTGAAGGACCGGCAGGCGGCCCGGCTGGACGACGTCGTCGCCTAGGCCCCTCGCCGCGGCGAACCACCGAAAGAGAGACGGGAAACGATGAGCAAGCTGCGCGTGGCCGTACTGGGAGCCCAGGGGCGCATCGGCTCCGAGGCCGTACGGGCCGTCGAGGCCGCCGAGGACATGGAGCTGGTCGCCGGCCTCGGCCGGGGCGACAAGCTGGAGACACTGGTCGAGACCGGTGCCCAGGTCGTGGTCGAGCTGACCAACCCCGGCGCGGTGATGGGCAATCTCGACTTCTGCGTGCGTCATGGCATGCACGCGGTGGTCGGGACGACCGGGTGGACCGACGAGCGCCTCGCGCAGCTGCGCACCTCGCTCGCCGCCTCGCCCGGGGCGGGCGTGCTCATCGCCCCGAACTTCTCCATCGGCGCGGTGCTGACCATGCGGTTCGCCCAGCAGGCGGCCCGCTTCTTCGAGTCGGCCGAGGTCATCGAGCTGCACCACCCGAAGAAGGCGGACGCCCCGTCCGGCACCGCCGCCCGCACCGCCCAGCTGATCGCCCGGGCCCGCGAGGAGGCCGGCTGCGACCCGCAGCCGGACGCCACCACCACCGCGCTGGACGGCGCCCGCGGTGCGGACGTGGACGGCATCCCCGTCCACTCCGTACGGCTGCGCGGGCTGCTGGCGCACCAGGAGGTGCTCCTCGGCGGGGAGGGCGAGACGCTCACCATCCGCCATGACTCCCTCCACCACAGCAGCTTCATGCCGGGCATCCTGCTCGGTGTGCGCCGCGTAGTCACCACTCCGGGCCTGACCGTGGGCCTGGAAAACTTCCTCGACCTGGGCTGACGGGTATGGGCGGAAAGATCACGTACTTCTTCCTCGCCACGGTGCTGGTCATCGTGTTCGGCGTGGTGGCGCTGGAGGGCGTACTCCTGCTGATGACCGGCGAGCCGGCCGCCATGGGCATGGGCGCGGTGGCCTTCCTGCTGCCGGGCATCGGTGGCTGGTTCCTGTGGCACAACACCCGCTTCGCCCGCAACGCCCACCGGCTGGCGCACGCCCTGGAGGCCGAGGGCGGACTCCCGGCCGACGAGCCGGCGCGGACCCCCGGCGGCCGCATCGACCGGGACGCGGCCGACGCGGTCTTCGCCCGGCGGCAGGCCGAGACGGAGGATGCGCCCGGCGACTGGCGTACGTGGTTCCGGCTCGCGGTCGCCTACCACGACGCCCGGGACACCCCGCGCGCCCGCAAGGCGATGCAGCGCGCCATCGCCCTGCACGACAACAAGCCCGTACCGGCCGCCTGAGCCCGGTCCGGCCGACCTGGCCGGACCGGCCCTGGCCCGTACGGGCTAGATGCGGCGCCCGGGTGGGCGCCAGCAGGGGCAGAGAAGCCCCCGGACCTCAGTCGCGGTACTCCGCCGCCCAGGCCTCCAGCACATCCGCGGCCCGCTCGAACGCCTCCGGACGGGACAGGAAGTCGCCGTTGTGGTCCGTGATCAGGGGGCGCAGCGGCTCGCCCTGCGTCCGCTCGATGATCAGCGACTGCCCCTGCACCGTCCGCGGCAGTCCCAGCCAGCGCACCGGCTCCTGGCGGGTACGCACGGCGGCGATGGCACTCCACGGCTCGGTCGCCGTACGCAGCAGATTCACCTGCCGCAGACCGTGCGCGCTGACCCACACGCCGACCCGCAGCAGCCGTACGGCAAAGGCGATCAGCACGGCGCCGAGCACCGCACAGGCCGCGGCGCCGGGCAGCGAGCCGGCCATCGCGATGATCATTGCGGAGATCAGCACGAACGAGGCGAGCAGCAAAAACACCGCCGCCGCCCCCACCCGCCACGGTCCGGGGCGGTAGGGACGGCGCCAGTGGTCGGGCTCGTCATGCGGAAGGGCGGCCGAATCCGCGGCAGGGGTGTCGAGATCGAGGTCGCGGTCGGCCGTCAGGAAGGGCAGGGGCACGGCTGATCCTCACTCATGGGCAAGCTGACTGAAGCTGTGACCGGTGAGGCTATCCGGACCGGCGGGGCGGAACCACTTTGCGGCACGCCCCGCCCGCCCGTTCAGCGATGGGCAGCTTCGGAGTGATGCACCCGGCTCGACCCGGAACTGTCCTGCTGGAGCGCGGGAACGCCGAACAGCAGCGCGCCGGCCAGGCCGCCCACGACTGTCAGCGTGATGAGAGACTGGCCGAGGAGCTGCGCACGAGAGGCGCGCTGCCGCGGCGGGGGAGTGACATTGCTGCGGAACCGGTCTGCCTCGGCAACGAAGGCGAACGGGACGGGCTCTCGCCGGCGGAACATGAGCGGGCTCTCCTAGGAACCTCGAAGTGGGCACTGTCACAGGGTTAGACGTGTGTGGCGTCCGGTTGGTGCCCGTTTTCAGGGACTTCTGTGAAAAATATCAACGGCCGGTCCATGCGCTGCTATACGACGCCCGTTTTGTGGCTAACGCGGCATCACACCAGGTTTCCCGGGCTGTCAGTGGCGGGCCGTAGGCTGGTCGCGCACGAGGATCGAACGGAAGGAACCGCCGGTGTCCCACACCCCCGCCGAGAGCACTGAGAGCCCCGACAGTGCAGCCGTCAGCTTCCGGAGCGAGGTGACGGTAGAGCTGGTCAAGCACAGCGCCGCGGACAGTGACGTGCTGTGGGCGGCCCGGGTCTCCACGGCAGGCGAGCAGTCCCTGGAGGAGCTCCAGAAGGACCCGGAGCGCTCCAAGGGCCTGATCAACTACCTCATGCGGGACCGGCACGGCAGCCCCTTCGAGCACAACTCCATGACGTTCTTCATCAGCGCGCCGATCTTCGTCTTCCGCGAGTTCATGCGGCACCGCGTCGGCTGGTCGTACAACGAGGAGTCCGGCCGCTACCGTCAGCTGGATCCGGTCTTCTACGTCCCCGGCGAGGACCGCAAGCTCGTCCAGCAGGGCCGCCCCGGCAAGTACGAATTCGTCGAGGGCACCCCGGCGCAGCAGGAGCTCACCGGCCGCGTCATGGAGGATTCCTACCGCCGGGCCTACGAGGCGTATCAGGAGATGCTCGCCGCCGGCGTCGCCCGTGAGGTCGCCCGCGCGGTGCTCCCCGTCGGTCTCTTCTCCTCGATGTACGCGACCTGCAATGCCCGCTCCCTGATGCACTTCCTCGGTCTGCGCACCCAGCACGAGCAGGCGAAGGTGCCGTCCTTCCCGCAGCGCGAGATCGAAATGGTCGGCGAGCGGATGGAGGCCCACTGGGCCGAGCTCATGCCGCTCACGTACGGCGCATTCAATGCGAACGGCCGGATCGCTCCGTAAGGCCCAGGTTGCGGGCTGGATACCGCGGCCCGCGGGACAGACGTGCGATGTGTCCGGATTGCGGCATTTTGAGAAGTTCATCTACGCTGAACAGACGGACCCGGCACTGCTTGAACCCCCGAGCAGGCAGTGCCGGAGTCCACATCCTTGCTCCCCAGAGGCGCAACCCGCGGTGAGCTACGAGTAGCGTGGGACCCATGGCTCCGACTTCCACACCGCAGACCCCCTTCGGGCGGGTGCTGACCGCCATGGTCACGCCGTTCACGCCGGATGGCGCTCTCGATCTCGACGGCGCACAGCGGCTCGCTGCCCACCTGGTGGATGCCGGCAATGACGGCCTCGTCGTCAACGGCACCACCGGAGAGTCCCCGACCACCAGCGACGCGGAGAAAGCTCAGCTGGTGCGCGCGGTGGTCGATGCGGTGGGCGATCGGGCCTTTGTCGTCGCCGGAGCCGGTACCAACGACACCCGCCACAGCCTGGAGCTGGCCCGCGCCGCCCAGGACGCCGGCGCCCATGGCCTGCTCGCGGTGACGCCGTACTACAGCAAGCCCCCGCAGGAGGGTCTCCTGCGGCATTTCACGGCCATTGCGGATGCCACCGACCTGCCGGTCATGCTCTACGACATCCCGGGCCGCAGCGGTGTCCCGATCAACACCGAGACCATCGTCCGGCTCGCCGAGCACCCCCGGATCGTCGCCAACAAGGACGCCAAGGGCGACCTCGGCCGCGCCAGCTGGGCCATCGCCCGCTCCAGCCTCGCCTGGTACAGCGGTGACGACATGCTCAACCTCCCGCTGCTCTCGGTCGGCGCCGTCGGCTTCGTGTCCGTGGTCGGGCATATCGTCACCCCCGAGCTGCGCGCCCTCCTGGACGCCCATCTCAACGGTGACGTCACCAAGGCCACCGAGATCCACCAGAAGCTGCTGCCCGTCTTCACCGGCATGTTCCGCACCCAGGGCGTGATCACGACCAAGGCCGCCCTCGGCCTCCAAGGCCTGCCCGCAGGCCCGCTGCGGCTGCCGCTCGTGGAGCTCTCCCCCGAGGAGACCGAACAGCTCACGCGCGATCTCGCCGCCGGCGGGGTACACCTCTGACCACAGACTTCACAACTGAATACGGACCAACAACCGCCACATAGCAAGTGCACGAATGTCATGCGCGCCACGTGCCCTCGACGGCAGCGTGGCGTGTGTGGTGAGGAGAGTCTTTTGAGTCATCCGCATCCTGAGCTCGGCGCCCCGCCGAAGCTTCCCAAGGGTGGCCTGCGCGTCACCCCCCTCGGCGGCCTGGGTGAAATCGGCCGCAACATGACGGTCTTCGAATACGACGGCCGGCTGCTGATCGTCGACTGCGGAGTGCTTTTCCCCGAGGAGGAGCAGCCCGGAATCGACCTGATCCTGCCGGACTTCACGTCCATCAGGGATCGCCTCGACGACATCGACGGCATCGTGCTCACCCACGGCCACGAGGACCACATCGGTGGTGTCCCCTATCTCCTGCGCGAGAAGCCGGACATCCCCCTCATCGGTTCGAAGCTGACCCTCGCCCTCATCGAGGCCAAGCTTCAGGAGCACCGCATCCGCCCCTACACCCTCGAGGTGAAGGAAGGGCACACGGAGCGGATCGGCTCCTTCGACTGCGAGTTCGTCGCGGTCAACCACTCCATCCCCGACGCCCTGGCCGTCGCCATCCGCACCCCCGCGGGCATGGTCGTGCACACCGGCGACTTCAAGATGGACCAGCTCCCGCTGGACCGCCGCCTGACCGACCTCCCTGCCTTCGCGCGGCTCGGCGAGGAAGGCATCGACCTTCTCCTCTCCGACTCCACGAACGCCGAGGTCCCGGGCTTCGTCCCGCCCGAGCGGGACATCTCCAATGTCCTGCGCACGGTGTTCGCGAACGCCCAGAAGCGCATCATCGTGGCCAGCTTCGCCAGCCATGTGCACCGCATCCAGCAGATCCTCGACGCGGCACACGAGTACGGCCGCCGGGTCGCCTTCGTCGGCCGTTCGATGGTCCGCAACATGGGCATCGCGCGCGAGCTGGGGTATCTGAAGGTCCCCGCCGGCCTGGTCGTCGACGTCAAGACCCTCGACGATCTCCCCGACGACGAGGTCGTGCTGGTCTGCACGGGTTCCCAGGGCGAGCCGATGGCCGCCCTCTCCCGGATGGCCAACCGCGACCACCAGATCCGGATCGTCCAGGGCGACACCGTGATCCTGGCGTCCTCCCTCATCCCGGGCAACGAGAACGCGGTCTACCGCGTGATCAACGGCCTCACCCGATGGGGCGCGGACGTCGTCCACAAGGGCAATGCCAAGGTCCATGTCTCGGGCCACGCCTCGGCCGGCGAGCTGCTGTACTTCTACAACATCTGCAAGCCGAAGAACCTCATGCCGGTACACGGCGAATGGCGCCATCTGCGCGCCAACGCCGAACTGGGTGCGCTGACCGGTGTGCCGAAGGACCGGATCGTCATCGCCGAGGACGGTGTCGTGGTCGACATGGTCAACGGCGTTGCCAAGATCGTCGGCAAGGTCCAGGCGGGCTACGTCTACGTCGACGGCCTCTCGGTCGGCGACGTCACGGAAACCCACCTGAAGGACCGCCGCATCCTGGGTGACGAAGGCATCATCTCGGTCTTCGTGGTCGTGGACAGCAGCACCGGCAAGATCGTCGGCGGCCCGGACCTGCATGCGCGCGGCTCCGGCATCGAAGACGCCGCTCTGCTGGGCGTGGTCCCCAAGATCGATGAGGCCTTGGCCAAGGCGGCTCAGGACGGCGTCGCGGAAGCGCACCAGCTCCAGCAGCTGATCCGCCGCTCGGTCGGCAAGTGGGTCTCGGACAACTACCGCCGCCGCCCGATGATCCTCCCCGTGGTCGTCGAGGTCTGACGCACAGAGCCACACGAAGTACTCAAGTCGGAGCGGGGCACCCGGATTTGCATCCGGGCGCCCCGCTCCAGTACGTTTACGTCTCCTCCTGATCGGGAAGCGCCGCACGCTTGTGCGTACGGAGCGCCTCGTGTAACCAGGCGGAATTCCGGCCCAGAGCAATCTGATAAAGTCGGATCAGCCGAAAGGCAAACCCCCTCCGACGGGAAATCGGACCGAATGAGAACCGGCAACGGAACGAAGTCGGGCCTGGTAGAGTCGGAAAGGCCGGAAAGCGAAAGCCGAACGGCCGACCCGCTCCGACAGGGGCCAGAGACGGAAACGGATCTGGTAGAGTCGGAAACGCGAAGAAGCCGAAGGGCGGAAACGCACCGGCGAAAATCGGGCCCGCAG
>NZ_JAMJFM010000074.1:0-40092 GCF_023544705.1 Streptomyces sp. MCA2
TCCTAGGAGACCCGCACGTGAAGACCAGCGACACCGCCGCCCGCGCGGCTCAGGTGCTCTCCCGCCCCGTCACCCTGGGCGGCCTCACCGTGCCGAACCGGATAGCCATGGCGCCGATGACCCGCGAGTTCTCACCGGGCGGCGTCCCGGGCCCGGATGTCGCGGACTACTACGCGCGCCGGGCCGCGGGCGGGACCGGCCTGATCATCACCGAGGGCACCTATGTCGATCACGCGGCCGCCGGGACCAGCGGCGCCGTGCCCCGTTTCCACGGTGAGGACGCGCTCGCCGGATGGGAGCACGTGGTGCGGGCGGTGCACGCGGCGGGCGGGACGATCATGCCGCAGCTGTGGCACGTCGGCATGGCCCGCGAGGCGGGCGCGCCGCCCTTCCCCGACGCCCCGCCCTCCGGCCCGTCCGGGATCGCCCTCGACGGCACCCCGGCCGGCCACGCCATGACACAGCGGGACCTCGACGACGTCATCGCGGCATTCGCCGAGGCGGCCCGAACGGCCGAGCGCCTCGGCTTCGACGGAGTCGAGCTGCACGGGGCCCACGGCTATCTCATCGACCAGTTCCTGTGGTCGGGCACCAACCGACGCACCGACGCCTACGGCGGCAGCCGCACCGCCCGCACCCGCTTCGCCGCCGAGATCGTGGCGGCCGTCCGGGAAGCCGTCGCACCGGACTTCCCGGTCCTCTTCCGTATGTCCCAGTGGAAGATGAACAACTACCAGGCACGTCTCGCCGATACCCCGGAAGAACTCAACGAGATCGTGGCGCCGCTCAGCGACGCGGGCGTCACCGCCTTCCACTGCTCCACGCGCCGCTACTGGCTCCCGGAATACGAGGACTCCGACCTCAACCTCGCCGGTTGGGTCAAGAAGCTCTCCGGCAGGCCGACCGTCACCGTCGGCTCCGTCGGTCTCGACAACGAGTTCATCGGGACGTTCAAGGGCGAGCAGTCCGGCGTCACCGGCGTCGAGCGCCTGCTGGACCGCATGGAGCGCGACGAGTTCGACCTCGTCGCCGTCGGACGGGCCCTGCTCGGCGACCCGGAATGGGCCACCAAGGTCTTCGAAGGCCGCACCGACGAACTCCTTCCGTTCGACGCCTCGATGCTGCGCAGCCTGAGCTGACGCCTCGCGCCACGGGCGGCCCCGGACCGGGCGGCCGAGGGCTGCCCGGCGCCGCCCCCGAGTACTCCCTCCACTGTCCGGGCCGCCCCGGTCGTCAGCCGGGCAGCGGGATCTCGAAGTGCACGGTTCCGAAGCCCGCTCCGTGTTCGCCGGTGGTCCTGGCGTCGAAGACCTCCTTGGCGATGCTGTTCCAGAAGCCCTGCGCGCCGGGGATGTTGACGTTGGTGTGGAGGTAGACGCAGTCGTATCCCTTCGTGGCGGCGGCGAACTCGCACGCCCTCTGCACCATGGCGCGGGCCAGGCCACGGCGCCTGTGCTCGGGCCGGACATAGATGCGTACGAGCTGCGCCGCGGAAGCGTAGCGCTCGGCCAGCCATCGCGGATGCGGTGGATGCGCCGGCCCGCGGGAGAGCAGTCCGGCGGTGGCGACGACCTCATCGTGCGACAGGGCGACGATCAGCTGATGCCGTGGGTTGTCCAGGTAGGTGCCTTGGATGTCGATGACGTCGGGGTGCCACGCGGGCACATATCCGTAGTCGAACTCGCGGTAGAAGGTGTCCAGCATGACGCTGCGCGCGCCGTCGCAGTCCTGGGGTCGGGCCGGGCGGATCGTGTAGGTGTCGATCCCGTGCGGTTGTTGTTGCCGAGGGTGCATACCAGTCCATGGGTGAGTGGGGGCTCCGGGTCCCCAGGCTACCCGGCTATTGGAAATCATTTTCAACTTGGCTTTCGGTGCACCCGGTGGCCCTCCGGTGGGGCCGCCGTCATGACGTCGTCGTCGGTCCCCGGAGGCGGCCAGGCTGAGGAAGGACTCCGTTGGCGCTGTGGCGGACGCTCCTCACCGGCCGGTGGCGGCCTTGCCAGCCGGCGGACATAACCCGGCGGCGGGCGCGCGGGCACGCGGGCGTCAGACTCGCGGGCGTCAGAGTGGGTGCATGACACCCACGTTCCTCGTCGTGCGCGGGGATAGCGTGCAGCACATGAGCAGGAACGACCTGGGTGAATTCTTGCGCGCCCGCCGTGATCTGGTCTCGCCGGACGTGGCGGGACTCGTGTCGCACACCGTGCGTCGCGTAAAGGGGCTGCGGCGCGAGGAAGTCGCGCTGCTGGCAGGTGTGAGCACCGACTACTACATGCGGCTCGAGCAGGGGCGCGAACGGCACCCTTCGGAACAGGTGCTGGACGCACTCGCCCGTGCCCTGCGCCTGGACGAGGCCGCGGCAGCGCATCTGTTCCGCCTTGCGCTGCCTGCACCGCAGACCGCCGCGTCGGTCCCGACGCCGGAGGTGAGCCCGCAACTGGCGCAGCTGATGGACCACTTCGTGGAGGTTCCGGCATGCGTGGTGAGCCCGGCCCTGGACTTCCTGGCCACCAATCCGGTGGCCCGCCAGCTGTACTGCGGCTTCGCAGCCATCGACAATCTTCAGCGGATGATCTTCCTGGACCCGGCTGCCAGGGAGTTCTACCTGGACTGGGACCATGCCGCGCAAGGGGCCGTCGGAAACCTGCGGGCACTGTCGGCCCCGTTCCCCGACGATCCGCGCGTGACCGAGGTCATCGGGCAGATGTCGCGGCACAGTCCGGCGTTCGCCACGCTCTGGGCCCGCTACGAAGTGCGGCCCCGCACCAGCGAGGAGAAGCGCCTGTGGCACCCGCAGGTCGGTGAACTCCGCCTGCACTACCAAGCCTTCACGGTCACCGAAGCTCCCGGCCAGCAACTGTTCGTCTACTCCGCCCGGCCCGGCAGCCCCAGCGACGACGCGCTGCGCCTGCTGCGCTCGCTCGCCGCGGACCAGGCAGTCGGCGGGCCACCACACCGGCCGCATCGGGACGGCCCGGCCCGGCCACGCCGGACGAGCCCGGCACCCGTAGAAGAGACCGAAGCGGCCGAAGAGAACTAAGCGGCCGAAGTGAACGAGGCATCCATCCAGGACGTCCGCTCGTGGGACGTCCCGAATGCCGGCGCCAGGAAGGGGAGATGAGCCTGCGGCGGCCCGGCGCGGACCATGGCGACCCGTTCCAGCTGCACCGCCCCGCCCCCGAGGTTCCGTAAGTCGCCCACCCGCCTTGCCTGCGGGCGCGCCCTACCTGCCCATGCCGCGCGGTGCCGACGGCTCAGAGCAGGCTCCGGCCGCCGAGGTCCACCTCTCGTACCCGTACCCGTACCCGCGTCGTAGTCCCCGCTCGGCCAGGGCGGAGGCCACCCGGGCTCACCCCACTCGACACCACTGCCGCCGGTCCAGCGGCAGAAAGAGGCCGCAGCAGCGGCAGTCCCTGCGGGCCATCCACCGACGACTCGCACCTCCCCTCCGCACCCGATGACCGACGAGTCCGTACCCGACGACCTCCGAGCCCGCCCCCAACGACCGCCGAATCCGTACCCGACGACCGACGAACGAGAAGGTTTTATGTCTCATCACACCGCGCCGCAGCCCTTCTGGGCCGGCACTCCTGCCAGGACCTCACGCCGCGGGCACTTCTGGATTCCGGGCGAGCGTGTCACCGGTGACCAGGGCACCTACCAACGCGGGCCGATGTTCGTCGCCTGGGAGGCCCCTGAAGAGGTGACGCAGCCCTACCCCGTCGTCCTCGTGCACGGCGGCACCTTGCAAGGCACCGAGTGGCTCGACACCCCGGACGGACGGCCCGGCTGGGCCCAGCGCCTGGTCGAGGCAGGGTACGCGGTCCTCGTCGTCGACCGCCCCGGACACGGCCGTTCGCCCTATCACGGCGACATCATCGGCCCCATGGGGCCGCCTTTCTCCTACGAGGAAGGCCGGCGCGTCTTCTTCCCGCCCGAGACCGCCGAAGCGCAGACCCAGTGGCCTTTCGATCCGGCCGATGACGACGCCTGGGATGCCTTCATCGCCCCGTTCGGGCCGCTGCCCGCCGACCTTTCCGCCTCGCAGGAGATGGACGCCGACCGGCTCGCCCGCCTCGTGGACCGGATCGGTCCCGCCATCGTGATGACCCACTCGGCCTCCGGGCCCGTCGGCTGGCTGCTGGCCGACCGGCGCCCCGACCACGTCGCCGCCGTCGTCAGCGTCGAACCCATGGGACCGCCCTTCGCCGAGACCCACGGCATCGGAACGCTCCATTGGGGCTTGACGGCGGCCCCCCTCACCTACGATCCACCCCGCACCACCGCCGACGAGGTCGCCGCCGCCGACCCCGCGACCCTCCGCGTCCCCGCCCTGACCGGCGTGCCGATGGCGGTGGTCACCGGCGAGACCGCGGTCTTCGCCACCTACGCCCCGGCGATCGTCGACTTCCTCACCACGGCCGGCGCGGCCGCGGAACACCTCCACCTGCCGGACCGCGGTATCCACGGCAACGGCCACGGCCTGATCTACGAGTCCAATTCCGACGAAGCCCTACAGCCGGTCCTCCAGTGGCTGGACCAACACACCGCCACCCCGCGGGCCCGGCCCGGACAGACCTCGTAACCCCCAAGAACGTGCCTGCTCACTCCGGCACCACCCGACCTCAAAGGACTTTCCATGCCCGAAACCCGCGCCAGCGCGGTGATACCGGCCGATGCCACCGCGGTGTGGCGTCTCCTCCGGGACTTCAACGGCCTGCCCGCCTGGCAACCCGGCGTCACGCACAGCTCATTGCGGGACGGGGACGCCCCCGACCGCGTCGGCAGCGTACGTACCCTGACACTCCTCACAGGAGAGGAGGTGTCGGAAAGCCTCGTCGCGCTCGACGACCACACCCGGTCGCTGACCTACGACATCGTCAAATCCCCTTATGCCGTGCAGAGTTACCGCTCCACCCTGCGCGTCCTGCCGCTGACCAGCACCGGCGAATCCGCCGTCGAATGGACCCTGACCTTCGACTGCGCTCCTGCCCTCGCTGACGAACTGACCGGAACCTTCCGGGACGGCGTGTTCGCCACGGGGCTGCGCGGTCTGACCGACTACTTCCTCTCACGCGGCGGAGGCGCCCCCGTGTCCGGCGCCGGGGACGGCGCCTCCTGACAGGACGACGGGCGCACGGGGTGGTCTTCACGAGGGATACCGCGAAGATCCACCGGAGCCGGATCGACTGACAGGTACCTCCTGCGTCCGTCGCCGTCGGAGACGGCCGACGCGCACCGCCCGGACCCCGCCCGAGACGACCCTGGAGGCCACGGGTGTACCAGCCGGGAGACGGATCGGCCGACGGCACGCCGCCCTTGCCTGGCGGTGGGGGAGGAGGGCGTCGAGGATGGAGTGGAGGGGGAGGGCGGCGGAAACGGCGGGAGGTCTTCACGCGTGGACAGGCGTTGGGCCGCACGTCTGGCACTGGCGGCGGGAACGGCGGCGCTGCTGGTCCTGCTGGTGTTCGCCGGGCTCCGGGGCCTCGTGCTGGTGGCTGTGGGGCTGGCCGGGCTGGCCGTCACCGCGGCCGGTCTGTGGTGGGTGCTCGCGCACATCGGTGTGGTCAGGGTGCTCGGCCTCCTGCTGGCGGTGTGCGCACCGGTCGCTGTCCTGCTGCTCTACGCACTCGCCGGGCTGCTGTGGGTGGTGCTCGTCTCGCTCGCCCTGTGGACGCTTGCCGTCGTCACGGGCAGAACAGCACTGGCACAGGACACCGGCCCGGCACCCCCGCAGGAACGCCCGGTCGCTCCTGCGAAACGCCCCTTCCTCATCATGAACCCGCGCTCGGGCGGCGGGAAGGTCGGGAAGTTCCGCTTGGCGGACAGGGCCAGGGCTCTCGGCGCCGACGTCGTCGTGCTGGATCCCGCCCGCCCGCAGGACGTGGCCGAGCTGGCGAGGCGGGCCGTCGACGACGGCGCCGACCTGCTCGGCGTCGCGGGCGGCGACGGTACGCAGGCCCTGGTCGCGGGCGTGGCGGCGGCACACGGCGTGCCGTTCGTCGTCATCTGCGCCGGGACCCGCAACCACTTCGCCATGGACCTCGGCCTCGACCGTGCGGACCCCTCGGCGTGCCTTCAGGCGCTCACCGACGGCGTCGAGCTGCGCGTCGACCTGGGATTCATCGACGTGGGGGAGCCCACGCCGGAAGGCCGGGGGCGCGTCTTCGTCAACAACGCCTCCTTCGGCGCGTACGCGACCGTGGTGCAGAGCCCGGCCTATCGCGACGACAAGGCCCGCACCATCCTTCAGCTGCTGCCCGACCTGCTGACTCACCACAGCGGCCCACGCCTGAAGGTGCACGCCGATGCCGTGACCGTCGACGAGCCCCAGGCCGTCCTGGTGAGCAACAACCCCTACCGGGTGGGAGATCCCGCGGGCCTGGGACTCCGGGAACGGCTGGACTCCGGTGTCCTGGGAGTGCTCGGCGTCAAGGTCGACAACGCGGTCCAGGCGGCCTCGATGCTTCGTGGCAGACGGGGGCCCGGACTGACCTCGACCGCCGCCCGAGAGGTGGTCGTCGATGCCGACGCACCCGTCATCCCGGTCGGCGTCGACGGCGAGGCCCTCACCGTCCCCGCCCCCGTACGCTGCTGGATCGCACCGGGCGCCCTGCGCGTACGCCTGCCCCGCCACCGTCCCGGCGTGCCACGCAGCAAGCCCCCGATGAACTGGCGCAGGGTACGCAGGCTGGCCCTGACGGTGGGCCGGGCCGCGGCGGGCCGTGACACCGGTTGAGCAGCGCCGGCCCCTTCCCCCCGGTCAGGCCCTGAGCCAGTCCCGGTAGTGGGCGGGAGCGAAGGTGGGGTCGTACCGTCCTGGCTTCACCCGTCCATGGGCGGCAGCCCCGGCAACACCTTCTCGATCGTGATGGGGAAGTCGCGTACGCGTATCCCGGTGGCGTTGAACACCGCGTTCGCGACCGCCGCGCCGGCCCCGCAGATGCCCAGTTCACCGACCCCCTTCGCGCCCAGGGGGTTGGCCTTGTCGTCGTACCCGTCGAGTATGACGGCGTCGATGTCGGGGATGTCGGCATGGACCGGAACCAGGTATTGCGCGAGATCCCGGTTGACGAAGGCGCCGGATCGCGGGTCGACAACGGCCTCTTCCTCGAGGGCCGCGCCGGCTCCCCAGATCATGCCGCCGATCAGCTGCGAGCGCGCCGTCTTCGCGTTGAGCACGCGACCGACCGAGAACACGCCCAGCATCCGCCGCAGACGGATCTCGGCGGTGTCCGCGTCGACCCCCACTTCGGCGAAATGGGCGCCGTAGGTGTGGATCGAGTAGGCCGCGTAGTTCGGGTCATCGCCCATGAAGAGGGTCTGGCCCTCCGCCTCCATACCGTCGGGATGATGGCCCGCGACGATCTCGCTCAGTGTCTGGGACGCGTCACCGATGCGTACGCTGCCCTCGGCGAACACGGCGTCCGCCGGGTCCCGGCCGTGCAGCGGGGAGCGCGCATCACTGCCCGCCGTGACCAGCAGCTTCTCCCGCAGGGCCGCGCACGCCCGATGCGCCGCGGTGCTCGAGTTGGCGGCGCCCCACGAGCCACCGGACCCCCAGCTGGCGGGAAGCTCGGAACGCCCGAGCTCAATCCGCACCCGCTCGGGCGGCAGTCCGAGACCGTCGCCCGTGACCTGGGTCAGGACGGTGTAGGTGCCCGTGCCGATATCGGTCATGTCCGTCTGGACGACGGCGGTGCCGTCCGCCTCCAGGCGCACCCGCACCGTTGTCGGCCCTTGGAAATGCCCGCGGATGGCGGCCGACATGCCGCAGCCGACCAGCCACCGGCCCTCGCGCACACTCGCCGGGGTGGCGGGCCGGTGCTCCCAGCCGAACCGGCGCGCGCCTTCGCGCAGGCAGTCGACCAGGTGCCGGTCGCTGTACGGCACGTCTCGCTCGGGGTCCACGGTGGGCTCGTTGCGGATCCGCAGCTCGACCGGGTCCATCCCGAGCGCCTCGGCCAGCTCGTCCATCGCCGACTCGACCGCCAGCAGGCCCGGCGCCTCGCCCGGCGCACGGACGTCCGACCCGCGCGGCAGGTCGAGCGGTGTGAGCCGGTGGCTGGTCAGCCGGTGGGGCGCCGCGTAGAGGCTGCGGGTCGTGGCGGCGGTCTGCTCGGCGAACTCCAGGTCGGGGTTGGTGTGCATGGTGACGTCATGGGCGATCGCCGCCAGCCGTCCGTCGCGCCCCGCCCCCAGCCGGACCCGCTGGCTCGATGTGGGCCGCACGCCGACGAGTTGGAAGACCTGCTGCCGGGTCAGTGCGACCTTGACCGGTCGGCGCAACGCGCGGGCGGCGAGTGCCGCCAGGATCGTCTCGGCGTGGATGCCCAGCTTGGAGCCGAATCCCCCGCCGACGAAGGGGGTGACGATGTGGATCCGCGCAGGGTCGGTCCGGAGTGTGGCGGCGACCGAGGTCCGCGCCGCATCGACGATCTGGGAGCTGACGTAGACGACCAGATCCTCGCCACGCGGTTCCACCAGACAGGCGTGCGGCTCCATCGGCATCGAGAGTTCGTACGGCGTCGTGTAGAGCTGATCGACACACACGGCGGCGTTACTGAATCCGGCGTCAAAGTCGCCCACCGCAGTGTCGGTGGGGAGCCCGGCGTTGACCACTTTCGGGATGTACGTCTCGTCGTCGTCCGCGGCGAAGGCGAACCGCCCCCGCCCGGTGGCGTATTCCACGTCGACGAGATCGGCCGCCGCTCGGGCCTGCTCGAAGGTCCCGGCGACGACGAGTGCCACCGGCTCGCCGTAATAGTGAACGTCCGGGCCGGTCAGTTCCGGCTGGGCGCGCCAGTATTCGAACGAAACGGACTCATCGTGCGGACCTTGCTCCGGCGCATTCTGATGGGTCATCACCATGCTTACACCGCCCGCGCGTTCGGCGTCCTCGGTGTCGATCCGGGTGATACGGCCCTTGCCGATCGTCGCGCCGACGATGACACCGTAGAGCGGTTGGCCGGCCTCCCCGTACTCGTAGGCGTAGGTGGCCCGGCCGGTGACCTTCATCGGGCCGTCAACGCGGTTCAGGGCTTGCCCGATCATCTCGCCTCCTCAGCTCGACCGGGCCGCTTGTGCCAGCGTGCGGCACAGCGTGCGCTTGGCCAGCTCGATCTTGAAGTCGTTGTCGCCCTGCCCCACGGCGTCGCGCAGCGCGGCCTCGGCGGCGTCGCGATACGTGGCCGAGGTGGCGGGACGGCCGGCCAATACGGCCTCCGCTTCGAGGGACCGCCAGGGCTTGTGCGCCACACCGCCGAACGCCACCCGCGCCGCACGGATCGTTCCCTGGTCGGTCGCGACGACAGCCGCCACGGAGACCAGCGCGAACTCGTACGACGCCCGGTCACGCACCTTGCGGTAGAGCTGCCGGCCCGGTGGGGGAGGGGGCAGGATCACGCCGGTGATCATCTCGCCGGTCCTGAGCACGGTCTCGATGTCCGGTGTATCGCCCGGCAGTCGGTAGAAGTCCGTGATGGCGACGCGGCGTACCGATGCGTCGGCGTCGAGCAGCTCGATCTCCGCGTCCAGCGCGGTCATCGCGACGGCCATGTCCGAGGGGTGGGTGGCGATGCAGGAGTCGCCGGCGCCGAGGATCGCGTGTATCCGGTTGAACCCGCCGATCGCCGAGCAACCGGTGCCGGGATTCCGCTTGTTGCAGTCCGCTGCGGTGTCGTAGAAGTACGGGCAGCGAGTGCGCTGCAACAGGTTTCCGCCGGTGGACGCCTTGTTGCGCAACTGGCCCGAGGCACCGGACACCAGCGCCTGCGACAGCACCGGATAGCGGGTACGGACGCGGGCATCGGCGGCCAGGTCGGAATTCGCCGCCTGGGCGCCGATCCGCAGTCCGCCGTCCGGCAGTTCCTCGATGTCCCGCAGCGGAAGCCGGCTGATGTCGACGAGATGGCTGGGACGCTCGATGCCGAGTTTCATCAGGTCGAGCAGATTGGTGCCGCCGCTGATGAACTTCGCACCGCTTCTGGACACCGCCGCGACGGCGGCCTGCGCGTCCGTCGACCGCTCGTAGGTGAAGGGCCTCATGCCGGGCCTCCGTCCGCGACGCCGCGGATGGCCGCGACGATGTTCGGATAGGCGGCACACCGGCAGATGTTGCCGCTCATCCGCTCGCGGATCTCCTCATCGCTCAACGCGATCCGCGACGCGGCCACGTCAGCGGTGGCGTGGCTGGGCCAAGCCGCCTCCACCTCGGTGAGCATGCCGACGGCCGAACAGATCTGGCCGGGAGTGCAGTAGCCACACTGGAAGCCGTCACACTCGACGAAGGCGCGTTGCATGGGGTGCAGGTCATCGGGATCGCCCAGGCCTTCGATCGTCACCACCTCGTCGCCCTCGTGCATGACGGCGAGCGTCAGACAGGAGTTGACGCGCCGACCGTTGATCAGCACCGTGCAGGCGCCGCACTGACCGTGGTCACACCCCTTCTTGGTCCCGGTCAGGCGCAGATGCTCGCGCAGCGCGTCGAGCAGCGAGGTCCGTGGATCCACCTCCAGCCGCCGCACCTGATCGTTGACGCTCAACGTGAGCGCCGACAGTGGGGCCATCTCGCCCTGGCTCCGCCCGGCGGCGCCCCTATCGGAATCGCTCATCACAGCCCGCCCTCCTCGCTGGGTGCGGTGTCACGCTGGATATGCCTCACCACTGTCGGGCGCGTCCCCTGGCCCCCAGGGTCTCGCAAAAACATGACTGTCGCACCGCGAGGATTCCTTCGGCGCCAGTCGTCACCGCCGGCTCGGAAACACCCGGAGTCCGCACCCCTCACCCGGTGTGCCCGGTCACCGTGTGAGGGGCGGTGTGCCTGGTCACCGCCCTCACGCGGGGTACCTGGTCACCGACCGGGCGGAACCTCGATCCCGCTCCCTGCGGACTCGTGGACGACCTGCTCATGCGGTGGGCCCGCTACGGAGACGGCGCCTCGTCGGCCTCGTCGACCTCGTCGGCCACATCGGCCTCCTTGGACTCGACCCGTCCGAGCGGGTCGGGGCCGGCCGTCAGCGCCTGACACGCCGCCCGCCAAGCCACATCCCCGGGGTAGAGCTCGGTACGGAGGTAGGCCCAGGTGAGCCGCTGGACCGCCGACACGCGCTCGGGGTTCTCGTCCGTGGTCTCGGCGACGTCGTATCCGGAGACCCCGCCGAGCCCGTGCTCTGCGTCGAACAGGGTGAGCAGGGACTTGCGGCCCGGGGAGAGGACGTACGGATCGGTGTGCCACTCCGGGCCCCGAACCGTCAGATGGGCAGAGGCGTCCTTGTCACCGGCGACCACGAGCGTGGGCGTCGTCATCGCGGAGAAGTCCGTGGTCAGGAAGAACGAAAAATTTTCGGCCACGGACTCGGTGAGAGCATCGCCGCCTCTGCCGGGCGCGGCGAGCAGTACACCCGCCTTGATCCGGGGCTCGGCCAGGTTCACTTCCGTTCCGTCGTGCGGATCGGTGAGCCGGGCGCCCAGCAGCAGGCTCGCGGTGTGTCCGCCCATCGAGTGCCCGGCCACGGCGACCTTGCTCCGGTCCAGACGCCCGAGGAGCTGCGGGACGGCGGCCTCGATCACATCGAGCCCGTCGAGGATGCGCTTCATGTCCTCGGCCCGTGACCGCCAGTACAGCGGCGCCCCGGGGGTGGCCGGATCCAGGCTCAGCGTCCTCGAACTCAGATGGGTGGGCTGGATCACGACGAAGCCGTGCGCCGCCCAGAAGTTGGCGAGAGGGGCGTAGCCGTTCAGCGAGGAGAGGTGGTGGGAATAGCCCTGACCGTGCGAGAGGAGGATGACCGGCAGGTCGCCCCCGGTCACGGGCGCGGAGACCCGCACTTCCAGGTCCACGGCCCGGCCGGGAGCCGGCAGCACCACCGGACTGACCGAGAGGACGGGAGTGGGCGAGCCGAAGGTGTCGGCTGGGCGGGTCGATTCACTCATGATGCGCATTTCCCTTCAAGGGCCTCTGCTCCCGGTCTCGTTCGGCCGGCGGCGCGCGAGGCGGTCAGGAGCGCGTCCGGCATCAGCTCAACTGAAAACGGAACGCTGTTCCGGTTAACATACGGAGCAGTGTTCCGCTTTGTCAACGGGCGCTGTTCCGCCTTGCCAACGGCCCGGCTCCTCCGTGAAGTGGGGAGGGGCGCAAGGGAGGCGGCAAAGATGTGAGTAGCCGTCAGTTTCCCTCCGACTGCGGCAAGATGAGAGAGGTGAGGGGGAGCATCTGACGCGTACACCCGCGACCCCCAGAAGGGTGCGCTACGCCGAACTCGGCTTCAGTGAGCGGATGCTCCCCTGGATCTTCGTTCTCTTGCACGGCCTGCTGTGCTTGGGCAGGCTGCTCGCGTGAGCTACCTACGTGACGACGCACGACTCATCAGAGCCCATCTGCCCCCGCACGCCCGGCCGCCGCACGACGCGGAGGGGCTGTTCCTGCTGTACGCGGTGCTCATGCGGGCCAAGGGCGAGCACGTCACGGACGTGGACGTGCACGACGCCTGGGCAGCCTGGACGGAGATGCGCAACCCGGACCATGCGGCGCTCGTACCGTTCGAGGCCCTGGACGAGGCGACCCAGCGTCAGGATCTGCCGTATGTCGAGGCCATTCGGGCCGCGGCGGGTGAGCGCGGAGTGTCCGGGGCGCCGTGACGCGCACGGGCGCCGCCGTTTTCGCCAGTGGTGCCACCTCGCCCCACAGGCCGTGGCCGGTTTACGGGCAGAGCCCGAACCAAGCGGCACCACGGGTGTGCGCCGGCGTTCGAGCCCGTTTGCTGTTGCATCCGTCGGGGGCCTCCAGCGCCGCGCGGAGGGGTATCAGGCGCTCGCGCCCCTGCCTCCTGCCCCGGCCGTCGGCCATCGGCAGCAGTCCGCGGCCCGACTCCGCGGTCCGCCCCGACGTGCACCGCCGGGCGCAAGTGAACAGTGGGGAAACGAGAGGCAACACGCTGGTGATGGGCGGAGGTTACGGAGGATCGGGGCGCTCGCGGGAGCGCTCTTTCGATCTCGCCCTCTAGGGCGTACGCCTGGGCACGTCGCGGCGTTCAGTGCGCCAATTACCTTTATATGAATGTGCTTGACCGTGACTTGACCTACGGCCGTGAGGTAATCTCCAGGCAAAGAGGTGTTCGCGGTAGCCAAGTGGGCCGCTGACGCACTGACGCAGTGGCACGCATGTGGTCGGGTCAACGGCCGCATTATTCGGGGGAGATGCGCTGATGGAGTGGCGACGGATCCCACCCGATGCCGGGCGCCGGTCGAGACCGTCACTTCCGGAACACAGAAGTATCCGCTCCTGCCGCGATGCGGTGGTGACGCGCTCCGCGCTGTAGGCGCGAGCGCCGTCCCCTCCCGGATCACCTCTTCGCGTCAACGATGACGCGGGAAGCGCCGGCTGTCCGCCCTTCGGGCACGCCGGCACACGTCCCTTCCACTGATGACCTGAACACACCGCGCCCACAAGCACGCTTGGGGGCGCAGGAGAAAGGCCACCATGAAGTCCCTGGTTGACCACGCACGATCCTTCACGACGCACGTCACAGAGCGTGCAGAGGAATTCCGCGCCCTTGAGGCCGGTCAGAGCCCAGAAGTCCTGTTCATCACCTGTTCCGACTCACGCGTGGTGCCGTCCCTGATCACCGGCGCACGGCCGGGGGAACTGTTCGAGCTGCGGACGGCGGGCAATATCGTGCCCGAGTACAGCAGCGACCGGCCCAGCGGTGAGACGGCCACCATCGAGTACGCCGTGCGGGTGCTGGGCGTCCGCGACGTCATCGTGTGCGGACACTCCCACTGCGGCGCGGTCAACGCCCTGGTGAGCGGGGACGATCTCTCCGGCGTGCCCGCCGTACAGGGCTGGCTGGAGCACGCGGCGTCCCAGCCCGAGACGACCGCACCCCATTCCCCCGACCTCGCGGAGGCGGTCCAGCGTCACGCGGTCGCCCAGCTGGAGCGATTGCACGCCCACCCCTGCATCGCGGAACGGGTCGAGGCAGGATCCTTGACGCTGCACGCCTGGTACTACGAGGTGCACACCGGTGCAGTGAAGGCGTACACGCCGGGCGACAAGTCCTTCCGGCCGCTGTGACCCGCACCCGCCCGCCCCACGGGCCTCCGCGTACCCCTCCCTTTCCGCTTCCGCTGTGCGAGGAAGTCCACTGATGCTCTCCCCCCTCAAAAAGTCCGCAGATCTGCGGCGTGATGTCCTGGCCTCCCTCGTCGTCTTCCTGGTCGCCCTGCCCCTGTGCGTGGGAGTGGCCGTAGCCTCCGGAGTCCCCGCCGAACTCGGCCTGATCACCGGCATCGTCGGCGGCCTGATCGTCGGCTTCCTGCCCGGCAGCAGCCTCCAGGTCAGCGGTCCTGCCGCCGGCCTGACCGTGCTGGTCTTCGAGGCGGTTCAAGAATTCGGCCTCGGCGTTCTCGGGGCCATCGTCCTGATCGCCGGCCTTGTCCAACTCACCCTGGGCGCCCTGCGGTTCGGCCGGTTCTTCCGCGCGATCACGGTAGCCGTCGTCCAGGGCATGCTGGCCGGTATCGGACTCGTTCTGATCTTCGGTCAGCTCTACACCATGGCCGACGTCAAGCAGCCCCGCTCCGGGATCGACAAGATCCTGGGAGTGCCACACCTGGTCACCGAGATCGCCACCTCCAGCGATGCGCTGACCGCGTTCGCCATCGGGGCGGCCACCATCGCGGTGCTCGTGCTGTGGAAGAAACTCCCGTCCCAGGCCCAGCTGGTTCCCGCACCGCTGGTCGCGGTCGCCCTGGCCACGGCCGCTACCGCGGTTGCCGGCTGGTCCGTCCCCCGCGTCGAAGTACAAGGGCTCCTCTCCGCCATCCAGCCGCCCGGCCTGGCCGACTTCACCTCGCTGGCCAGCCTCGCCGGTCTCGGTACGGTGCTCGCCTTCGCTCTCATCGCCTCCGCCGAAAGCCTCTTCAGCGCCGCCGCCGTCGACCGCATGCACGACGGCCCACGCACCGACTACGACAAGGAGCTGATGGCCCAGGGCCTGGGCAACACCGTCTGCGGCATCCTCGGTGCCCTGCCCCTGACCGCCGTCATCGTGCGCAGCGCGGCCAATGTGCAGGCCGGGGCCAGGACGAAGCTCTCCCGCATCCTGCACGGACTGTGGCTCGTGCTGTTCGCCGCCCTCCTGCCGGCCGCGATCGGCGTCATCCCGCTGGCCGCGCTCGCCGGGGTCCTGGTCCATGCCGGCTGCAAGCTCGTCCCCGTCAAGGAGCTGCTGCCCCTGTGGCGCGCGCACCGCGGCGAGGCCGTGGTCCTGGCCATCACCGCGATCGCCATCATCACCACCAACATGTTCGAAGGCGTTCTCCTCGGCCTCGCGCTCGCCGTGATCAAGTGCGCCTGGGAGACCTCCCACCTCCACCTCGACGTTCACGAGGCGACCGGTGGCCGACTCATCGTCACCATCACCGGTTCGGCCACCTTCCTCCGTCTGCCCCGCATGCTGGAGACCCTCGAAGCGTTGCCCAAGGACCGCCCGGTCGAGCTGGACCTCTCCGAGCTGCGCCACCTCGACCACGCCTGCCGCATGACGTTGGAGAACTGGGCGGAGCAGCGGGGGACCACGATCGGGTCGCTCGCGAAGGTCTGACCCCGGCCCCGCATGCCGAACGCGCGGCACGCGGGCAGCCGGCCCGCACAGCAGACGCGTATGACGCATGCACGGTGCTGCCCCTCGCCCGACGCCGGGCGAGGGGCAGCGCGGTGAGCCCTCGCCGAGGGGCCGGGCCCGCCGCTGATCGAGCGGGCCGCGGGCCCCGGCCCGGTGTGTAGCCGGAGGTTCCGCCCCTGAACCAGTTATCTGGAGCGATGGTCTGCGCCGGCCGACGGACCTTCGTTGCAGAAATGGACTGGTGGGCACTGTGGGACACGAAGCGAAGAAGAAGACCCCCTACAAGGGCACCTCGTCGAAGGCGATCCTTCATCAATACGACTTCCTGGGTGACTTCTACCGGCTGACCCTGGGGCCCGAGCTCGTCTTCTCCTACGGCATGTGGGAGGAGGGCGACACACTCGACTCGGCTCAGGTCCGAAAGCTCGACCACCACGCCGAGGCGGCGCACGCCGTGGGCGCGGATCGTGTGCTCGACATCGGCTGCGGGTACGGCAGCCTCCTGCGCCGGCTGGTGGAAACCCATCACGTCGAGCACGCGGTAGGGATCACCATGAGTCCCGCCCAGGCCGCGTGGGCCCGTGACCAGCACTGGCCGGGCTGCGAGGTCCGGGTCGAGAACTGGTTCGATCACGAACCGGGCGGGCTCTATGACGCCATCATCGCGATCGAGGTGATCGAGCACTGCGCCGGGAACACCATGTGGCGCACTCAGCGCGTCGCCCGGTACCGGGAATTCTTCCGGCGCTGCCATTCCTGGCTGCGGCCGGCCGGCCGTTTGTCCGTACAGGCCAACGCCTGGAACGAGCGCGGGTGGCTCGCCTCCCTGGTACTGCCTCCCCAGCAATTGGCCCCTGGCAGGAGTGGCGGCACCCGCGAAGGCCTCGGCCTCAAGGACATCCTCGGCGGCGTCAAGAACGTACGCGAGGGCCTTCACGCGTCGCGCAAGGTGTACCCCGAGTGCTTTCTTCCGACCCGGGACGAATTGACCGAAGCCAGCCGCGGCTTGTTCGGCATGGTGGAGGAGCGGAGCGATCCTGACGACGGCGTGGCCACGGTGCGCAGCTGGCTGGAGACGGCAGAGGCCAACCGGGTACGCGGAGCGGAACTCATCGGCGAGAGCGCGGTGTCCGACATCATCAGGGAGCAGAAAACCGCCCTCAGATTCCTGCGCGAGGGCCGCTTCACCGTCGTCCGCATGGTCTTCGAGAAGCTGTGAGGCACTGCCCCGCAAACCTGGACTCACGAGAGCTGAGCACCATCGGCACCGTACAGCGCCCGCGGGCCCGCGGCCGAGGCGCTGCGGAAGCTGGCCTCGGACGCGGCGCTCGCCATACGGCCCCGAGTGGCGGTGCTCAGGTCTCGACGGGCGGCAGGAGGCGGGAGCAGGTCGAGCGGGCGACGAACGCGATGCCGTCGTAGTCCTCGGCCGGCACGATCGGCGCCACATGGAAGCGATAGACGAACCGCGGCACGTGGGCACCGAAGGTGCGCTGCATCAGCGGAGCGCGCAGCCACCGTGCGGCTTCGGATGACGGGCCGGCGGCGCGCAGGTCGGCGTAGTAGTCGCCGGGTACGGCGCCCGCAAGCCGCGCCTCGACGGGCCGGGTTCCCGTGCCGATCCGGTGCCGGCGCGGCGGGCCCTGAAGGTCGTGGCCGCGGCGGGCGAGGAAGGCGCCCTTGCCGAAGAGCAGGGCCAGTGCGTAGTAACCGTCGCCGTAGCGCTCCCGGAGTCGGCTGCCGAGTGCGGGCACCCCGTCGCCGTACGTACCCTTCGCGAGGTGTCCGTTGTGCGCCCAGACGATGACGCGCGCCTCGGGGCTGTCGTCGACGAGCCGTGCCACGGCGTCGGCCATATAGCGGTCGCGGACGGCGAACACGCTGTCCTCCCCGGAGCACGGGCCGGGCGAGCGGGTCACCAGATCGGTGGCGCGCAGGAGGATCCGCGCGTGTTCCAGGGCTTCGTCCGCGGCCTCCACCGTGGTGTGCCGGGCGAACTTCTCCCGGTGCTCCTCCAGGAAGCCGGCGAGTGCCTCGGCGCGACGCAGGAGGGCCTGCTCCGGATCGGGCTGTGAAGCGGGGTGGGCCTGCGCCGGCACCGCCAGCTCGCGCACGTCCTCCGCCCGCTCGGGTGCCACCCGGCGCAGGAAGGCGGCGACGGCGTCGACCGAGTCGGCGCAGCGCTGCGGATCCACGCCGACGAAGCGCACCCGCCGGCCCTCCGGAAGCGCGCGGTTGTGGGCGCGCAGCCACTCGACGAGGCTGAGTATCTCCTCCGTGCGCCAGGTCCAGAAACCCAGGCGGGTGATGAGGCGCGCGGGGTCGCCGGTGCCGTGCCGGACATACGCGTCCAGGGCGCGGGCGGCCGACTCGCTGGCCTCCATGGCGAGGGTGGTGAAGCCCGCCTCGCGCACCAGGAACTCGATGATCCGGTGCTTCAGCAGAAAGAACTCGCGGGTTCCGTGGGTGGATTCGCCCAGACCGACGATCCGTGCGTCCCGCAGAGACTCACCCAGCGGTGCGAGGTCCTCGTGCGGACCGCCCGGGGTCAGCGTGCGGAGCGGCCTGGCGTGCTCGGTCAGCCAGCGAGTGATGTCGTCGGGCACCGTGGTCCGTTTCCTCCGTGCGTGCGGCCGGGTCGGCCAGGGGTCTTGTCGCGCGGTACTGGTCGGGGGCGGGGGCCTGCCCGCCGGGAGAGACGAGGCGGAAGAGCTCCAGGGACCATGCGCGTTGTTCCTCGGTGTCCGGCACCTTCGTCCCCCGGGACCGTTCCATGGACGCCCAGGCCGCCTCCGGCGCGATGCCGTTCAGGATCAGCACGGAGACCGCGATCAAGGAGGACCGTCCGATGGCGCAGCGGCAGTGCGCGACGATATGGGCTCCGGCCCGCAGCTCTTCGGCGAGCTCCGCCAGAACCGGCAGCACGGCGGGGACCGGCGGGACGGTCAGGTCGGGGATGGGCAGCGGGACGAACCGCAGTCCGGCCGCCCGGGCGAGGCGAGGCTCGTCGGCGAGACCGAGTGCGGCGCGCTCGGCGTCCGGAAGGGCGCACACGAGGATGTCGGTGCCCACTCCGCGGAGGGCCGCCATATCGGCTGCCAGGTGCCCATGGCTGCGGGGGCGGGCCATCGTGCTCAGGCGTCCTGGTTGCTGCGGACCGGTGACGGTGAAGAGGGCGGGGGCGGTGGCCGGCTCCGTCATCGGGCGGTCGCGCCCGGCAGGAGCCGGCGGTAACGGCCGCCGCACTCGTGGGTGAGCCAGCCGTTGAGACTTCCCAGCCCCCGGTCGTTGACCTGCCCGTCGTGGATGCCGTACGCCCGTTCCGGCTCGACGGCGCGCACGAAGTCGATGGCCTCCTCCGTCTTCATCCATGAGCCCTGGAGGGGGACCAGCAAGGTCTCCACCGGCCGGTCGGGGACGTGCAGCGAGTCCCCGGGGTGGTAGAGGCGGTCCCCGACGAGATAGCCCAGGTTGGCGCAGTCCGGGAGGCCGCCGTAGACGCGCGCGTGCTGCCCGCCGTGGGCGGTCACGCGGAAGCCCGCCGCGGTGAATTCCTCGTCGGCCACGACGCCGACGAAGTCCAGGCCCGGGATCCGTGCCGCCTTGGGCGCGTAGACGGGGACGTTCAGCCCCTTCAGCCGCAACACATCGACGTGATCGCCGTGTTCGTGGGTCACCAGAACCGCATCCGCGCCGGCGAGAGCCTCGGGCTCGCTCCAGATGCCGGGGTCGATGACCAGCGTGCCGCCACCGCCGTCGTGTTCCAACCGGACGCAGGAATGGGTGTACTTGGTAATCCGCACCCGCCTGAGCATAGCCGGAAGGCCCCGCGAATTCCCTCGGGAGATGGCGCGAAAATGTCGCCCGTTGCTCGGGTGTGTTTCCGGCGTGAGCAGCCATAAGACAGCGCCGGCAGCTGCCCTCGCCGAGGGCGATATCTAGTCAACTTGGCATGAGCCATGGGCAGTTGACCTTGCGATAAAGAGGCATCCTGCTAGCGTGCGGGCCATGGATATATCAAACTCGAATGTCGAGGAGCTGGCCGACCTGGCCGAGCTGGAGTTCTCTCCGATCTCCCCGGAGGATGCCGATGATCTGGACGACCGCGTGTACCTGCTCGGCGTCCGTTCCGAGTTCGTGAAGCGCTAGAGGTCACTCGCCAAACCGCCCCTGATCCTGCCGGGGCATGTCGTCAGAGGTTCGCCACCGGCATCAGTACCGGACCTGCCTTGGGAGATGGGGATTCAGAGCGTGGTCATTGATCATCTGCCGGTCGGCCTTCCTGCTGATTCAGCATTGCGGCTGCCGGTCGATGCCGCTGACGACGCCATCCATGAGGCGATCGCCGCCCTCGATCCCGGTCATCGCATCGGGAGCGCGGATGACCCGGTCTTCCTCACGGCATGGCTTCCCTGCCTGAAGGGAAGTTGCTTGTCCTTTCTCGGAATGAGCCCTGTCAGTCAACAGTGGCTGGCAGGGTTCGCCGGTGCCGACTTCGCCGCGGCACGCCGGGCCGAGCTCTCCGCCGCACTGGCCGTGGTGGATCCCGGTGCCGCACTGCCGAACGACCCGGTCGAGCAAGTGACCACCCTGGTCCGGGCGCTGACCAGGGACGAGGCGAGTCCGGCGCGGTTCACGCTCGGGCGACAGCTGCTGTGGTGCGGGCCCGACGGAGGAAGCGGACTCGCCTGGTCCTGTGATCCGTCGACCGGCCGGCCCGGTGTGACCGGTTCCTATCTCGCGGGGGCATCCGGAGCCCAGCTGCTGACGGCGGGCGGCGCGGATCTCGCCGGGCTGATCGACACGCAGCCCTGGGGCCCTCAGCTGGACGAGGCGATCCGCACCGCCGAGGCGGCACTGGACTGGCCGGTGAGGGCGGAATTCGTCGTCGAACACGGCCGGGCGCACCTCATCAGGAGCACCCGCGCCGCCCTGCACGGCGCCGCTCTCCTGCACACCGTGGCCACGCGGTACGAGGACGGCCGGCTGACCCCCGCACAGGCGGTTTCGCTGGTGGAGCCCCTGGACGTGGAGAAGACGCGTACGGCATCGGTGCAGACCCCCGGTCTGCCCGTGGCGGCGCGCGGCCTGGGCGTGTCCCCCGGCATCGCCACCGGCACCGTCGTCTTCAGCGCGGCCGCGGCCGTCGCCTCGAAGGCCAACGGCGAGCAGCCGGTGCTCGTCCTGACCGAGTCGAGGCCGGAGGATCTGCCGGGTCTGCTGGCCGCGACGGCCGTCGTGACCGAGCGGGGCGGACAGACGTCGCACGCGGCGGTGGTGGCGCGGGGACTCGGGCTGCCGGCCGTCGCCGCGCTCGTCGACAGCGTGCTGGACGGTGAAGGGAAGGGCCTGCGCACTACGCGTGGTGACACCCTCCAGGCCGGTGACCGGGTGACGGTGGACGGCTACGCCGGGCTGATCTTTCTCGGCGGCGACATGCGGCGGCCCGCCGGGCGGCAGACCGCCGCGGAGCTGCCCGGCTGGCTGGACGAGGCACTGTCCGCGCTGCCCGCGCAGACCGGCATCGCGGTGCGGGTGAACGCCGACACGGGCGCGGACGCCGCTGCCGGGCGGGCGTTCGGCGCGACCGGAGTGGGATTGTGCCGGCTTGAGCACATGTTCCTCGGCGAGCGCCATCAGGTGCTCCAGCGGCTCCTGATGGCGCGGCCCGGCCCCGATATGACGGAGGACCTCGCCACGGTGCACGCCCTTCTGCGGGCGGAGATCACGGACGTGCTCAGCGCGATGGACGGGTTTCCCGTCACGATCCGCCTGCTCGACCCCCCGCGCCACGAGTTCCTCCCCGACGTGACCGAACTCGCCCTGAACGCGGCGACGACGGGCGCGCAGGGCGACAGGGACCGACTCGACGTCACGCGTCGCCTGCACGAGCACAACCCCATGCTGGGGGTGCGCGGTGTGCGGATGGGCGTCCTGCTGCCCACGCTGACGGCCGTACAGATCCAGGCGCTGGTGGAAGCCACCCTCGCGCTGCGCCGCGCCGGCCGTGACCCCCGGCCCGAGCTGCTGGTTCCCATGGTGAGCACGCCGACGGAACTGGACTTCGTGCGGGGCCTGCTCGACGACGTCTGCGTCCGGCTGGGCACCACACGGGCCGAGGCGGGCCTGTCGCTGGGCGCCATGATCGAGACTCCGCGGGCCGCGCTGCTGGCCGGGCCGATCGCCCGCCGTGCGGACTCCCTGTCCCTGGGCACCAACGACCTGACCGCACTGGTCTGGGGGCTGTCCCGCGATGACGCGGAACAGCATGTGCTGCCCGCCTATCAGGACCTCGGGCTCCTCACCGCATCCCCCTTCGCCCAGCTGGACACCGAGGTCGTCGGGGCCTTGGCGCGCCAGGTCGCGGACCAGGCACGAGCGGTACGCCCCGGCATCACCCTCGGAGTCTGCGGTGAGCAGGCGGCCGACGCGGCGGCCGTACGGTTCTTCGCCGAGGCGGGCTTCGACCATGTCTCGTGCGCGGCGCCCCGGGTCCCGCCGGCCCGGCTCGCCGCCGCGCGGGCCGCTTTGTCCGAGAGTGCGGCGGACATGCACGCGAGGGGAGAGGGACGTTGAGCGAGCCGGCGATCGCCGTGGAACAGCTCGGCCGCACCTTCACCGACCGTCGTCACGAGATCGTGGCGCTGCGGGACGTCAGCTTCCAGGTCGGGGCCGGTGAGATCGTGGGCCTGCTGGGCAGCAACGGCGCGGGCAAGACCACCCTCACCAAGATCCTTGCCACCCTGCTGCTGCCCACGACCGGCACCGCCCGGATCTTCGGCCACGATGTCACCAGCGATCTGCGCGAGGTACGCCGGATGACCGGTGTGGTGCTGGGCGGCGACCGGGGCCTGTACGCCAAGCTGGGCGGCCGCGACAACCTGCGGTTCTTCGCCATGCTCGCCGGAGTGGGCCGGCGCGGCCTGGGCGCGAAGCTGGACGCCGCGCTGGAGCAGGTCGGCCTGGTCGGCGCGGCCGACCGCGCCGTGGAGACCTACTCCAAGGGAATGCGCCAGCGGCTCCACATCGCCATCGGCATGATCGCCGAACCGCGCGTGCTGCTGCTCGACGAACCGACCGTGGGCCTCGACCCGGTGGAGGCCGAACGGTTGCGCGGCACCGTCGCCGCGTTGCGCGACACCGGGGTGTCCGTCCTGCTCACGAGCCACTATCTGCTCGACATCGAGCGCCTCGCCAGCCGAGTGATCATCCTCGCGGACGGAACGCTCGCGGCGGACCTGCCCGTCGAGGAGTTCGCCCGGCAGGCGGGCTACACCGCCACGGTGACCGTGCGGGGCACCGGCAGCCCGCCCGACGGCGGCGCCGTGTCGTCACCCGACATCGCCGTCGGCAGCGTCGACGTGACCGAGGGGGCATGGACCCTCCAACTGCACGTCCGTGACTGGAGTGTCGGCTCGTTCGGCCTGCTGGAGCAGGCGCTGGCCCATGTCAGCGTCCTGGACGTCAGTATCGAACCGGTGCGGCTCGAAGACGTCTACTCGCATGTCGCCGCGCGTCTGGCGAACGGCAGCCAGGTCGGTGGGCCGCGGTGAGGGGCGCTCTGTGGATGTTCCTGACCGCGGCGCGCATGGAGCAGCGGGCCATGCAGCGCAATCCCCTGCTGCTGGTCAACTCCGGCATGCTGCCCGCCGCGTTCCTGGTCACCGCGGTGGAGACCGGCCGCCCGGATCCGGACGACGCGGCAGCGCTCGTCGTGGCCGTGGCGCTGACCGCGCTGTGGGGCTCCACGGTGTGGATGAGCGGAGGCGTGCTGCGCCGTGAGCGCACCTACGGCACGCTCGCCCGCTGTGTCTCCGGAGTGTGGTCGCCGTACCTGGTGCTGCTGGGCAAGAGCCTGGGTGCCACGGTCACCAGCGTCGGGGCGATCCTCGTCAGCACCGGCGTCACCGCGGCGGCGCTGGGGCTGCCGCTGAGTGTGTCGCACCCGGGGTGGATCGTCGTGTCGCTCGTGGTGCTGGTGTGCTCCGGCACCGCCCTGGGGGCGCTGGTGTCGTGCCTGTTCCTGGTGACCCGCAACGGGCTGATCTGGTCGCACGCGTTGATGTATCCGGTCTTCGCGCTCGGCGGGCTGCTCATCCCCGTGGACGCGCTGCCCGGGTCGCTGCGCTGGGTGCCCGATCTGATCAGCCTGCACTGGATCAAGGACTGCATGGTCGGGGCGGTCACCGGCGACGTCACGATCGCCCCGCTGGGCATCGCGACCCTGCTCACACTCGTCTACCTGTCCGTTGCGGGGCTCGCCTACCGCCGGTCCGTCGAGTGGTCCCGGAAGGAGGGGACACTTGACCTCGCATGACACCGCCCCGGCGGGCCGCGCTGCCGCTCCGGCGCGCGCCTCCCTGGCCTGGCGGGCGGCCGAGGCGGCCCGTATGGGCTGGCTGGAGTACCGCGTGGTGGAGACGCCCGCAGGTCTGCTCGGCGCGACCCTGCCGCGCGGGGTGCTCCAGATCCTCTTCTTCACGACGCTCGCGGGTGTCCTCGCCGGTCCCGGGCACCGGGAGTACGCCTTCGCCGGATCGCTGGTGCTGGTGTTGAGCGGCACGAACGTGAACGGTGTCGTTGCCGTGCCCGTCCTGGACAAGCAGTACGCCACCTTCGCGCGGGTCCGGACCGGCGTGCTGTCCCCGACGGTCACCCAGCTCGCCCGTGCGCTTCCCTACCCCGTCATGGGCTGGGTCCTGCTCGTCGTCCAGGCGGCCGTCGCGGCGCCCCTCCTCGGCATGACGGACTTCGCGCTCCAACTGCTGCCCTGGGCATGGGTGTACGCGCTCATCGCGTTCACGCTCAGTGTGCTGGGGCTCGCCGGAGCCACGATGTCCGTCGGCAAACGGGCCGACGTGGTGGCGCCGAACGTGCTGTCCTATCTGGTCATGCTGTGCAGCGGCGCGATCGTCCCGCCGGGCCGCGTGGCGTGGGTGGACGCGATCGGCCAGGTGCTGCCGGGCCGTCACGGCCTGGACGCCCTCCGCGCGGGGATGGCCGGACGGCCCTGGCTCGGCGACCTCGGGCTGGAGGCCGCCGCAGGCCTCGGGTTCACCGTCCTCGCCGCGCTGTCGATCCTCGTACAGGCCCGGCGCGCGAGCCGACTCGGCCACGACGACTTCGAGTGACCGATGTGCCCACACCCGAGGGGGATCCGATGAGCCTCATCCGCCTGCCCCTGGCCGTGCGTACGGAGCAGGACGACGCGGCGTCCGGTTCACCGCCGGCGCCCAGCAGGTGTCTGCGCATCGCGCTGGTGAACATGCCCTGGGCGCGCATTCACGCGCCGTCCATCCAGTGCGGACTGCTTCAGTCCCTCGCCAGGAGGGCCGGGCACGAGTGCGAAAGCCACTACCTCAACCTCGAGTTCGCCGCCTTCTTCGGCAGCAAGGCCTACGACGCGATTGCCAACATGGCGTCGGAGCGGATGCACTTGATGGGGGAGTGGCTCTTCTCCTACGCCGCGTTCGGCGAAGTGACCACTGACGACCAGTACTTCGGAGAGTATCCGGAGGTGAAGTCCATCTGGGACGAGCTGACCGGAAAGGGGCTCGACGACCTCTCCGAGATGCGCCGCCGGACGCTGCCGGACTGGATCGCCGCATGCGCGGCCAAGCCGGTGTGGGGGGAGTACGACGTCATCGGCTTCACCTCCACCTTCATGCAGAACACGGCGTCCCTGGCACTAGGCAAGATGATCAAGAAATTCCACCCCGGCGTGACGCTGGTCTACGGGGGTGCGAACTTCGACGGGGACATGGGAGCCGAGTACGCCAAGAAGCTGCCATGGCTCGACTACGTCGTGGCGGGGGAGGGCGACATCGTGTTCCCCGCGTTGCTGAACAACATCGCCGACGGCACGGACACCCCGCTGCCCGGCGTTCTGCGGTATGCCGCCACGAACCTGCCGCCGGCCACCGACGCCGAGCGCCCGCAGGCCCTCGACCAGCTGCCCACGCCGGACTACCGGGACTATTTCACCTGGCTGGAACGCTTTGACCGTAAGCGACTCCTGGGCCGGGCCCCCGTACAGCTGCCGGTCGAATTCTCCCGGGGCTGCTGGTGGGGCCAGAAACACCACTGCACCTTCTGCGGCCTCAACGCGCTCGGCATGGCGTACCGGTCCAAGTCCGGCTCCCGCGCGTTCACCGAGCTCACCGCGCTGCTGCGCGACTACCCGGTGGTGCACGTCGACACCGTGGACAACATCCTCGACATGGGGTACTTCTCGACGCTCTGCGCCCAACTGGCCGAAGCGCACTGGGACGTGAACCTCTTCTTCGAGTCAAAGGCGAACCTCACCCGGGAGCAGCTCGCGACCCTGAGCCGGGCCGGCATCCTCCGTATCCAGCCCGGCATCGAGAGCCTCAGCACCCATGTGCTGAAGCTGATGCGCAAGGGCGCGAGCAAGCTGATCAATATCCGGTTCCTGAAATGGGCCGCCTACTACAAGATCGACGTCTCCTGGAACATCCTGGCGGGATTTCCCGGGGAAACCGAGGAGGACTACGCGGAGCAACTGCGCCTCCTCCCGCTGCTGCACCATCTCCAGCCACCCGGAGGCTGCGGGCGGATCTGGCTGGAACGCTTCAGCCCCTATTTCACGGACCCGACCTTCCCGATCAGCGACGTCCGGCCCCGGGCCAGCTACAGCCACGTCTACCCGGCCTCTCTCGACCACGAGAAGATCGCGTACTTCTTCGACTACGAGGCGTCCGGCACCTGTTCCCACGAGACGGTGGCGACGCTGAACGCCGCCGTCTCGCAGTGGCAGAAGCGGTTCTCCGAGGCGAGGCCCAGCCTCGTCTACCAGCGGCTGCCCGGGAAGCTGACGCTGATCGACCGCAGGACCGACCAGCCCAAGCGGGCCGTCCTCGCGGGCTGGAAGGCAGAAGCCTACGAATCCTGCGGAGACGCGCCCCGCGGCGCGGCGGCGGTCAGCAGGCAGCTGGCGGCGAGGGACCTGTCCGTCTCCGAGGACGAGGTGGCGGCGTTCCTCGCACAGTGCTGCCGAGCCGGCGTGATGGTGTCGGACGACGGCAAGTACCTGGGGCTCGCGCTGCCGGAGAACCCCGGCTGGTAGGCGTCGTGGCCAAGCGTCAAGGAGGGGTGAGTGAGCGCATGACAGTGGTCGCATCGGCCGAGGACCGGGTGCGCCTGGGCAGGAGCATCGCGGCACGCCTGGCCGCGTCGAGGAACGCGGACGCGGCCTTCCTCGCCGGCAGTTCGGTGGTCGGCCTGGGCAGCGCCACCAGCGATATCGACATCTACCTGGTCGGCTCCTCCGCGGAAGAGGAACGGCAGCAGCTGTTCGCCGACACCATCCGGGTCGACGTCCAGCATCTCTCCCTGGACACCCTGGAGTCGCTCGTCGACCGGGTCCTCGGCGCGGGTCTGCGCTCGGATCACCCGGGAGGGGCGCTGTCGGACCGGGAGACCGCGCTGGCCGTACGGCTGCGGACAGGCGACATCGTGACCGACTCGGGCGCGCTGGCCGCGCTGCGGCAACGGCTCGCCGAGCATCCCCTCCGGCTCTCCCGCCGGGTGATGAACAACTGGATCCTCGCCGCGTTCTTCGCGGCCGAGGACTGTCTCGGGCTCCGCCAGTCGGACAGCCCGCTCGAACTGGAACCGGCCGCGTTCGCCGGCCGGCGCGCGCTGGTGTGCGCCGGCAAGGCGCTGGCCGCGGCGTGCGGGGATCTCTACTTCGGCGAGAAATGGGTGTGGCGGCAGCTCTCCCGCAACGGCCCCGACGGGTTTCCCTTCGCGGAGTTCCAGCGGCTGCTGCGGGACGACCCCCTGGCCGTCGATCCGCAAGCCGGGCTGACCGCACTGACATCCTTCGCCCAGACCTGCCTGATCGCCACGGCCACCCTGGGCTGGCAGGGCATCGACGTCTCCCGTTGGCCCGCCTGGCGGGCGGGGAGCGGTCCGCTGCGCCGGTCCCCGGTGTTCTTCCCCCGCGCCTACGACGACATGGTGACGCTGGTCCAGCCCGGCGGCCGGCACTTCCGCCTGCCGCCCGACGCGGCGCTGGTCTGGGGCCTGTGCCATGGACGGTCCGCGCGGGCCGTCACCGAGTACGCACAGCAACTGGCCGAGGAGTCGCCCACGTACGCCGGGCTGACCGAGGAACGGTGCCGGAGCCTCCGCACCGAATTGCGGGAAGCGGGTCTGCTCACAGGACCGGGCGCACAGCAGGGAGCGATGTGAAGTTCCGTCAGAAGCGCAGCACCACCCTCGACCTCGCTCTGGCGCTCCAGCGCGAGTTGATCGGACGCGCAGGTTCCTGGGAGCCCAACTTCCTGCCCCGGCCGTTCACCCCGGAGACGGACCTGTTCCGTGCCGGACTGACGTCGTGGGCACGGACGGTCGGCTCCGGACTGCCCGCGTTCCTGGCCGCCGCACGCCGGCCGGAGGATCTCCTCACGCTGGTCGACGACGACCGCCTGCGTCCCGGAACAGAGCTGGTCACCACCGCACTGACGGCCGCCGCGCCGACGCTCACCGAAGCGCTCCCCCTCTTCGAGGAGGTCCGCAAGCAGGCCGTCGTGGAGGTGAACGACTTCCTCGCTCCCGAGCGCTATCTGGCCCCGCTCTGCACGGCGTTGGGCACGGTCGACACCGGCCGGACGCTGGACCTCCACCTCGTGCCGCTCGCCCCCTATCCGCCCGCCACGGGCTTTCTGACCGCCGCGGGCAAGGCCACCGGGGTCTACGCCGACTGCCGCCGGTTCCGGGGATCGACGCTCGCGGACGCCGTCCTGACCATGCTGGGCTGGGCCCAGCTGAAATCCGGGAACATTCCCGAGAGCCATCTGTCCACCGAGCTCGTCCGGCGCATGCCGGGCGGCGCCCCGTACCAGCGCCGGCTGCGGGTCATCCTCACCAAGATCCTCGTCGAGGTGACGGCCGGCCATCTGGTGCGCGCGGTGGACGCCGCGCATCGTCCCTGCGCCGACGTGCTGGGCACCAAGTGGCGTTATCCGCGGCTCCATGCCGTGGCCGAACGGCATTGGTCCCGGTATCTCGACGGCGACATCGACCGCGACGAAGCCCTCACCGCGATGGTCAGGGACCTCACTGCCCACAGCCCGCGCTGGTTCGTCGACCATGTCGACCCGTCCTCGCTCGCCGCCGACTTCTACCTGCTGGAGTGGCTGGCAGCGGCAGGCGACCGCACGGCCGCAGCACGGCTGTTCCGCTGGCTGCCCCATCTGTGCGCCGAGCTGGCGGGCCATCTGGACAACGTCATCGGCAATGAGCTCGGGCACTACGAACGGGCCAGGACTCAGCACCACCCGCAGGAACTGGCGGACTTCATCACGGAGATCAACCAGGGCGACAGCCGCGTCACCTGGCAACGCCTGCGCCGTGAACTGGGCCACGGACGGGCCCTCCAGCTCGCCACGGAGGCGTTCGCCGGCCCGGGCATCGAGTTCGGCGGCGAGGCCTGGGCTCCGGTCGCCGCCATGGTGCGGCGCTACGTCCTCCACGAGCTGCCCGACAGGGTCTTCGTCGACCAGTGCTTCACCCTTGAACACAACAACGGTTCACTCTTCGACAAGTACCACGACACCTCGACCATGCGCGAGGTACTGGACGCCCAAGCAGCAACCGATCTGGACAAGCTGCTCACCCATGCGTCAGCAGAAGCCCGAGAACTGTGGCACAGACAGCACCGACAGGACCGCATCTCGGCGGAACATCATCCGCTGTGGCTCGGGCCGCCTTCGACCGCGTCCACTGCGCCGACTGGGCCCACCGGATCCGCCGCGTCCACCGCTTCCACTGCGCTCACCGCGCCGTCCGAGGCCGCCATCGCTCCATCAGGATGGGGCGGCGCCGGCCTGCCCGGAAACGCACCCGGCACGGTCGGCTGCGGAGAGCGCAGCGACCCGAGCGCATACGACCCTTCCCGCGACCCGCTGCGCGACTCCCCGGTGCGAGTCCGCCACACGGTCGTCCGCCGCCCCTTCTCCTCCTCCTTGAGGATCTATCGAGCCGTTACCGCTGTCCTGCACACCGAGCACGGCGACATCCACCTCACACTGCGCCCCGACGAAGCTCCTTATACGGTGGACAACTTCGTAGGGCTGGCCACCGGAAGCCGCACCTGGACCGACCCCCTGACCGGAACCACGGGCGAGGGCGGTTTCTACGACGGCACGGACTTCCACCGCCGGGTGCCCGGTTTCGTCGTCCAAGGCGGCGACCGACTGGGCACCGGCCACGGCAGCGCCGGATACCGGATACCCGACGAGATCCATCCAGAGCGGGATTTCGCGCGGCCCTTCCAACTGGCCATGGCAAATCTCGGCCGGGACAGCACTGGCTCCCAGTTCTTCATCACCCTCGCTCCGGCACCACACCTGGACGGGCACTACACCCTCTTCGGGGAGGTGACAGGCACCCCATCGGAGAACGTGGTCAGCGAAATCGCCGACTCGCCAACGGCGGTCCGACTCAACCGGGTAACGGTGGCCACCGCTTGAGACTTCGCGGGCCGGCCGACCGGGCTGGCGGGGCTTGTCGTGCTGACGGAGGGCTGCCCAGCTGACGGGGGCTGACCGCGGCTGACTGGTTCACGGTGCGTGCGCCCGGCCGGGCCCCCGTCAGCCGAACATCACCAACCGCACACCGACCACACCGACCACTCCACCCCCTCCGCCCACCTCAACGCATCACCCGCTCCAGGAACTTGGGGCCCGGGAAATCGTCGCGGCCCTTGGGGTGGGCCGGGCTCGTCAGCTCGACGGCGCCCGTGCATGCCACCCGGTCCGTCACCTTCGCGCACGCCACCGCCTGCCGTAGATCCGACGTGGCCAGCATGGGGCTGACGGCAAGTCCCTGACGGCCGTCGGGGTGGGAGGTGAGCCGCGCGTCACGGCCGACCCAGATCGACACCTTCTCCGCGCCGCCGGAGCGCGGCTGCACCTCGGACCAGACGGAGCCGCACGACGGGCTGAACCGGAGCCGCACGGTGTAGGTGGTGTCCACGATGGTGCTCTCCGCGCGCGCGTCGCGATTGCAGCCGAACCTCCACGGATACCGCCCCTGGCATCTGTGTCCGTGGCACGCATCGGACGCATGCCCGTGCGTATGCGCGGCAGGTGCGGGAACCTTCACGATCGAGGCCGCCGCTCCCATGGTCGCCACCAGTGCCGTCAGCGCCACCAGCGCTCCGGTGGTCCGCAGCACCTCGGCGCTGCGCAGGATCCTGCGGGCACGCCCGCTCGGTTCGGCCGTGGGCGCCTCGGACAGGTCGGCCACCGGCGCGGTCCGGGCGCGGTACGCGGCGTCGTACACCGCGAGCAGCCGTTCCTGATCCGCGCCTGCCACCTGGCCGAGTGCCTCGACCGCAGTGCGCGGCGGCAGCTTCTCACCGTTGAGATAACGGTGCCAGGCGGACTTGCTGTACGGGGTCTTCCTGGCGAGCCCGTCCAGGCTCAGCCCGGTCCGTTCCTTGAGTACGCGCAACTCCTCCGTCAGGCGTTGCGCTTCGGTATCGAGCGTGTCGGGCAGCGGTCGCCAGCGGGACACCTTGTGCGCCTCCCTCACCACCTGCTTCCGACCCGACGGTCGCTTCAGCGGCCGACCGGGGGTCCGGGGTCTGTTTCCTCCCGGATCGCGGAATGTGTACCCACTGGTGACGGACGCTGACACCCGGCACGCGCCGGATCGGAATAGTCAGCTGAGCGCTTTGTCGTACAGACGGAAGCTGCGCCCGCCCGCCGGGCCTTCGACGAACCCCAGGCACAGCCGCGGTGTGCCGCTGCCCCGCAGGACGGCCAGGCCTTCCGGCTCGCGGGGCGAGAGTCCCGGAGCCGTGCGCTCCAGCTGCTGCCACACCACACGTCCGGTCCGCAGGTCGATGCGGTACAAGCGGGTGTTGCCGCCCGAAGACGCCGGATTCCCCGTTCCGTACGCGCTGCCCAGCAGCTGGTAGGCGTAATTGCCGTACAGGGCCATGCCCTGGAAGGGCAGTCCCAGGTCGGCGCCGGGCTGGGCGAAGTCGGCCAGCGGAAGGTGCCAACGGGCCCGGAACCGGTCCAGGTCGTACAGGGCGAACCTCGGTATCCCGTCCCGCTTGTACCGCAGCAGGAGTTGTCGGTGCGTCACATCAAGAGCGGGGAAGTTGCTGGTGGAGCCCATGACGGGGTGGCACGTGTCCAGTTCGCCGCTGCCGCGCTCCAGCACCTGCCCGTCCGTGAAACGGAAGCGGCACACCCCACGCCCGTAGCCGGATGACGGGTTGGCATCCCATTCCGTCCACAGCGTGGCGCCGTTCGCGGATTCCTCCAGCCCGATCGACCCTCCGTGACCGAAGCCCTTCAGATACATGTGTCCGGCCGAGGAGCCGTCAAGGGTGAGCCGGTTCAGACACAGATCACCGTTCCTGACGCGTTCCGTGTGGGGCAGAGCCGTCTCCTCGCCCGTCAGCCGGACCCCGCCCGCCACCACCTGCAATGCGTAGAGATGACCCTGCCGTTCGTCGACGGCGAAGGACTGCAACACCGTGGTGTGCCGCAGCCGCCCGGCGAGGAACGGCCGGCCCGCCGCGGACAGGGCGGGCAGCTTCCGGCTCGCTGCCGGCGCCGCCCGCGCCCACTGCGCCGGCACCACGGCGGCGGCCGCCGCGATCACCCCGAGGCCGCACACGGCCCTGCGTCCCGGTAGCGGCCCCTGCATGTCTCTGACCATCAAGCGCTCCAAGAACTCGTACCGGCCGCCCGTCCGTTCGCCCCCACGAACGGACGGGCAGCCAGAGGTCATTGCGTCGTCACCACGAAGGGGGCATCAGTTGCCGAGGAATCGGCACCACGGGACGGCGCGGTAGGCGTGGACGTAGTGGGCGGAGACATAACCCCGGTGGTGCGAGAGCTTGTACCAGCGCTCGTTGCCCTGCACCGTGCTGCCGTTGGTCTTGCACACGAGGGCCCGCACACTGCCGTCGCGCACGGTGCCGACCGCGCGGTAGGCGGTGCCCGGACCCGAACGGACGTTCAGAACCCTGCCGTTCGGGGTCACCACGCGGCCGTGCGCATGAGGGGCCCTGATCGTCGCCGAGCCCTGGTACACGGAGTGCCAGCCGGCTACGGGCTGCGGACAGGAGTCGGCGAACGCCACCGCGGGAACCATGGCGAGGGCGGCGAACGCGGCGACCACACCGCTGCGCATCATGCGTCGATTCATCGGATTCTCCTCGAGTGCTGTGCAGGCCCACCGGAGCGTGACCCTGCGTCGAGCAGCGTTTCCGACGACTCACGCGATGATGTGTCCCAGCCGTCCCAGGGAGAAAGTGGAACGCCCCGGCCCACGCCCCGGACTCCGGGAAGTCGGCCACGCCGGTGCTCAGGCCGCCGAGACGCCGGTGCTCAGGCCCGAGACGCCGGGTCGTCCGGCGCCTGCCCCGGGGCCGTAAGCGCCTCATCCTGCGCGCTCACGGCAAACGGTGGTGGCGACCCTTGGTTGTGTTGGTTGATACCTCAGCCGACGGGGAGGGCTGCTAATGGCGGGCCAGTTGCTCGCGCAGGGCCGACAGACATTCGCCCCGGTAGGCCTCCAGTCCCGGTGCCGCCGACCTTTTCCTGCGGTTGAACTCGCCGGTGTTCACCCAGGTGACGATCAGGTCCGCCAGGGACGGGACACCGCCGTACCGTGCCGTCATCCCGTCAATATGGCCGCTCAACGGATAGAAGGCCGGCAGGAGGGCGGGAAGGCCGAACCGGACCATGTCATTGATGTTGCCCGTGACGCAGGTCTGGCCGCGCGTCTCGATGATGCCGTTACGCGTGAGGCACTCGGAGACCGGCAGAATGAGGAAGTCCGCCTCCGCGAGAGTCTGGTCGAACTCCTCCTGGGTGACGTAACCGGGGTGATCTCGCAGCTCGACCGAGGGAACGACCGTCTTCCTCGCCGTTTCGACGGCAGCCTTGGTCTCCTCGGCGGCGTGCTCTCCCAGAAAATCGACGCGCAGCCGCCTCGTCAGCCGTGGGGCGGCGACTTCCAGCGCGGCCAGAACGTCGGCGTGGTCCCTCCCGGAATACATCCTCCCCGGGATGCAGCACCGCACCTCGTCCCTCACGAACTCGGTAGGCGGGCGCTGCGGGTAGGCGATGTTGATTGCGCGGTTCCGCAGAGGGTCGCCGGATTTCATGAGCCGGAGATCCGGAAGAAGGACGCCCGCCGCGCCTTCGAGGACGAGCTTCGCGATAGCGGCACTCGGCCGGCTGCCGCCTGACGAAGTGAACGTGTTGAGGTTGTGCACCAGGCAGTGCCAGGTGGCTGACATCGCGCCCGCATCGGAGAGCAGGCCGCACAGGGAATCGACCGGGGTGACAATGAACAGGTGATCCTGTGAGCCAATCGAGGGCTTGCATTGATCCAGGAATTCGCCATACGGCAGACCCTGGGGGCACACGTGCCACTCGACTGCCGAGGATTCGGCGGCCTCCGACGCTTCGGCACAGAACGGGTTCGTGTAGACGGTCGGGCTCGCCCCGACATCGATGGCTTGCCGTATGAGGCTTTCGAGGACCTCGCTGTGTGCACTGAGCTCGATCAGGCCGATCTTCATCGAGTCGTCTCCGTCAGTGGTGAGCGCCGGCGGGGTCAGGACCTTCAAGAGGCACTGGTCCCGTGGCGTAGGCTCCGGGACTTACGGACCGCTTGCCCGTCGTGCCGCGGGCGGGCTGGGATACCTTGCGGCGCTCACCCCGACGGAGGGTGCTCCTCCAGAAGGAATCCTTCCTCGACCAACAGCCGCAGCAGTGGGGCGACGTCTTCGGCCGGGTCGAATGCGGGGGCCCATCCGATGGCTTCCTCAAGGGTGAACGACTCGCGGTGGAAGAGATTGTCGATGAGTTCTACCGGAGCACCGTCGAGCGTGATCTTCCTCGTGCCGAACAGAATGCGGTGCTGTGCGGACTCGGCATCGTACTCAACCTTGACGGGGTTGAAGTGCGCCTGCCGTAAGCGCGTGTAGCTGTTCGTGGAGAGCGGATGGAACCCGGACTGGCTGGGGAGGCTGACCTCCCGGTGACGACTGTCCTGGGTGGTCAGATGGTTGGCGATGTAGGCCCTCACCAACTGCTCGTCGTCGGCCAGCGCCGCGATTCTGCCCATCAGTCCGCGTACGTGGTCAGCGAGTTGGGCTGTGTCACCTGCGACGACGGGCGGGAGGTTACGCCGCCATTCCTCCTCGTCCATCAGCTCGTCCGCCAGCCACTTCAACCAGTAGACGCCGGTGCGGCACGTCACCCCCAGCGTCAGGTGCAAAGAGGGTTCGTCGCCGGCCACCGCGTAGTGCCAGTGACCCCGTGGAATGTAGAGCACATCCCCCGGGCGGAGTTCGGTCTCGATGTAAGGGGGTCCCTTGGGCTCACCTGTGTCGGCGGAGACGTTGTTGTATTTGTCGAGCGGGTATTTGTACGTCTCCTCGGAGACGACCCATCGCTTCGTCCCCTCGATCTGGAGGATGAAGACCTCATGGTCGTCGTGGTGCTGGTCAAACCCCTGCTGCTCAGGCCAGGAGCAGTACATGTTGACCTGGCTCCGATGGCCGATCGCACGCTCGATCGTCGATGCCAGTTCGGCGATCGCGGGAAGCCGCGCCTGCAACTGGTTGATGATGAGGGTGTATCCGTCCTGGCAATGCCTGATCCACTCCTCAGGCGTCTCAGGCTTGTCGAAGATCTTCCTTCCTTTGGCCGCCAGGCGGATTTCTTCCCCGAAACGAAGCCGATGAAAATTGAGAAGGTGGTTGAGCTGATCCCAAGAGAAGAGCGGACGGAAGCGGTCGCGGTCCTGCCCGCGTAAGACGACGCCCCGGGCTGTCCAGTTCTCGCGAAGGAATTGATCAAGAGGCATCGGGTCGAGCAGCGATTCGAGAGCGAACACGCCATTCCTCACGGTGTAAAGGGGAGTGCCCGGTGACTCCAAGGAGCCACCGGGCGGGTCAGGACAGTGACTTGACGCCTGCCCTTACACGTCCTTCTGATCAACTTCGAGGTTCGGCACGCCCTTGACCTGGGATGTCTTCACCGTCTCCACAGAGAAGCCGATCCTTTTCGGCCGGCGGGCCGCGTGCGACTCGCTCTTGGGGGCAGCGGGAACCTTGGCCATCGATGACTCCTCGACTAGGGGACTTGCCCTTTCACTCCTACTACTTGCTGTCAAAGGCCGTCGGAAAACATTCGAAAGATCACGGCCAACGTATTGAGCCATAATCGCCAAAGCGCTTGCAAAACCTGGCGATCGTGCGGACCGAGGGGCAGGTAAGCCCAACGAGCGGGCGTCGGGCGGTTTACGGCGGGACACCGAAGAGGAAGAGGGCGCCCGGCCGCGAGCAGTCGGACCGCGAGCCGGTCGGCTCCGGCCCGCAGGCCGGCCGTGGCGACGGGCAGGAGGTTGCCTATCCCAGGGAACGGCCGTGGCCCCGGGGGACGCTGCGAGGCGCTGGTGATCCACTCGTGTGACAGCCGCCCGGTGCACGCCGGTTCACCGAGCTCGTCACCCGCAGTAAAGTGATCAGCAGCGGTACACGAACTCGACCGAATTCGACGCACGCAACATCCGGAACAGTTCTTCTCCCGGAACACGGGCCGTACTGGTGGTGAGATACCCGCCGGCCCCAAAAGTCGGATCCTGGTGCGTCCCGTTCCCGTGTTCCAGGTGGCTTACGTATCCCCTGTTCAACGCCCATTTCTGCGTTCCGGTGTCCCGCACTGATGGGATTTCGTTGTGGCTGGGACGGCTTACCCCACACGCTCGGGTCATTCGAGCACCACATCGATGCCACCCACGGTGGTTGCGAAGTGAGTGTTCGGTTCGCCATTCGAAGTAAGGAGCACTTGTGGTCTCAAAAACGAAGAAGGCCGCGCGTTCCGTGGCCGTGGCGTTCGCCGCGGCCGCCGCGTTCACCATGACCGTGCCGACCGGCAACGCTTTCGCCATCGACCATGTCGCTTGTCGCGGTGGGGAAAACTTCCTGAAGATCTGGTCCCACAGCGGCGGGCAGCAGAGCGTCGACTGCTACGCGAACCGTGGGAGAATCTCCTTCGGCGGGTGGTGGGTCGACAAGATCTCCACGGGGAACAACGACTTGATCTACTACGACGCCAATGGCGATTCGGTGAAAATCGACCGGTGGCACGAGATCACCTTCCCGAACCATCCGCCGAAGGTCAACGCGATCGAAATCCTGTGAGGATTTAACGGACTGGTTGCCCGGGGTGGCTGTCCTCGCCGATTGCCCATTCCTGGACACCGACGCTTCCCGGACGAGCATCGCATTTCCGTAGCGTCAGCCTGCTCGCACTCAACGATGCCGGTCACGCCTTCCAGGCGTGGCCGGCATCGTGTGGGGGTACCACCAGCTGAAGCCGCTGGCCTGGGCGACCGTCGTCGTGGTGCTTGCGCCGCCGTGGCGCCCGCCGAAGTTTCCGACCTCACAACCCTTGGCCTCGACCGCGGATCATCGACAACAACAGACCGTGAGTCTCTGCGTCCGAGGCCACTAGGAGCCCACGGCCTGCCTGCCCGAGGGGAGCGCCGTCGACTCCGGTGACGACACAGCCGGCGGCCTGGCACAAAGCGATGCCGGCGGCGAAGTGCACGCTCTCGGTCAGATCACCGCCATCGGTGACGTATGCGGCACGCTTACCGGCCGCGACCCAGGCCAGCGCCAGCGTCGTGGAGACGACCCGCGGCCGGAACCGCTCGACGAAGCCAGGATGAGCGAGCAAATCCACAGCCCGGAACCCTGGCGCGCTCGGAAAGGGCGGATCCAGGTTCACGTCCACCAGCTGGGTGGCCGCCGTCGGCACCAGCTGAGTGTCGCCCCCGTCGCGCCGAACCCAAGCCGTCTCACCGTCGGTGAAGAACACCTCGCCGCTGAACGGATCGGCCACTGCGGCCGGGCCATTGCGCAGTGCCACGTTGACGGCCACCAGCATGTTGCCGACGGCGTAGTTGAGGGTGCCGCACAAGGGGTCCACCCACCACTGGCGCACCGCGTCAGCCGCACCCTGTTGCCCGCCCTCCTCGCCGTGCACCGCATCCTCAGGCCGCGCAGCACGGATGACGCCGAGGATCGCTCCCTCAGCCGCCACATCGGCATCAGTGGCGAAGTCCCCGAGGCCTTTGTCGATGCGGGTGAGCCGCCGTCCATACCTGGCGCGTACGAGCTCCGCCCCGGCACGTACCGCAGCGACCGCAACCTCGGCATCATCAAGGCTCGCAAGTGAGTTGGTCACGGCGTGCAGAGTATCGGGGGTGCATCCCCCGCCGTACGCGGAGCCCGACCGACCGCCGCCACGCCTCCGCGCTCGCCAACCAGGCGAACCTCTGTGGTCACGGCCCGCAACGGTGTTGACTTCCAAGCTGATGAGCCGCGGCCGACCGCCCCTGTGGTCAGGGCTGGTCGTACCAGGCCAACGCTGAGATCCGCCAGCCCTGTGAGGTGCGGACGAACTGGATGGTCTTGGTCCCGCCTCCGTCGAACGGCTCACCGTCCAAGGTGCCGGACTTGCGGTACTCGCTGAACCGCGACGCGATATCGCCCGCGATCTCCGTCCGTTCGGAGGTCTCCCACTCGGAGAAGTCGACGAGCCGACCGTCGGTCAGCAGCCGCAGGCGAGGCTCGATGAACTCGTCCACGGTGTAGACCGTGAACTCCGGGCCGGCCTTGACGATCACACCGCCCGGAAGAACCAGTCGGCGGATCCGGGCCACGTCGGCAGCCTTGCCGCCCCGGTTGTCAAAGGCCTCGAAGAACTCGGCGGTCACCACGTTTATCTCGATCTTGGACATGGCGCGACCGTAACAGCGAAGGGCCCGGGCATCGTCGGTTTTGACAAGGCTCACCACGCCGGGACGGCTCACCACGCCGGGACGGGCCCGCCCCGGCCGACGGCTGCGCGGCGGTCGTCGTAGGCCACGAGTACGGGCGTCCCGCTGACGCGGCAGCCGGCCCCATGCGCCGGGCGGGACCACTCGGTGCCGTCCCGCTCGGCTGGGGAGAGCCGGTCTTCCGTGTCACCGCGGCTTCCGAGCAGCCAGTGGCTCGTGCCCGGTGCTCATGAACTGTCCCGGGAGCCGTGCCCCGGTGTCGACGTCTCGCCTCCCGTTCGCGCGGCTGTACGTACGGGGCGTGCGGGGCGTGCGGCCATGACTGCCGGGTGGTCTGCGGCTCGGGTGTGCGCGGAACAGGTAGTGATACGCGTATTTCTCCCCTGCCCAGGATTGCGGGGTGCCGAGAGAGTGAGGGGAACTGCTGCTTCCGGTCCCTGAGTGCGCGACTGCCGGTAGTGGGACAGAGGGGCCGTCGCATGGACGGCTCAGGTGAGGTGGCAGACCACGTAAGTGCCTATCGATGTGCGGGGAATTGGTTTTGTCATGCTGGAGCGGTGTAAGCGTCCGTATCCCGCACTGCCGGGCCGCGCGTTGAGCGTCACATCAGGTCCGTCCATCGGTTGGCCCCTTGTCGCCGTCGAGGCGCTCACGCCCCTTGTTCGTGCAGGTGGGATCAGCGGCGGCCTGTACGAGGTTGCGTTCCAGGCGCTCAGGCGCTCAGGCGCTCAGGCGCTCCAGGCGTTCCAGGGTGCCGGGCCGCGGTGCGCTCGTCGACGGAGAGGTCCGCGGCCACCAGATCCTCGGGCCCACTCCAGCTCTGCTCGACCTCAGGGCGCAGGGCGTGGCTGGCTGCCGTGGGTTCGATGAGTGAGGCGCGCTTGTCGGTGGGTGAGGGACGGCGGCGGACGAAGCCGGCCTGCTCCGGGCGGCGGACGGTGCGGGTCATGGTGGCGGCATCGGAGTCCATCAGTCGCACCAGGTCGGCCTGCCGCTGTGCGCCGCGTTCCCACAGGTGCATCATCACCAGCTCCTGGCCCGGATGCAGGCCGATCCGGCGCAGTAGTTGTCCGGCGAACATGCGGTGCAGGCGGGCCAGGCGGAAGATCGCGTGGCTGACCGGCCCGCCGCCGACCGCGGCCGGTTCCTGGACCGTGGCCTCCTGTCCCGCTCCGGTGGAACCCCGTCCGGCCTCCGGCGCGGACCGCGTCACCTTTTCCTCACTTTCCTGTCTGAACAACCTAAGTCCACTTCTTGGTAATGCTTCCTCGTGGAGTCCGTCTGGCTTGCGCTGGAACAGGGTGGAATGGCCGATGTGGCGTGCTTCACGGTGGCCCTCGGGAATGACGGCGGAGGGTTTGCCTGTTCGGGCAGGTGATTTACTTGTTCGGGCAGGCATCTGCCGCTGAGGGCGGCGGAGCACCTGAGCCACAGAGCGTCACTTATCTGGAGGAAGAGACTGATGACCACTGCTTTCGACCCGATCGTCCTGGGCGGCAAGCGCCTGGCGAACCGTCTTGTGATGGCGCCGATGACCCGTAGCCGTGCCTATGGTCCCGGCGCCGAGCCGACCGCGCTGATGGCGGCGTACTACGCGCAGCGGGCGGCC
>NZ_JAMJFM010000075.1:0-38224 GCF_023544705.1 Streptomyces sp. MCA2
CATGGCACTTCCCGGACCGCGGCTCTTCCCCTACCTCGGCAGCTCTCGGACCATGGCATCCCTCGGACCGCGACTCTTTCCGGACCGCGCCATTCCTCGGACCACGGCTCTTTCCGGACCGCGTGGCACTCCCTGGACCGCTGCACCCGCCGCGGCCCATGCCCACCTGCCCCACGCCGACCGACCGGCTCGCCCCTGTTCCGGACCGCCCCCCCGCCCCCGTTCTGAACCATCCCGCCCCGGTTCCGAACCGTCCCGCCCCCGTCACAGCCATCCGCCCCGCGTCACAGCTGTCACCGTTACGCGGGGTTTCCGTCACAGCCGATCAACAGCCCCTCCCCGATGGTTACTCGGTGTCGTTGTCCAGGCACAGGGTGAGTGATCACCAGGCCGTACGCAGCCCCCTGCCGGCTCCCCCGGGCCGACCCTGCGAACGGCGCTCAGGAGGTGGCAGAGATGACCGACCGCAAGCTCTGGTCGTACAAGGAGATCGCCGCGCACATCCAGGTGCAGCCGGACACCGTGCGCTCCTACCGCAAGCACGGGCTGCTGCCCGAACCGGATCTGGTGGAGGGCGGGAAACCGTACTGGTTCGCCGACACGGTCAGAGCGTGGGTGGCGCGGCGGCCGGGCCAACGCGGCCGGCGCTGAGAGCCACCGGACCGGCCCGGGCCCCGGCAGCCCCGGCGGCCCCGGATGCTGCCGGGCGATGCCGGGCGATGCCGGGGCCGGGCGACACCGCCCGCCAGGCCTTCCCGGCTCTACGATCGAGGTATGCCCCAGAAACCCCAGGCAGCGGCGCCCGCCCGGATCGCGGTGATCGGCGGCGGCGCGATCGGTGGCTACACCGCCGCCCTTGCCCAGTGGGCCGGTCTCGACGTCACGCTGTGCGTCCGCAGCCCGCTGGAGAGTCTCAGCGTCGAGAGCGGCGGCACGGTCCGGCCCGCGGCGGTACGTATCGTCACCGACCCGGCGCAGGTGGCGCCGGTCGACTGGGTGCTGCTGACCACCAAGGCGCAGGACACCCCGGGCGCCGAGGGCTGGCTACGGCGGCTGTGCGGCCGGGACACGGCCGTCGCGGTGCTTCAGAACGGCATCGGCCTGGAGGAGCGCGTCGCTCCGCTCGTTCCCCGGGGCACCCGCATCCTTCCCACCGTCGTCTACATCTCGGCGGAGCGCACCGCGCCCGGCCGGATCCTGCATCACGTCGCCAGTGAACTGCATGTGCCCGAGGGCCCGTTGGCCGACCGGTTCGCCGCCGTGCTGGACGGCAGCGGCCTGCGGGTGCATCGCGTCGCCGACTTCACCACGGCCGCCTGGCGCAAGCTGTTCACCAACCTCGCGGCCAATCCGATCACCGCCCTGCTCCAGCAGCGGATTGGGATCCTCGCCGACCCGGAGATGGCCGCGCTCACCCGCGATCTGCTGCGTGAGGCAGCCGTCGTCGCGCGCGCCGAGGGCGCGGACATCGGCGAAGCGGACATCACCAGGACGCTGGAGCTGTATGCCACCGCACCTCCGGACGGCGGCTCCTCCATGCTCTACGACCGCCTCGCGGGCCGCCCCCTGGAGCACGAGTTCCTCACCGGCGCGGTGGTCAGGGCCGGTGAACGGCACGGCATCGCCACCCCGTTGAACAGGATGCTGCTGACCCTGCTGCGAGCGGTGGACCACGAACTGCGGCGCGAAGGGACGCACGGACGAAGGGACGCACGGGCGTAGGGACGCACGGACGAAGGGACGCACGGGCGTAGGGACGCACGAGCGCAGGGACGCACGGACGTACAGGCATAGGGACGTACGGGCGCAGGGACGCGCGGACGCAGGGACGTACAGGCGCAGGGACGTACAGGCGCAGGGACTTAAGCCTGCGCGGGGGTCAGACGGGTCGGGGTGGTGCCGTCGAGCCCCTGATCTCCAGTTCCGGGGCGACGAGTTGCTGACCGGCCGGGGCGTCCGGGCGTTCCATGCGGTCCAGGAGGCAGCGTGCCGCCCGTCGGCCGACCTCGTGGCTGGCGTTGTTCACCGAGTTCAGCCAGAGGTGGCGGATACGGGCGAGGTAGGTGTTGTCGTAGCCGACGAGGGAGAGGTCGGCGGGGACCTCCAGGCCCAGCTCCTGGGCGGCGGACAGTGCGCCGACGCCGGAGATGTCGTTGAACGCGAAGACGGCGGTGGGGCGTTCGGCGACGGGGCGCCCCGAGCCGCGCGAGGGGTTGAGCAGCCGGACGGCGGCGCGGTAGCCGCCCTCCTCGGTCCCGTCGCCGTTCTCCACTACGGCGCTCGCCGCCAGGCCGTGGGCGCGTACGGCGGACTCGAAGCCGCGTCGGCGGAGTTCGCCGACCAGCCCCTGCCCGGCGATATGGGCGATCCGTCGGTGGCCGAGGCCGATGAGGTGCTCGGTGGCGAGCCGGGCGCCGCGCTCGTCGTCGTTGGCGACCAGGTCGACGCGCGGCAGCCGGGGTTCATGGTTGCCCGCGATGACGGTCGGCAGCCGTTCGGCGACCTCGGCGAGGCCGTCGGTGTCCGGGAGCGTGCCGACGACGACGATGCCGTCGACCCGCAGCTCCTGGAAGGTACGGGCGAAATCCTGGCCGGCCCGCCGGTCCAGTCGGCCGTCGGCCATCAGCATCCGCAGGCCGTGCGCCTGTAGCAGGGAGTTCAGGCCGTCGAGCACCTCGACGAACCAGGGGTTGCGCATATCGTTCAGCAGCACGCCGACGGTGTGCGTACGGCGTGCGACGAGGCTGCGGGCCGCGGCGTTCGGCCGGTAGCCCAGCTCCTCGATGGCCGCCAGCACGGCCTGCCGCTTGGCGTCGCTCACCCGCGGCGAGCCCTGCAACACGAGCGAGACCAGCGACTTGGAGACGCCCGCGCGCTCGGCGACACCGCGGATCGTCGGGGGCCGGTCCGCTCCCGATCGCGCTCCCGGCCGCACTCCCGATCGCTCTCCGGCCCTGTCGCCGGACGGCTCTCCGGACCGCGCTCCGGGCCGCTGCCCGGGCCCGTCTCCGGACCGCTCTCCGGGCCGTCCGTGGACTCGCTGGTTGGACCGTTCCATAGCCGGAAATCCTTCCATCGGGGCGGGTGAGCGTCAATCCAGGGGAGCGGGCGGGCCTCAATGCACCACTGCGCCCCTGTAGAACGGTTGACATGCGGACATCAGGACATGCAGGGTGCCGGTGATGGCAGCTTTGGACCGTTCCAAGTAGTCGTGGCGGGCGTCCCCTCCCTCCTCATCTCCCGTCTCCCTCGCCCGCCCTTCCCCCTCCCCCTCATCCCCCTCCCCCTCCTTCTCCTCCCTCCGTACTTCCGGAAAGGACCCGAGGCATGAAGATCGGTCTGATCGGCACCGGGCGCATCGGCGCGTTCCACGCCCACACCCTGCGGAGCGTCCCGGGCGTCACGGACATCGTGGTCGCGGATGTGGACACCGCCCGCGCCGCGTCACTGGCACAGACCCTCGGCGTACGGGCCGCCGCGAGCATCGAGGAGATGTACGCGGACGGTCCGGACGGCGTGGTGATCACTGCCGCGACCAGCGCCCACGCCACCCTGATTCACCAGGCCCTGGACGCCGGGGTGCCGGTGTTCTGCGAGAAGCCGGTCGCACTGGACGTGCCCGGCACCGTCGGTGTGGTGGAGCGGGCGCAGGCCGGCACCGTGCCCGTACAGATCGGCTTCCAGCGTCGCTTCGACGCGGGCTACCGCGCCGCCCGCGAGGCGCTGCGCTCCGGGGAGCTGGGCTGGCTGCACACCCTGCGCGCCTGCACCAGCGACCGGACGCCGCCGCCCGCCGGCTATATCCCCACCTCCGGCGGGCTGTTCCGGGATTGCAGCATCCATGACTTCGACATCCTGCGCTGGCTCACCGGCCGCGAGGTGGTCTCGGTCTACGCCCAGGGCGCCAACCGCGGCGCGCCCTTCTTCGCCGACGGTGACGATGTGGACACCTGCGCGGCGCTGCTGCGCTTTGACGACGACACCCTGGCCACCGTCACGGCGACCCGCTACAACGGGGCGGGCCATGACGTCCGCCTGGAGGTCTGCGGCTCCGAGGGCGCCCGCTTCGTCGGCCTTGACGACCGGGCGCCGCTGCCGTCGGCCGAGGCGAAGCTGTCGTGGCAGCGGGCCGCCGACCCGTACGCCACGTTCATGGAACGCTTCCACGACGCTTACGTCACCGAACTGGGCGTCTTCGCCGAGGTCGTGGCGGGCCGTGCGCCGAGCCCGTGCTCCCCGGCGGAGGCGCTGGAGGCGCTCTATGTCGCCGAGGCGTGCGAGCGTTCGCGACGCACCGGCGAGCCGGTCGCCGTGGCGGATGTCCGGGCCCCTTCCGGTGGAGCGGCTCCGGGCGCGTGAGCGACCCCGGCTTCCTGACGTCCCCTTCATCACACCCTCCCGCCCCTCAACTCCCTTCGCCGGCACGGTCCGACGGTGCCGGTCCCGCTGCCGCGGTCAGGTCCAGCCGCCACTCGTTGGAGCGCATCATGTGCCCCTTCGGATACTCGAAGGCACGCTCTCCGACGAGGGCGAACCCGGCCTTGCGGCAGACCGCGTTGGATGCGGCGTGCTCCACCGACGGAAAGGCATGCAGCGAGCGGTGCCGGCCCTCGGCCCTGGCTGCCGCGATGACCTCGCGCGCCGCCGCCACCGCGATGCCCCGGCCCTGGAACTCGGGCAGCACGCCCCACCCCGTCTCGTACACCTTCTCCCCCTGCTGTTCCCGCTCCCAGAAGCCTATGGACCCGGCCACCGCGCCCTCCGGGTCGAGGACGATGCGGAACATCTGCCCCGCTCCGCGGAGGTCGAGATAGCGCGCATGCCGGGCGAGCAGTTGCTCCTCGGCCTCCGGACCGCCCAGATGGGCGGTCATTTCCGGTGCGTTGGTCCTGCGCAGCAGATCGAGGTCGGCCGCCGTCCACGGCTCGATCCGCACCCGCGACAGAGCCGAGCCGTCACTCTCCGTAATCAACGTCATGCCTGAACTGTAAGGGCACCCACTGACAATCGCTCCGGCGCCGACAGCAACATGGCGGCAGCAGTATGGCTACGGCGACACGGCTCCGGTGGCAGTCGACAACAGACGGCAGACGGCAGCGGAGGCAGCAGACAGCAACAGGCCGACAGCGACGGCACGGTGGCGCCGAAATCGCGCGCCCGCCCTACCCCCTACCCCCCTCACCCGTCACGTCGCCGCAGACGAGGCCCGGCCGCCCCACCCGTCCCCCGACTCCCCGTCGCCCCCCTTGGAGGTCCCGCCGCTCTCGCCCTCGCCGCTCTCCTCCGACGGTTCGCGCAGGGTGCGGCGGCGGGCGGCCCACTGGATCGCGGCGCCGACCGCGGCGACCGCGCAGGAGACGCCGAAGCCGATGCCGGCGGCGTAGAGCGGGCGGCCGGTGGTGGCGCTGCCGAGGTAGCCGAGTCCGACCGAGTACGTCGCCCAGGTCGCCTCGGCGATTCCGGCACCGAGGACGTACTTGCGCAGCGGGTAGCGCAGCACGCCGGAGGCCAGGGCGCCGGCGATCCGCCCGCTGGGCAGGAACCGTATGGCGATCACGAAGGGCAGGCCGTAGCGCTGGATCCGGCGCGAGGTCCATTCCAGCAGTGCCTCGCGGCGGGGCTTGCGGCGCATCCAGGCGCGTACGGGTTCACCGAACCGCCGGGCGGCCAGGTACATCAGGAGGTCTCCCAGCAGTGCGCTGCCTCCGACGATGAGCAGGATCAGGGGGAGGAACACCTCACCCCGGGCGGCGAGTACTCCGGTCGTGACAAGCAGGGCGGAGTTGGGGACCAGTGGTGGCAGCGTGGTGAGCACCAGCAGGCCGTAGAGGGCGAGTACGTCCATACGGCCGCCTCCTCGGATCCGCCCCGAGCCCGTAACCCAAGGCTGACGCGAGGTGGGGCGCGTGGCAACGCGATGGGCGCGCCGGAGCCTGGATTGATACCCCCTAGGGGTATACAGTGTTCAGGGTCGGGAGACACCGGCAGCCGCCGGGGCCTCTCGCGGTGCGTTGCGGCGCCCCGACACTTGGCACCACACGGAACACATCGGCACCACAAGGAGAATCCCCCATGGCAGAGAACGGCTCCTGCTGCACCCCCGAAAGCTCCTGCCACTCCGGCGGCACCGACGTCCAGGTCGGCGAGGTGACCACCACCTACAGGGTCACGGGCATGACCTGCGGCCACTGCGAGGGGGCGGTGTCGTCCGAGTTGGGCGAGCTCGCCGGGGTCAGCTCGGTGCAGGCGGTCGCGGCCACCGGCCTGGTGACCGTCACGTCCAAGGCCCCGCTGGACGAGGACGCCGTGCGCGCGGCCGTCGACGAGGCCGGCTACGAACTCGTGGGCCAGGCGGCCTGATCCCCGGCTTCGGGTTCCACCACCCGCGGTGCAGGCCGGGCTCGCGGTACACAGGGGCGGTCCGCGGCCTTCGTGGCCATCAGCGGCCCGCGCCCACGAAATTTCACACGGCCCTTACAACTGACACAACACCCATACCGAAGGGCCTCGATCTCCAGATCGAGGCCCTTGACCGCATTCGCCCCCATATGGCAAGAGACCCAGATCACACTCATCGGAACGTAACCATTGAGGGGGGTCGTGAGTCTAACCGGGCAGTGCAGGCACCCCGGCGGGGCTTGCACTGCAACAGCCGTGCAGATCTTGGGGGATCGTGCCCGGCTACGCGTGGCCGGGGCGACGCGCCCGGGGAGCTTTGAGCGGCCCTCCCGAATGTGCGCGTCCCGGCAGATCGCGGTGCAACCCGGAACACCCGGAGGGATCCCGTGGGGGGAATCCAGCCGGGATAGGGGAAGCGCCCCGCACTCTGGACCCGTGGGGGGATCCGGAGGCGGGGCGCTTTCTCGTTGCGCTCGTCAGGGCTGCCCTCGAAGGGCGGCCGTCAGCGCTCCTCGACCGGCACGAAGTCGCGCTCGACGACACCGGTGTAGATCTGCCGCGGGCGGCCGATGCGGGAGCCGGGCTCCTTGATCATCTCGTGCCACTGGGCGATCCAGCCGGGCAGCCGGCCGAGCGCGAAGAGCACCGTGAACATCTCGGTCGGGAAGCCCATGGCCCGGTAGATCAGGCCGGTGTAGAAGTCGACGTTCGGGTAGAGCTTGCGCTCGACGAAGTAGTCGTCGGAGAGCGCATGCTCCTCCAGCTTGAGGGCGATGTCCAGCAGCTCGTCGGACTTGCCGAGCGCGGAGAGGACGTCGTGCGCCGCCGCCTTGATGATCTTCGCGCGGGGGTCGAAGTTCTTGTAGACGCGGTGCCCGAAGCCCATGAGCTTCACGCCGTCTTCCTTGTTCTTCACCTTGCGGATGAAGTTGTCGACGTCGCCGCCGTCGCGCTGGATGCCCTCCAGCATCTCCAGCACGGACTGGTTGGCACCGCCGTGCAGGGGGCCCCACAGGGCGTTGATGCCGGCGGAGATCGAGGCGAAGAGGTTCGCCTGCGAGGAGCCGACCAGGCGGACCGTGGAGGTCGAGCAGTTCTGCTCGTGGTCCGCGTGCAGGATCAGCAGCTTGTCGAGGGCGCTGACCACCACCGGGTCGAGGTCGTAGTCCGCGGCGGGCACCGAGAAGGTCATGCGCAGGAAGTTCTCGACGTACCCGAGGTCGTTGCTCGGGTAGACGACCGGGTGGCCGACCGACTTCTTGAACGCGTAGGCCGCGATCGTCGGGAGCTTGGCCAGCAGCCGGATCGTGGAGATGTGGCGCTGCTGCTCGTCGAACGGGTTGTGGCTGTCCTGGTAGAAGGTCGACAGCGCGCTGACGACCGAGGACAGCATCGCCATCGGGTGGGCGTCCCGGGGGAAGCCGTCGTAGAAGCGCTTGACGTCCTCGTGCAGCAGGGTGTGGTACGTGATGTCCTGCTTGAAGTTCGCCAGCTCATCGACGGTGGGCAGATCGCCGTTGATGAGGAGGTACGCGGTCTCGACGAACGTGCTGCGCTCTGCGAGCTGCTCGATCGGGTACCCGCGGTAACGAAGAATGCCGTTCTCACCGTCGAGATAGGTGATCGCGGATTTATACGCCGCGGTGTTGCCGTAACCGGAATCCAGGGTCACCAGACCGGTCTGGGCGCGAAGCTTCGAGATATCGAAGCCCTTGTCGCCAACAGTGCTGTCGACGACCGGGTAGCTGTATTCGCCGTCCCCGTAACGCAGTACTACAGAGTTGTCGCTCACGTCATCCCTCACCGACGTTGTGCCTCTTCTTCGAGGTGCCCTGACTGCCTATACCTTCCCCCATTTGGGCCTTGGTTGTGCACTCGGGGTCGGCCATAGGGCCTGTCTGCGGCACTCAGTGCCGTCTGAGTGCCCATCCTGCCCCCCTTCGCCCCGAATAGGAAAGAGGGGTGACCTCACATCGCACCGGCGAGCCGGTGATCGAGCGCCGTACACCGCCGACCGGCGGATACCGTGCGGACGGCCTGCCCCAGGGCCTTGCGGGAGCCGACCAGGACCACCAAGCGCTTTGCCCGGGTCACAGCGGTATACAGCAAATTGCGCTGAAGCATCATCCAGGCACTGGTGGTGACCGGAATCACCACCGCTGGATACTCACTACCCTGCGAGCGGTGGATCGTCACGGCATAGGCGTGGGCGAGTTCGTCGAGTTCGTCGAAGTCGTACGGAACCTCCTCGTCCTCGTCGGTGCGCACGGTCAGCCGCTGCTCGTCGGAGTCCAGGGCGGTGACCACGCCGACCGTGCCGTTGAAGACGCCGTTGAGGCCTTTTTCGTAGTTGTTACGGATCTGGGTGACCTTGTCGCCGACGCGGAAGACCCGGCCGCCGAAGCGGCGCTCGGGCAGATCGGGGCGGGCGGGGGTGACGGCCTGCTGGAGCAGGCCGTTCAGGGCGCCCGCACCGGCCGGGCCGCGGTGCATCGGGGTGAGCACCTGGATGTCCCGGCGGGGGTCGAGGCCGAACTTCGCCGGGATCCGGCGGGCCGCGACATCCACCGTCAGCCGGGCGGCCTCCTCGGCGTCGTCCTCGGCGAACAGGAAGAAATCCGTCATGCCGGTCGTCAGGGGCGGGACGCCGGAGTTGATGCGGTGGGCGTTGGTGACCACCCCGGACTGCTGGGCCTGCCGGAAGATCCGGGTCAGCCGGACCGCCGGCACGGGTCCTGACCCGTCGAGCAGATCACGCAGCACCTCGCCCGCGCCCACCGACGGCAGCTGGTCGACGTCCCCGACCAGCAGCAGATGGGCGCCCGGTGGCACCGCCTTGACCAGCTTGTTGGCGAGCAGCAGGTCCAGCATCGAGGCCTCGTCGACGACCACCAGATCGGCGTCCAGCGGCCGCTCCGCGTCATAGGCGGCGTCCCCGCCCGGCTTGAGCTCCAGGAGGCGGTGGACCGTGGAGGCCTCCGCGCCGGTCAGCTCCGAGAGCCGTTTGGCCGCCCGGCCCGTCGGCGCCGCCAGCACCACCTTGGCCTTCTTGGCGCGGGCCAGCTCGACGACGGACCGGACGGTGAAGGACTTGCCGCAGCCCGGCCCGCCGGTGAGCACCGCGACCTTCTGCGTCAGCGCCAGCCGCACCGCCTGCTGCTGCTCGGGGGCCAGCTCGGCGCCCGTCCGGCGCGCCAGCCAGGCGAGCGCCTTGTCCCAGACGACGTCCCGGAACGCCGGCATCCGGTCCTCGTCCGTACGCAGCAGCCGGGTCAGCCGGCCGGCCAGGGAGATCTCTGCGCGGTGGAAGGGCACCAGGTAGACGGCGGTCACGGGCGGCGCACCGTCCGCGCCGCCCGGCACCTTCTCGCGGACCACGCCCTCCGGGTCCGCGGCCAGCTCGCTGAGACAGTCGATGACCAGGCCCGTGTCCACCTGGAGCAACTTCACGGCGTCGGCGATCAGTTGTTCCTCGGGGAGGAAGCAGTGGCCCTGGTCGGTGGACTGCGACAGCGCGTATTGCAGGCCCGCCTTGACCCGGTCCGGGCTGTCGTGCGGGATGCCCACGGACTGGGCGATGCGGTCGGCGGTCAGGAAGCCGATGCCCCAGACGTCGGCGGCCAGGCGGTAGGGCTCGTTGCGGACGACGGAGATGGAGGCGTCGCCGTACTTCTTGTAGATCCGCACGGCGATGGAGGTGGACACACCGACGCCCTGGAGGAAGACCATGACCTCCTTGATGGCCTTCTGCTCCTCCCACGCCGCGCCGATCATCTTCGTCCGCTTGGGGCCCAGGCCGGGTACCTCCACCAGACGCCCGGGTTCGTGCTCGATGACCTCGAGGGTGTCCGTGCCGAAGTGTTCGACGATGCGGTCGGCGATGCGGGGTCCGATGCCCTTGATCAGGCCGGAGCCCAGATAGCGGCGGATGCCCTGGATCGTCGCGGGCAGGAGGGTGGTGTAGTTCTCGACGGTGAACTGCTTGCCGTACTGGGGGTGGGAGCCCCAGCGGCCCTCCATGCGCAGCGATTCGCCCGGCTGCGCCCCGAGCAGCGCGCCGACGACGGTCAGCAGATCGCCCGCGCCGCGCCCCGTGTCGACCCTCGCGACGGTGTAGCCGCTCTCCTCGTTGGCGTAGGTGATCCGCTCCAGGACCCCTTCCACCACGGCTGCGTTGACCATGGACCGACCGTACCGCCGGGGTCTGACACCGCGCCGGGAGGCGGGAGAACCGGCTCCCCATCGAGGGGCCCGTCCGTTGGTCGGGCCCCTCGATTCCCCCTCCGTGCCGGCCCCGGGTCCCCCCCGGGCCCCTCCCCTTTCGGGACCAGCGTCAGCTATGACCTTTGTGGACGGCCAACGGTTGCGCGCATCCGCTGAGTTATTTCTCCGGTACCCGCTGTGCGCTTTTCCCTCGTCAGCCGACGCGTCTCCGGTCAGCCGACGCGTCAGCCAGCGTGCCTCTCGTCAGCCGACGTGCGTCAGGAAGCGGTCCACGATCTCGGCCAGTACCTCCGTGCCGTCCCGCGCCCACAGTGCCGGGTGGAAGATCTCCACTTCGACGGGCCCCCGGTAGCCGGCCGCATCGACCCGCTGTCTGAACCAGCGCAGATCCACCACGCCGTCCCCGAGCTGCCCGCGCCCCAGCAGGACACCCGCGGGCAGGGGCGTGACCCAGTCGGCGAGCTGGAAGGCGGCGATCCGCGAACCGTTCTCCGTGCCGGTGCCGCCGGCGCGGCCGATCTGCGCGCCGACGGTGTCGTCCCACCACAGGTGGTAGGTGTCCACGACCACGCCCACCTGCTCGGCGGGGAACCGTTCGGCGAGGTCCAGCGCCTGGGCGAGCGTCGAGACCACACAGCGGTCCGCCGCGTACATGGGGTGCAGCGGTTCGACCGCGAGCCGGACGCCCCGTTCGGCGGCGTAGGGGCCCAACTCGCCCAGTGCGTCGGCGACCCGCTCCCGGGCGCCGGGCAGGTCCCGGCTGCCGGCCGGCAGTCCGCCGGAGACCAGGACCAGGGTGTCGGTCCCGAGGGCGGCCGCCTCGTCGACGGCCGCCCGGTTGTCGTCCAGGGCGGCGGCCCGCTCGCCCGGGTCCAGCGCGGTGAAGAACCCGCCGCGGCACAGGCTGGTGACCCGCAGCCCGGCGTCCCGTACGAGCCGGGCGGCCGCGGCCGCCCCGTACTCCTGCACGGGCGCGCGCCACAGACCCACGCCCCGTACGCCCGCCCGTGCGCAGCCGTCGGCGAGTTCGGGCAGCGACCACTGCCGGAGGGTCTGCTGGTTGAGGCTGAGCCGGTCGAGGAGGGTGGGGGCGTCGTCGCTCATGCGTCCTCCGCCCCGTACACCGCGAGCAGGGTGCGCATCCGGTGGGCGGCGAGCTCCGGGTCGGGGAACAGGCCGAGCCCGTCGGCGAGTTCGTGGGCGCGCCGCAGATGCGGCAGGGAGCGGGCCGACTGGAGACCGCCGACCATGGTGAAGTGCGACTGGTGGCCCGCCAGCCAGGCCAGCAGGACGATGCCGGTCTTGTAGTGGCGGGTGGGCGCCTGGAAGAGGTGCCGGGAGAGCGCGACGGTGGGGTCCAGGACGGCCCGGAAGCCCGCGGTGTCCCCGGCGTCCAGGAGGCGTACGGCTTCGGCGGCGGGCGGGGCGAGCGGGTCGAAGATGCCCAGCAGTGCCTCGCTGAAGCCGTGGTCGTCGCCGGCGATCAGCTCCGGGTAGTGGAAGTCGTCGCCGGTGTAGCAGCGCACCGTCCCGGGCAGCCGGCGGCGCAGCCGTACCTCCCGGCCGGCGTCCAGCAGGGAGACCTTGACGCCGTCCACCTGGCCGGGGTGGCCGGCGATGATCGCGAGGAGGGTCTCCGTGGCGGCGTCGGGGTCCGCGCTGCCCCAGTAGCCCGCCAGCGCCGGGTCGAACACCGGGCCGAGCCAGTGCAGGATCACCGGCCGGGCGGCCTGGCGCAGGAGGTGGCCGTAGAGCTCCTGGTAGTCCTCCGGTCCGGTGGCGGCCGCGGCCAGCTGGCGGGACGCCATCAGCACCGGCCGGGCGCCGGCGTCCTCGACGAGCCCGAGCTGTTCCTCGTACGCGCCGCGGACGTCGGCCAGGGAGGCGCCGTGCGGCGGCAGTTGGTCGGTGCCGACGCCGCAGGCGAGCAGGCCGCCGACCGCCCTGGCCTCGGCGGCGGAGCGCCGGATCAGTTCGGCGGCGGCGCCCCAGTCCAGGCCCGCGCCGCGCTGTGCGGTGTCCATCGCCTCGGCCACGCCCAGTCCGTGCGACCACAGGTGGTGCCGGAAGGCGAGGGTGGCGTCCCAGTCGACGGCGGCCGGGCCGTCCGGGGTGGTGACGGCGTGCGGATCGGCGACCACATGGGCGGCGGCGAGGACCGTACGGGAGCACAGCGGGGGCCGCGCGGAAGCGGGCCGGGCCGCGGGGTGCGCCGCGGACGGGGCGGGGTCGGCGGGCGCGTTCACCGGCTCAGCTCCGGTACGTCCAGGCGGCGGCCCTCCGCCGAGGACCGCCGGGCCAGTTCGGCGAGCTGGACGCCGCGGGCGCCCGCCGCCAGGTCCCAGTGCCAGGGCTCGTCGCGGACGACATGCCGCAGGAACAGCTCCCACTGCGTCTTGAAGGCGTTGTCGAAGGTGTCGTTGTCGGGGACCTCCTGCCACTGCGCGCGGAACGGCTCGGCGGCCGGGAGGTCGGGGTTCCACACCGGCTTGGGGGTGTGGGCACGGTGCTGGACACGGCAGTGGCGCAGTCCGGCGACGGCCGAGCCCTCGGTGCCGTCGACCTGGAACTCCACCAGTTCGTCGCGGTGCACCCGGACCGCCCAGGAGGAGTTGATCTGGGCGACGATGCCGCCGGGCAGCTCGAAGAGGGCGTATGCGGCGTCGTCGGCGGTGGCTTCGTAGGGGGTGCCCGACTCGTCCCAGCGGCGTGGCAGGTGCGTGGCCAGGTGCGCCTGGACGGTTCTGACCGGCCCGAACAGTTCGTGCAGGACGTACTCCCAGTGCGGGAACATGTCGGCCGCGATGCCGCCGCCGTCCTCGGCCCGGTAGTTCCAGGAGGGGCGCTGTGCCTGCTGCCAGTCGCCTTCGAAGACCCAGTAGCCGAACTCGCCCCGTACGGACAGGATGCGGCCGAAGAAGCCGCCCTCGACGAGGCGGCGGAGCTTGCGCAGGCCCGGCAGGAAGAGCTTGTCCTGGACGACGCCGTTCTTGACGCCCGCCTCCTGGGCCAGCCGGGCCAGCTCCAGCGCGCCCGCGAGGCTGCCGGCGGTGGGCTTTTCGACGTAGAGGGGCTTTCCGGCGGCGATCGCTTTCTTCACGGCCTCCTCGCGGGCGGCGGTGACCTGCGCGTCGAAGTAGAGGCCGATGGTGTCGTCGCCCAGTACGGCGTCGAGGTCGCAGGTCCAGTGCGCCAGGCCGTGCCGTTCGGCCAGTGCCCGCAGCTTGGGCGCGCTGCGGCCGACGAGCACCGGTTCGGGCCGGATCGCCGTGCCGTCGGCGAGTTCGAGGCCGCCCTGATCCCGCAGGGCGAGGAGGGAGCGGACCAGATGCTGGCGCTGCCCCATGCGCCCGGTCACTCCGTTCATGGCGATGCGTACGGTCGTGTCTGCCACGGCCCGTCCCCTCTCCGAGATGGGAGTCGCGCTCTCAGGTCAGGAACCTACGAGCCGGACGGCCGGACGAAACCCGCGCGAAGGAGTTTTCCACCGGTCCTGGCGGTGGCGGCCGGCCTCCGCGTATCCTTGACTCAGTCAAGGGTGAGGGGGCGACGATGCCAACCGGGACACCATCCGCCACGACGTCCGCAACGCCGTCCGGCGCGGCGCGCGACGCAGGACCCGACGCCGCGGCCGACGTCCGCGAGCTGCGCCGGTTCAACCGCTTCTATACGAACCTGATCGGTGCCCTCGACTACGGGCGCCATCTCTACACCCCGTTCACCCTCACCGAGGCCCGGGTGCTCTACGAGGTCGCCAACCATCCGCGGGTGGACGCCGCCGACCTGCGCGCCTCGCTGTCGCTGGACGCGGGCTATCTCAGCCGGCTGCTCGGCAGGTTCGAGGACCGTGAGCTGATCACCCGCGGCAAGTCCGAGCAGGACCCCCGGCGCCAGCGCATCACGCTGACCGAGGGCGGCCGGGAGGCGGCCGGCCTGCTGGAGGAGCGCTCCCAGGACGCCGCGGGGTCGCTGCTGGAGCGGCTGCCGGCGGCGGACCGGGCCCGTCTGGCGGACTCGATGCGGACCATCCGCGCGCTGCTCGGCAAGGAGGCGGAGCAGGGCGACGGGGACCGTGCCCCCGAGGTCGCGCTGCGCACGTCCGGCCCCGGGGACCTGGGCTGGATGGTGGAGCGCAACGCGGCGCTCTACGCCGCCGAGTACGGCTTCGATCTGAGCTACGAGGCGCTGGTGGCCCGGATCGTCGCGGAGTACGCCGAGCAGTTCGACCCGCGGTGGGACCGCACCTGGATAGCGGAGCTGGGCGGGGAGCGGGTGGGCGCGGTGATGTGCGTACGGGACGGCAGGCCCAAGGTCGCCCGGCTGCGGCTGCTGCTGGTGGAGCCCGGCGCCCGCGGCCACGGGGTGGGCCGTCAACTCGTGGATTCCTGCGTGGAGTTCGCCCGGGACGCCGGATACGACGAGATGGTGCTGTGGACCAATTCCGTCCTGGGTGCGGCCCGCGGCATCTATCAGCGGGCCGGCTTCGAGCTGGTCGCCGAGTCGGCGCACCACAGCTTCGGACAGGACCTGGTCGGCCAGGACTGGCGGCTGGCGCTGTGAGGCCGTGGGTGACGGGGCGGGTGAGAGGGGCGATGAAGGCGGGCAGGGCGGGAAGGACGGAAGGACAGCGATGACGTAAGCGACACGAAGGAGCGCCGGCATGGCCCCCACGGACCGCGCGGACGGCAGGACCCCTGCGATGCGGTATGCGTTTTCGACCCTCGGTGTGCCCGGAATGCCGGTGCCCGAGGTGCTGCGGCTGGCCACCGGGACCGGATATCAGGGGGTGGAGCTGCGGGCCCATCCGGAGGAACCGGTGCATCCGCTGATCGGGATGCGGGAACGCGCCGCGGTGCGGGGACAGTTCGCGGACGCCGGCGTGGAGATCCTGGCGGTGGCCGGATACGCCCAGGTGGCCGCCGCCCGGGACGCGGCGGACGAGGAGGCGCTGGCACATGAGCTGACCGAGCTGGTGTTCCTCGCCGCCGATCTGGGGGCGCCGTATGTCCGGGTCTTCCCCGGCGGCGAGGGCCGCCCGGCGGCCGAGGCGGACGCGGATGCCGCCCGCCGGCTCGCCGCGGTGGCGCCGCTGGCGGCCGAGCGGGGTGTCCGGGTGCTGCTGGAGACCCATGACTCGCACGGTACGGGCGCGGCCGCCGCCCGCGTGCTGGGCCTGGTGGGCCATCGCCGGATCGGGGCGCTCTGGGATGTGCTGCACAGCTGGCTCGGCGGCGAGGAGCCCGTCGACACCCATGCCGCGCTCGCCCCGCACCTGGGCTATGTGCAGGTCAAGGACGTCGCCTCGGCCGAGGAGCGCACCCCCCTCCCGCTCGGGGCCGGCGCCCTGCCGCTGGCGGCCGCCCTGGGCACTCTCGGCCGGGAGCCCGCGGGCGCCCATGGCCCGGTGCCGGCCCCGGAGGGCACCTACGACCAGGGGTCGGGCGGCTGGCTGTGCTGGGAGTACGAGAAGCGCTGGTTCCCGGAGGCGGCCGACCTCCCCGGCCTCCTGGTCCCGGGCCGTGAGCATCTCCAGCGGCTCCTCGGCCGGTCCGCCGCCGCCTCCTGACCGCGGGCCCTCGCCCGGCGCCCCCGCCCGACGCCCCATCACATATCCCCGCCCGCCCCGCAATACCTGAGCGCCACCACGGACCGTGTCATTGACCGACAATAGTTTTCCGGCTATCCGTGTCTCCTTGGAAGTTTCCTTCAATGAGCCGAGGAAGCCCTCCGGAAGGAGCGCACATGCACTCCAGACGTACCGTCCTGACCTCCGCGGCAGCGGCGGCCGCCGCCGCCGCTGCCGCGGGCGCGGGCGCCGCCCCCACACACGCCACGGCGCCCGCCATCGGACCCCAGTCCTCCCCCGCTGCCGCCCCCGCCCCCTCCGCCGCCACCCGGGCCCGGCTGCGCCGCCTCATCTCCCGTATGTCACCGGAGGAGAAGGCCGGCCAGCTCTTCGTCATGCGGGTCTACGGGCACTCCGCCACCGACCCCGACCCGGCCGACGCCGACGCGAACCGCAAGGAGATCGGCGTCGCCAACGCCGCCGAGCTGATCGCCAAGTACCACGTCGGCGGCATCATCTACTTCGGCTGGGCGCACAACACCCGTGATCCGCACCAGATCGCCGATCTCTCCAACGGCATCCAGAAGGCCGGGGCCGCCCAGCGCGTCCCCGTCCCGCTGCTGATCTCCACGGACCAGGAACACGGCATAGTGGCCCGGGTCGGCGCGCCCGCCACGCTCTTCCCCGGGGCGATGGCGCTCGGCGCGGGCGGCTCCCGTGACGATGCGCGCACGGCGGCCAGGATCGCCGGCCAGGAGCTGTACGCCATGGGCATCCGGCAGGACTACGCGCCGGACGCCGATGTCAACGTCAACCCCGCCAACCCGGTCATCGGCGTCCGTTCCTTCGGCGCGGACCCGCAGGCCGTGGCCCGTATGGTCGCCGCCGAGGTGAAGGGCTATCAGAGCGCCGGGATCGCCGCCTGCGCCAAGCACTTCCCCGGGCACGGCGACACCGACACCGACAGCCACATCGGGCTGCCGTACATCCACCACACCGCCGAGGAGTGGGAGCGGCTGGACGCGCCGCCCTTCAGGGCCGCGATCGCCGCCGGCATCGATTCGATCATGACGGCGCATATCGTCGTGCCCGCCTTCGACCCGAGCGAGGACCCGGCCACCCTCTCCCGTCCGATCCTCACCGGCATCCTGCGCGAACGCCTCGGCTACGACGGGGTGGTGGTGACGGACTCCCTCGGTATGGAGGGCGTACGGAAGAAGTACGGCGACGCCCGGGTGCCGGTGCTCGCCCTCAAGGCCGGTGTCGACCAGCTGCTGAACCCTCCGGACCTCGCCGTCGCGCATGCCGCCGTCCTCAAGGCGGTCGCGGAGGGCGAGCTGAGCGAGCGGGACATCGACGCCAAGCTGATGCGCATCCTGCTGCTCAAGGAGCGGCGCGGACTGTTCAAGGACCCGTACACCACCCCTGGCGCGGTGGACCGGGTCGTCGGCACCCGCGGGCATCTCGCCACCGCGGACCGGATCGCGGACCGCACCACCACCCTGCTGCGCAACGACGCCGGGATCCTGCCGCTGTCCCGGCGACGGGAGCGCCGGGTGCTGGTGGCGGGCGTCGATGCGGCCGCGCCGTCCGGCACCGGCGGCCCGCCCACCACGGTCCTGGCGAAGGCCCTCACCGAGCTCGGCTTCACGGCCACCGCGCTCTCCACGGGCATGCTGCCGACCCAGCAGCAGATCGACGAGGCGGTGGCGGCGCTCGGCGAGCGGGACGCGGTGGTGGTGGCGACGTACAACGTGAGCGCGGACTCCCGCCAGCGGAAGCTGGTCGCCGCGCTGCTGGCCACGGGCAAGCCGGTGGTGCAGCTGGCGGTCCGCAACCCTTATGACATCGCCCAGTTGGACGGGGTCAGGGCGGCCCTGGCGAGCTACTCCTGGACGGATGTGGAGCTGCGGGCGGCGGCCCGGGTGATCGCCGGCCGACGGGACCCGGCCGGCAGACTGCCGGTCGCGATAATGCGCGCCGACGCCCCGGCGCAGCCGCTCTACCGGATCGGTCACGGTCTGACGTACTGAGTGCGGCGGACGGGTACGGCGCGCTCCCCGGTCCGGGGGAACGCGCCGCATCCGTCACTCGCTCAGGCCTCCGGGCCGCCGCCGGCCCTCCGGGCTCGGCTCACGGCGACCTCGTCACGGCCTCACGGCCTCACGGCCTCACAGCGTCACGGCCGCAGCATCGGCATCCGCCGGATCTCCTGCTTGTCCAGCTGCTTGTTGTGCGGCGCCAGCGGTGTGGCCTGGCCGTCCGGGGCGCGGACACCGGCCCAGTCGAGAAGCTCGGCGGTGGCCTTGGTGCGGTCGGCCTCCTTCAGCTTCGCGATGTTCGAGCCGTGGTTGCCGCCGGGCACGGTGAAGACATAGGAGTCCCGGGCGCCCTTGCCGACCTCGAAGTGCTCCGAACTCCACGGGTCGTACTGGCCGTTGACGAACATCATCCGGTCCGCGTGGTGACGCACCCAGTGATCGACGTCGGGCATCGCGCGCTTGTCAAAGCGCATCGGGATGTCCTTCGGCACGAACGAACGGGAGTTGTTGATCCCGGGGTACTTCAGCAGTCCGGCCAGCTGCGGGTAGCGGTAGCCGGGCTCACCGAGCTGGGTGCCCGCCTGGTAGTAGTACGGCGTGTACGGCTCCATGCCCTGGTCGGTGTAGCTGTCGAAGCCGCCGACCGTGTCCATCCACTTCCACAGTTCGTCCGTGGAGACGGTCGGCTTGGGCACCTCGGCGCAGGCGGTCTCGGCCGGCTGGTACTGCCAGAAGCCGAACACCAGGTCCGTGACCATGACTTCATAGGCCCGGTCGGCGCTGCCGACGGTCTTGAAGGTCTGCTTCTCCTTGTCGGCCCAGGCCTGGAAGCGGCCGACCATCTCCTTGCGGCGCACCAGGGCCTCGCGCTCGATGGCGGCGAGGTCCGTGCGGCACTGCGCGGTCCCGACGGTCTTGAAGAACCGGTCGTACGCCGAGTCCTCGTCGTTGCGTACGTCGTTGGGCGCGACATAGGCGACGGTGCCGTCCATGTCGTGCGGGAAGAAGCGGCGGTAGTACGTGGCCGTCATTCCGCCCTTGCTGCCGCCCGTGTCGATCCAGTTCTGGCCGTAGATGCGGTGCAGCACCTGGAAGAGGCGGTGCTGGTCATTGGCGGCCTGCCGGATGTCCAGCTTCTTCCAGTCGGTGGGCGTGGGCCGCGACGGGGTGAAGTAGCGGTACTCCAGCGAGACCTGGTTGCCGTCGATGATCTTGGTGGGCTCACTGCGCGACGGCGTGGTGTTGACGTTGTAGCCGGAGGTGAAGAACACCGTCGGCCGGTCCACCGATTTGTGCAGCACGGTCAGCCGCTGCTGGAAGGTCCCCTTCGCGGGGTGCCGGTGGTCGATCGGCTGGGTGTAGTTCAGGACGAAGTAGCGGTAGCCGTCGACCGGCTTCTCTTCGATGAGGCTCATGCCCGGGATCGCCAGGATCCGGTCCTTGATGTCCTCGGTCTTCGGCTCGGCGGCGGTGGCCGCCCCTGCCGACATGCTGCCGGCTCCCGCCGTGCCTATGAGCACCGCGAGCGACAGCAGCCATCTGGTGGCCTTGCGCATGCACCCTCCCCTTGGGATAGCAAAGGTCGGGCTGAACCTATCGGCGCGGCGGGGGTGCCACCAGCCCCTGGCACCGTTCGGTGGATCAGCCGAACGGCGCCAGGGCCCGGATTCCGGGGCCCCTGCCTCAGGCCACGAGCTCCTCCTCCTCGCCCGTGAAGCTGCGCCACAGCTCCGCGTAGCGGCCGTCGCGGGCCAGGAGTTGGTCATGGCTGCCGTCCTCGGCTATCCGGCCGCGGTCGAGCACCACCACGCGGTCCGCGCGGGCCGCGGTCGTCAGCCGGTGGGCGACGATCAGGATCGTGCGCGCGCCGGGCCGCGGCGAGGGGTGGTGGCCGGGCGACGGGGCAGGGCGTCCGACGAGACGGTCGGTGGCCTGGTTGACGACCGCTTCGGTGGCCAGGTCCAGGGCGGCGGTGGCCTCGTCGAGCAGGAGCACGTCCGGGTCGACGAGTTCGGCGCGGGCCAGCGCCAGCAGCTGGCGCTGGCCGGCCGAGAGATTGCGGCCGCGCTCGGCGATCTCATGGAGGTAGCCGCCGTCGAGGGTGGCGATCATCGCATGGGCCCCGACGGCCCGCGCGGCGGCTTCCACCTCGGCATCCGTGGCATCCGGGCGGCCGTAGGCGATGGCGTCACGGACCGTGCCCGCGAACAGGTAGGACTCCTGGGGGACGACACCGAGGCGCCGGCGGTAGCCGGTCAGGTCCAGCTCGCGCAGATCGGTGCCGTCGATACGGACGGCGCCCGCTGACGGGTCGTAGAACCGCGCGACCAGCTTGACCAGGGTGGACTTGCCGGCGCCGGTCTCCCCGACGAACGCCACGGTCTGGCCGGCCGGGATGGTCAGATCGACACCGGCCAGCGCCGGCTCATCGCCCTCGCCGTAGTGGAAGTGCACCCCGTCGAAGGTGATGTCGCCCCGCAGCGCGGGCACCTCGCGGGGCCGCTCGGCGGCCGGGGTGGTGGTCGGCTCGCGCAGCAGCTCCTGGATCCGGCCGAGCGAGACGGACGCCTGCTGGTAGCCGTCGAAGACCTGGGAGAGCTGCTGGACGGGGGCGAAGAACAGGTCGATGTAGAGCAGGTAGGCGACCAGCGCACCGGCGGTGAGGGTGTGCGAGCCGACCCGCTCGGCGCCGACGATCAGCACCAGGGCGGCCGCCACGGACGACAGCAGCTGGACGAACGGGAAGTAGACGGAGATCAGGAACTGGCCGCGGACCCGGGCCCTGCGGTAGGCGTCGCTGCGGGCGGTGAACCGCTCCGCGCCGCTCCCCTCGCGCCGGAACGCCTGGACGATCCGCAGTCCGGCCACGCTCTCCTGGAGGTCACCGTTGACGACGCTGATCCGCTCGCGGGCCAGTTCGTAGGCCTTCACGCTCTGCTTGCGGAAGAAGTACGTGCCGATGATCAGCGGCGGGAGGGTGGCGAAGACGACCAGGGCCAGCTGGACGTCGATGGCCAGCAGTGCGACGAGTATGCCGAAGAAGGTCATCATCGAGACCAGGGCGGTGACCAGGCCGGTCTGGAGGAACGTCGACAGCGCGTCCACGTCGGTGGTCATCCTGGTCATGATCTTGCCGGTCAGCTCGCGCTCGTAGTAGTCGAGGCCGAGGCGCTGGAGCTGCGCGAAGATCTTGAGCCGGAGCGAGTAGAGGACCCGCTCGCCGATGCGTCCGGTCATGCGGTAGCCGCCGATCTGCGCGGCCCACTGTGCCAGGACCACGAGCAGGGCGAGTCCGGCGGCCGTCCAGACACCGGCCAGCACACCGCGACGGACGCCCTCGTCGATGCCCTGCCGGATCAGGACCGGCAGCAGCAGCCCGGCCACCGCGTCCATGGCGACCAGCGCCAGCGCGAAGGCCAGCGGCCCGCCGAAGCCGTGCAGCAGCCGGCGCAGGCCGTAGGAACGCTCGGGGCGCACGGCCTGGACCTCGTCGACGTCCGGGAGGTCCGTGGCGGGCGGCAGGGCGGCGACCTGGGCGAGCAGCTCGGGGGTGGCCGGCAGTCCGGCCATCGCGGCGCCGATACCGGGCCCGGCCGCGACGGCCGCACGGGCCGCCATCCCGGCCCCGCCCTCCTCGGCCTCCTGTTCGCGGCGGACCCACAGTTCGGGGGTGATGGTGCCGTCCGCCCCCGGCCGGCCCTCCGCCGCGTCGGCCTCGCCCGCCGCCCCGTCGGCGTCCGCCGCCGGCTCCCCGGCCGGCCGCCCGCCGCCGGCGAACTCGCCGTCGAGGACACCGGCCAGCTCGCCCGCCGGGTCCCGCTCGACGCCGCCCAGCTCCTCCGGGTCGGTCAGCAGCCTGCGGTAGAGCGGACAGCGCTCTTCGAGCTCCTCCTGGGTGCCGATGTCGACCAGCCGGCCGTCGTCGAGGACGGCGACCCGGTCGGCGAGCGCCAGGGTGGAGGCGCGGTGGGCGATGAGCAGGGTCGTCCGGCCCGCCGTGACGCCGCGCAGCGCCTCATGGATCTCGTGCTCCACCCGGGCGTCGACCGCCGAGGTCGCATCGTCCAGGACCAGCAGCCGGGGGTCGGTGAGGATGGCGCGGGCCAGCGCGACGCGCTGCCGCTGGCCGCCGGACAGGGTCAGCCCCTGCTCGCCGACCTTGGTGTCGTAGCCGTCGGAGAGCTCCGATATGAAGCCGTCGGCCTGGGCGGCGCGGGCCGCGGCGCGCACCTGTTCGTCGGTGGCCCCGGGGTGGCCGTAGGCGATGTTGTCGCGTACGGAGTCGGAGAACAGGAAGCTGGTCTCGGGGACCAGGCCGATGGCGGCCCGCAGCGACGGGAGGGTCAGGTCGCGCACGTCGTGGCCGCCGACCAGGACACGGCCGGCCGAGACGTCGTAGAAGCGGGGCAGCAGCAGCGAGACGGTGGATTTGCCGCTGCCGGACGTGCCGACCAGGGCGACCGTCTCACCGGCCTCGATGCGCAGCGAGAAGTCGTCGAGCACGGGACGGCCGCGGCGGACGGGGCGGCCGTCGGCCGGGGCGTCCTCGGCGGGCCCCGCGCCGTGGCCGTCGTGCGGCGGCGCATAGCCGAAGGTCACCCGGTCGAAGACGACCGTGGCCGGGGCGTCGGCGGGCAGCTCGTGCGCGTCCGCCCGCTCCTCGATCGACGGCTCGGTGTCGATGAGCTCGTAGACCCGCTCCACACCGGCCCGCGCCTGCTGGCCGACGGTCAGCATGGCCGCCAGCATCCGGACCGGTCCGACCAGTTGCGCGAGGTAGGTGGAGAAGGCGACGAAGGTGCCGAGGGTGACCTGTCCCTGGGCGGCCATCCAGCCGCCGAGGGCCAGCATCGCGACCTGGCCGAGCGCCGGTACGGCTTGCAGCGCGGGGGTGTAGCGGGCGTTGAGCCGGACCGTGCGCAGCCGTCCGGCGAACAGCCGGCGGCTGACCTCGCGCAGCTTGCCGGTCTCCTGCTCCTCCTGCCCGAAGCCCTTGACGACCCGTACGCCGGAGACCGCGCCGTCCACGACACCGGCCACGGCGGCCGCCTGCCCCTGGGCGTACCAGGTGGCGGGGAAGAGCCGGGCGCGGCTGCGCTGGGCGATGAACCACAGGGCGGGCGCGACGGCCAGCGCGACGACCGTGAGCAGCGGCGAGAGCACCGCCATCACGATCAGCGAGATCACGAACAGCAGGACGTTCCCGATCATCATCGGGAGCATGAACAGCAGGCCCTGGATCAGCTGGAGGTCGCTGGTGGCACGGCCGACGACCTGGCCGGTGCTCAGCTCGTCCTGCCGCCGGCCGTCGAGCCGGGCGATGGCGCCGAACATCCGGGTCCGCAGATCGTGCTGCGCGTCCAGGGCGAGCCGGCCGCCGTAGAAGCGGCGGACGTAGGTGAGGACGTAGACCACGACCGCGGCGGCGACCAGCACGCCGGCCCAGGGGCCGAGGGGGCGCTCGTGCTGGACGATCACATCGTCGATGATCAGTTTCGGTACGAGCGGGACCAGGGCCAGCACGCCCATGCCGGCCAGCGAGGAGCCGAGGGCGAGCAGCACGTCCTTCTTGTACTGCCAGCAGTCGCGGCTCAGCCGCCGCGCCCAGCCCACTCGTTCCGTATCCGTCCCCGCCACCCGGTGCCTCCCGCGCCTCGACACTTAACGCATGGCACCAACACCGCGGGGTGCGGATTTCATCCCGCTGTAACAATTCTCCGTGACGGCGGCCGCACCCGCACACGCAGACGGCCCCGCCCCGGTGGTCCGGGGCGGGGCCGTCCGCGTGGGCGGCCGGCGGGCTACTTCGCGCGCTCCACCGTCAGCTCCGAGATCCCCGGGTGCGGCTTGGGCTTGCCGCCCGCCGCCGGGGCCGGGTCACCGTGCACCACGACCCGTACGTACCGGGCCGGGGTGCGGCCCGCGTATCCGGTCCCCGACCAGTGCTTCCCGTCCCGGGAGACCTGGACGTTGTAGGACTTGGGCCTGGTCGCGTTCCAGTGCGGGGTGATCTGCCCGACGCGGGTGGTGCGGCCGAGGTCGACGGTGAGGGTGCCGTTCGCGGAGTCGGGCACCCAGGCGGTGGTGCCGTTGCCGTCCACCGCCGCGGCCGCGTACAGGCCGGGCTCCTCGGAGGTGGCCCGGGCGGACATGCACCGGGCCGCGTTCGAGGTCGCCGCCAGATCCGGGCGGCGGGTCTTCAGGACGGCCGGCACCCCCCGGCTGACGACCTTCTCGCCCTCCGGCGACTCGATCCGCATCGGCGCACCGGCGGTCAGCCGCACGGTGGTCTGGTGCGCGCCGATCGCGACGTCGTAGGTCCGTCCCTGCCAGTGCAGACCGCGCAGGGTGACGCCTTCGGACAGCTGCGGCGGCAGCGTCGGGGCGAGGTGCACCCGGTCCTCGCGCAGCCGCAGCCCGGTCAGCCCGTGGGTGAAGGTCTGGAGGAAGCCGCCCTTGCCGGTGAGGAAGTCCTGTGCGGGCTTGCCGGCGTGCGGGTCGTCGGCGCCGGCCTTGTCGCCGCGCGCCTCGGAGAACTGGTCGAACGGTCCGCGGACGAACGGCTTGATGGACCGCATCAGATAGGTGTAGGTCGAGCAGCCGGCCTCGCCGATCCCGGCGGCGTCGATGGCGTGCACCGAGTCCGTCATGGCCGGGCCGTCCGGGTCGGTGTGCCCGGCGTAGAAGTCCAGCGTGCGGGCCGCCTTCGTCTGCGACATCGGCCATTCCAGCGGGTACATCAGCAGCACGGTGTCGGCCTGCTTGATGGTCGTGCCCTTGTACCCGGCGTACTGCTGGAAGACCTTGTTCTTGCTGTCGTAGGGGATGCGCAGCTTGTCGGCGACGGTCTTCCAGGAGGCCGGGGCCTTCTCGCCGAGGATCGCGGCGACGCGGGTGGCGTGCCGCAGCGCGGTGGCGGCGCCGGCGTTGGTGAACACCCCGTCGTTGACGCCGTTGCTGTACTCGTCAGGACCGGCGACGTTCTTGACGGAGTAGCTGCCGTCGGCGTTACGGGTGGCCCGGGAGGCCCAGAATTCGGCGATGCCCTTGAGGACCGGCCAGCCGCGGGACTTCAGCCAGGCGGTGTCCTTGGTGGCGAGGTAGTACTGCCAGGTGGCGAGGGAGATGTCGCCCATGAGGTGGTTCTGGGTCTTGCAGTGCGGCGGGTCCCAGCTGTGGCACTCGTTCCACAGATCGCCCTTGCTGCCGCTGGTCCAGGGGTAGAACAGCCCCTTGTAGCCCAGCTTCTCGGCGTTGGCGCGGGCCCCGGCCCGGGTCTTGTAGCGGTAGTCGACGATCGACCTGGCGAGCGCCGGGTGGCTTGCGAGCAGGCCCGGGTACATCCAGGTCTCGGCGTCCCAGAAGACCTCACCGGCGTAGTTGTCGCTGGTCAGGCCGGTGGGGCCGATGCTGTTGTCGCTGCCGGCGCGGGTGGAGGACAGCAGTCCGTACTGCGCCGAGCGCACCCAGGACTGGAGGTCGCGCCGCCCCTTCACCTCGATGTCGCTGCGCCACAGCCGCTGCCAGGCGGCGGTGTGCCGGGCGAAGAGGGCGTCCCAGCCGCGTCCTGCGGCCCGGCGCGAGGCGGCGTCGGCGGCGTCGCGCGGGGAGCGGGAGGTGAGCGCGGTGTCCACGCCGACGTACTTGGTCAGCTCGTACGAGCGGCCGCTGCGGACCGGGAAGGACACCCGCTGCCGGTTGCTCAGCTTGTCCTTCCGCGCCTCCCGCCGGGGCTGCTGCGCCTGGACGCCGGGGCCGGTGCGCAGGGTGGAGGCCACCGCGCCCTCGGTCTTCGTCCCGTCCGTGCGGAACCCGACGTCCATGGTGCGGCCGGTGTCCTTGCCGCCGGACTCCTTGCCTCCGGATTCCTTGCCGCCGGTGGCGGACCCGGCCGTGGACGGCGTCATCCGGCGGGCGCCGCGGCCGTCGAGGCCGTCGGTGACCGTGGCGGCGCCGCTCCAGTGGGGCGTCATCCGCAGGCGTACGGCGCCGGTGTGGGCGTCGTTGCGGTCGGCGAGCACGTCGTAGACCAGGTCGGTGGCGCGGCCGTCGGCGGCCGTCCAGGTCAGCGAGGTACGGACGAATCCGCAGCGCAGGGAGAGCTGCTGGCGGTAGTGCGAGATCCGGCCGGGTGCGGTGGCGGAGGAGAAGGTGTCGGAGTGCGCGCCGCCGGTGGCGACATCGAGGGTGGTCCAGGTGGGGATGGCGGCGATGGCCTGCCGGCCCTTCAGGTCCTTGGGTCCCTTGGCGTACAGGCCGGAGACGAAGGAGCCGTCGTATTCGGGCGTCTTCAGCGGCCAGCCGGTCTCGCCGCCGGGGGCGGCGTAGCCGGTGCCGTTGGGCGGCACCCGCTGCCCGAGGTAGCCGTTGCCGACGAAGGCGTGGTGGCTGTCCTTGGGGTCGATCTTGTTCGCGGTGGCGGTCCAGCCGTCGCGGTCGTCGCCCTTCAGGCAGGGGCCCTGCGCGCCGCCGGCCCGTTGGGGCGCGGGCACCGGTGCGGAGGCCGAGGCCGAGACGGGCGCGAGGACCGCGACCAGGGCCGTGGCGAGCAGCGGGGCGACCAGCTTGCGGGAGCGGCGCGCCACGGGCCCGGTCCGTTGCTCGGCGGGCTGCCGCGGGGGCGGGTCCACGGGGTGCTGTGCCGAATGTTCCATGGTTCTCCGTCGTCTGTGCGCGGCCCGTGCCGCACCTCGCGACACGGGCATCACCTTGAACATCATCAGGCCCCCGCCTGCACGGCACCCTAGGACGATTCCCCCGTCCGGGTCACGGGTCGATCCGTACGAACTTGCCCGGAGTGCTCGCCGCCCCACCCCGATTGGCCAAGAAGGCCCCGCATACGGCACACTTTTAGACTGACCAGTCAGATCAAAAGGGGAGGGGTGTTGGTGAACACCACCCGCCAGGGGGCGGCGGTCAACGCCAGGGGAATCGGAGTGGAGGGCCCGCGGGGGTGGGCCTTCAGAGGCGTCGACATCGCCGCGGAACCGGGCACCCTGATCGCGGTCCAGGGCCCGTCGGGCTCCGGCCGCACCTGTCTGCTGCTGGCCCTCACCGGCCGGATGCGGATCACCGAGGGCGAGGCGGAGATCGCCGGATTCCCGCTGCCCAAGCGGATGGGCTCGGTGCGCGCCCGTACCGCCATCGCCCACGTACCGGGCGTCGCCGACCTCGAACCGGCCCTCACGGTCGGCGAACATCTCAAGGAACAGGCCCTGCTGGGCCACCGCTTCCAGGGCCTCGGCGCCTCGCTCCCCTGGAGCAAGCGGAACAAGGAGGCCACCCGGGCCCGGATCGACGCCGCCCTCGCGGCCGTCCGGCTCGACCCCGCCACCCTGCCCAAGGGGCTGCGGACGGCCGTACGCGACCTGGAGCGGATCGAGGCGCTGCGGCTCTCCGTCGCGCTCGGGGTCATGCACGGCCCGCAGTTGCTGGCCGTCGACGATGTGGACCTCAAGCTGACCGGGGCCGAGCGCGACCAGGCCTGGCAGCTGCTGCGGGACCTCACGCGCGAGGGCACCACCGTCGTGGCGGCCGGCAGTGACGCACCGGCGGACGCGCTGACCGTCCGCACCCGGCAGACGGACACCGAAGCCGCCGCCCCCACCCCGCTCCAGGACGACACCACCGAGGAGGAGGCAGCGCATGCGTTCGCCGAGACTGGCCGCGCTTGAGCTCAAGCGTTTCGGCAGGGGAAAGCTTCCCCGCCTGGGCCTGGTCGCCCTGATGCTGATCCCGCTGCTCTACGGGGCCCTGTACCTGTGCTCCTTCTGGGACCCCTACAGCCGTCTGGACAAGATCCCGGTGGCGCTCGTCAACGAGGACCAGGGTGCCGCCTCCGACGGCAAGAAGATCACCGCGGGCGACGACCTGTCCGAGAACCTCAAGGACAGCAAGAAGTTCCACTGGGAGGACGTCAGCTCCGCGGACGCCGCCAAGGGGCTGGAGAACGGCACGTACTACCTCTCGCTGACCGTCCCGAAGGACTTCAGCAAGCGGATCGTCTCCAGCTCCGGGGACACCCCGCAGACGGGCGCGCTCAAGGTCCGTACGAACGACGCCAACAACTACGTCGTCGGCTCGATCTCCAAGACGGTCTTCTCCGAGGTCCGGGCCAAGACCTCGGCCACCTCGGCGCGGGCCATGCTCGACAAGATCTTCATCTCGTTCTCCGATCTGCACGACAAGACCGCCGAGGCGGCGGACGGGGCCGGGAAGGTCGACAAGGGGGTCGGCTCGGCCGAGAAGGGCTCCGGGGACCTCGCGGACGGCCTCGGCAAGCTCAACGACGGCGCCGGCAAGGTCAGTCAGGGTGCCGGTGACCTGAGCAAGGGCGCCTCGACGGCCGTCGCCAAGGCCCATGAGCTCAGCCAGGGCGCGGGCCGGGTCGCCGACGGCACCCGGCAGCTCGCCGACAAGGTCAACGGCCTGGCCAAGAAGGACCTGCCCTACCTGCGCGAACACGGCAAGGAGATCGGCCGGGGCGCGCAGTTCGTCGCCGACGCCACCGAGACCATCGGCGACGTCCTCGACACCCTGCCGAGCGACTCGGCCAAGGCCGCCTCCCAGGCCCGCAAGAACGCCGACAACGCCGCGGAGATCTACCAGGACCGCTGCGGCGCGCTGCTGGACACCGACCCCGACTGCACCAAGCTGAAGGCGCTCGCGGACGGCAGCAAGGTGGCCGCCGACGCGGCGGAGAAGGTCAACGACTCCGTCGCCGGGGCGGACTTCGGGCAGCTGCGCGGCAAGCTGCGCGAGATCCACCAGGGCGCGGAGATGGTCGCCGAGCAGGCACCGGGCATCGGGAAGCGCGCGGACACCGCGATCGGCCAGATCAACGCGCTCAACGCCGGTGCCCAGAAGGTCTCCCAGGGCGCGGGGCTGTTCGCCGACGGCATCGGCACCCTCGCCGACGGCGCGGGCAAGGTCGCCGACGGTGCCGGCAAGGTCCACCACGGCGTCGGTGACGCCAAGGACGGCGCCGTCAAGCTCACCGGGGGTCTCTTCAAGCTCAAGGACGGCACCAACCAGCTGGCCGACGGCCTGCACGACGGTGTCGCCAAGATCCCCGACTACAACAAGAAGGACCGCGACGCCCGCACCGAGGTGATGGCCGACCCGGTCGAGCTGGCCGCCAAGTCGATGCACAAGGCGCCCAACTACGGCACCGGCCTGGCGCCGTACTTCATCCCGCTCTCCCTGTGGGTCGGCGCGATGGTCGCCTTCATGCTGCTCCAGCCGCTGGGCAAGCGCGCCCTGGCCGCGGGCGCCCCGGGCTGGCGGATCGCCCTCGGCTCCTGGCTGCCCGCCTACGCCATCGGCGTCGTGCAGGTGCTGGCGCTGATGGCCGTCCTCCACTGGGGCCTCGGCCTGGAGATGGCCCGCTCGGCAGGCACTGTGGGCTTCCTGCTGCTGGCCACGGCCTGCTTCACGGCCATCATCCAGCTGCTGGGCGCGTTCTTCGGTCCGGCCGGCCGGGTGCTGACCCTGGTCGTCCTGATGCTCCAGCTGACCTCGGCGGGCGGCACCTACCCGGTGCAGACCAGCCCCGGGTTCTTCGCCGCCATCCACCCGTTCCTGCCGATGAGTTACGTGGTCGACGGCCTGCGCCGGCTGATCACCGGTGGTGACCTCGCCATCGTGCAGCAGGGCTGTGTGGTCCTCGCGGTCTTCACCGTCGGCGCGCTGGCCCTCACCGCCCTCGCGGCGCGCAGCCGGCAGGTCGTACGGATGAAGGATCTGCATCCGGAGCTCAGCCTGTGAGTGTCACCTCGGACCCCGTGGGCGGTGCCGTCACCGGCGCCGCCCACGGGGCCGCCCCCGTCACCCGGCGTGCCTCCACGCGCCGCCGGCTCTTCGACGCGGCCGTGACCCTCATCGCGGAACAGGGCTTCTCCGCCACCACCGTCGATGAGATCGCCGACCGCGCCGGTGTCGCCAAGGGCACCGTCTACTACAACTTCGCCAGCAAGAACGTCCTCTACGAGGAGCTGCTGCGGGACGGCATCGACCTGCTCGCCGACTCGCTGCGCCGGGCCGCCGACGCCACGGCGGCCCGCGGCGGCACCCGGATCGACGCCCTGGACGCCATGATCCGCGCGGGCCTGGACTTCATCGCCTGCTCCCCCGCCCTCATCCAGCTCTACGTCGCCGAGCTGTGGCGCACCAACCGCACCTGGCGCGCCACCCTCACCTCCGTACGCGGCCGGGCCCAGGCCGTCGTCGAGTCCGTCCTGACGGACGCCGTGCACACCGGCGAACTCTCCGACGAGCTCGACATCCCCCTCACCGCCTCCGCCCTCCTCGGCATGGTCCTGGTCGCCGCCCTGGACTGGCAGTCCTTCCAGCCGGACCGCTCGGTCGAGGACGTCCACGCGGCGTTGTCGCGGCTGGTGCAGGGGCGGGTCAGCGGAGGCGGGGCGTAGGGCGTTCCCGGCCGGGGTTCCCGGCTGGGGACCCCCGGCCTGTTTCCCCGGCCGGTTTCCGCAGCCGGGATCCCCGGCCGGCTTTCCCGGGCGTGCCTCGCGTGGCCCGGATGCCGGGCCCCGGATGGCGGGCCGGGACGCCGTCAGGAATCCAGGTGCGTGGGCGCGAACATCCGCAGATGCGCCGGGAGGACGACGACCGAGGGGCCGGGGGCCGCCAGCGCCGCCGCCAGGTCCGTACGGAGCCGCTCCGGGGTCGTCCGGAGCGCGGGGACGCCGAAGGACTCGGCCAGGGCCACGAAGTCCGGCCGGGTGAGTTCGGTGGCGGTGGCCGCGCCGAAGGCGTCGGTCATGTACTCGCGCAGGATGCCGTAGCCGCCGTCGTCCACGATCAGCCAGGTCACCGGCAGGTCGTACTGCCGGGCGGTGGCCAGCTCGGCGATCGAGTACATCGCGCCGCCATCACCGGACACCGCCAGCACGGGCCGCTCCGGGTCGGCGACGGCCACGCCCAGCGCCGCCGGGAAGCCGTAGCCCAGCCCGCCGGCGCCCTGCGCCGAGTGCAGCGCGTTGGTGCGCCGCGGGTCGAAAGCGGACCAGGCCCAGTACGCGAGGATCGTCATGTCCCAGCAGCTGACCGCGCCGTCGGGCAGCGCGTCCCGCACCGAGGCCAGGACCTGCTGCTCCAGGTCGAGATGCTGCCCGGCGATCCGGTCGCGGACGTGGGCCAGGAGATCGGATACGGCGGCCTCGGGAGAGGGCGCGTCGCCGGCCCCGGGCCCGGCTGCCCCGGCCGCCTTGGAGCCGGGCGCGTCCTCGTCCCCGTCGGGTCCGGCCTCCCGCTCCCCCACCTCCTTGACCAACGCGGCCAGCGCCGCCCGCGCATCCGCGTGGATGCCCAGCGCGGCATGGTTCGACTCCAGCTTGCCGAGGTCCGCCTCGATCTGTACGACGCGGCCGAGCGGCCGGAACGTGTGGTAGTTCGAGGAGAGTTCGCCCAGACCCGAGCCGACGACCAGGAGGGTGTCCGCGTCCTCCAGGAAGGCCGTGGTGTAGCGGTCCTCCATCCAGGACCGGAGGGAGAGCGGGTGCTCCCACGGGAAGGCGCCCTTGCCGCCGAAGGTGGTGGCCACCGGTGCCCGCAGCTGCTCGGCCAGCGCCAGCAGCTCCGCCTCGGCCCCGGCCCGTACGACTCCGCCGCCGGCCAGGATCACCGGCCGGCGGGCCCGGGTGAGCCGGTCCGCCGCCGCCGCGATCAGCTCGGGACGCGGCAGCAACTCCCGCGGCCTGGCCTCCAGTCCGGCCACCGGCGGCACATCGGCCTCCGCCAGCAGCACGTCCTGCGGGATCTCCAGCCACACAGGACCGTGCGGGGCGCTCAGCGCCGACTCCCAGGCGGCGGCCACCGCCGAGGGGATCTGCGAGGCCGTACGCGCCGTGTGGACGGACTTGACCACGCCCCGGAACGAGGCGCTCTGGTCGGTGAGTTCATGGAGATAGCCATGGCGCCCGCCGCCGATCCCGGCCAGCGGCACCTGACTGCCGATGGCCAGTACGGCGGCGGAGCCGGCCGCCGCCTCCTGGAGCGCGGCCAGCGTCATCAGCGCGCCGGGGCCGGTGGAGACCAGCAGCGGCGCGACCCCGTGCGTGATCCTGGCGTACGCATCGGCGGCGAAGCCCGCGTTGTTCTCCACCCGCAGCCCCACGTAGCGGAGCGCGGAGCGGCGCAGCGCGTCGAACACCCCGAGCGCATGCTGCCCCGGCAGCCCGAAGACGGTGTCGGCGCCGAGTGCCGCCAGCGACTCGACGACCAGGTCACCGCCGTTGCGCCGGTGCTGCGTGGGCGTGGGGGTGGTGGAGCTCATGGATGCGTGCTGCCTTCCTTGCGGGGGACCTGCGGGTGCGGGCGTGCGGAGGGACGGGCGTGCGGCGGCGGGGAGGGACGGCAAGGGCGGGGAGGGCCGGCGGGGACGGGCCGGGAGCGGCTGCGGGTGAAGCCACCCGGGCCCCGGGCCCCGGGCCCCGGGACCCGGGACCCCGACGGGATGCCCGGGGAGTCCCTAGGGGCCGGGGCGTCCGGGTCAGGCTCGCCCGGTGACCGAGGAGGGTGTCAGTACCCGTGCCACTGCCACGGCCGTGTCCCCGGTCGCCTCCTCCTCCGGATCCTCGTCCGCGGCACCGTCCGTCCGGCCGGCCAGCCGCGCCCGCCAGGCCGCCAGCACCTCCGGGTCCGTCGGCTTGGTGGCCAGGCTGACCACCACATACGCGACGAGCGAGGCGATCAGCCCGTAATAGATCGGCTCGTTGGCGAGGACGCCGAGCGAGACCATCAGGCCGACGACGGTCAGCCCGCCGACCGCGACCGAGGCGAGCGCACCGGCGGCGGTGCCGCGCTTCCACAGCAGCCCGCCGAGGATGGGCACCAGCAGGCCGCCGACGAGGACGTTGTAGGCGAGGGTGAGCGCCTCGACGACGTTGTTCAGCGCGATCGCGATGACGATGACGGCGAGGCCCATGAGGAGGATGAAGATGCGGTTGCCGCGCACCTCGTCGTGCTCCTCGGCCGCGTCCCCGGCCTGCTCCGTACCGGGCGCCCCGCCTGCATCGGCGGCCTCTTCCGCGGACGGACGTCGCCGCGCGGCGACGCTCTTCACCCGCGCCCAGATGTCGTTGTTGGCGACCGTGGCACAGGCGATCAGCGCGCCCGAGGAGGTGGACATCACCGCGGACAGCGCGGCCGCCAGCACCAGCCCGCGCACCCCCACCGGCAGCGCGTCCTTGACGATCGTGGCGAACGCGTCGTCCGGGCTGCCCAGATGCGGGTAGAGCACCTTGGCCGCGGTGCCGATGACCGCACCGGCCAGCGCGTAGGCCAGACAGTACGTACCGGCCGCGGTGCCGCCGAGGCGCGCCACCTTGTCGCCGCGCGCGGTGAACACCCGCTGCCAGATGTCCTGCCCGATCAGCATGCCGAAGGAATAGATCAGTACGTAGGTGAAGACGGTCTGGCCGCCGATGCCGAGCGGTGCGAAGTAGTCGTCCGGCAGCTGGGCCTTCATCGCGGCGAAGCCGCCCGCCTTGATGACGGCGATGGGCAGCAGGAGCAGCAGCACACCGATCGTCTTGACGACGAACTGGACCATGTCGGTGAGGGTGATCGACCACATGCCTCCGAGCGTCGAGTACGCGACGACGATCGCCCCGCCGAGGACGATCGAGAGGGTGCGGTCCATGCCGAACAGCACATCGAAGATCGTCGCGTAGGCGATGGTCGAGGTCACCGCCAGCATCAGCGTGTACGCCCACATGACGACGCCGGAGATGATCCCGGCGGAGCCGCCGTAGCGCAGGTCCAGCATCTCGGAGACCGTGTAGACCTTCAGCCGGGCGATCCGGGCCGAGAAGAAGACGCTCAGCGCGAGCAGCCCCAGGCCGATGGTGAAGACCATCCAGGCGCCGGACAGGCCGTACTGGTAGCCGAGGCCCACGCCGCCGATGGTGGAGGCGCCGCCGAGGACGATGGCCGCCATGGTTCCCGAATACATCACGGGGCCGAGGCGGCGGCCCGCGACCAGGAAGTCGCTCTTGGATTTGGCGCGCCGCATCCCCCACCAGCCCATGGCCAGCATTCCGGCCAAATAGAGCACGATCACCGCATAGTCGACAGCCATGGGCCATCCCTTCCAACTGCGCCGGGGGAGAGGGGGAGCGGGGGGTGTGGGGTGCGAGGGGGTGGCGTCGAGGCGGCGGGCGCTCGGCGAGCGGGGGTCCCGTCCGAGCGCCTCGCCTCGGGGGTTGACCCTAGGAGGCGCGAAGGCAACGCTGAAGTGTACGTTTCCTCCATTCACCACCCTCCGATGTGGATGGTCCGCACATGCCGCAGCCTCTGCCTCCGCCGTCCACCCCGCCGGTGCCCCTCGCGGACCTCCTCGCCCGCACCGACCTGGGCCTGCGCCAGATCGCCGGCCCCCGCGAGGGCGTCGCGATCCACTGGGTGCACACCTCCGAGATGGCCGACCCGGTGCCCTACCTCCTGGGCGGCGAGATGCTGCTGACGGCGGGGGTGCATCTGGCGGAGGTGATGCGGCGGGCGGACGGGCCGGACGCGGCGGAGGGGCCGGACTCGACGGACGCGGCGGAACCGCCGCCCGGCGCCCCCCGCGCGGACACCGCCGCCGCCCCCGGCTCCCACCCGGCCCTCGACGAGTACCTCGACGGTTACGCGGCCCGTACGGTCGCCGCCGGAGCCGCCGCCCTCGGCTTCGGGATCGCGCCCGTGCACGACACCGTCCCCCGCGCCCTGGTGGCAGCCTGCGACCGGCACGGCCTGCCGCTCGTCGAGGTCCCGGCGGGCACCCCGTTCACGGCCGTGGAGAGCGCCGTATGGCAGGCCGTGACGGAGGCCCGGCACCGTGAGCTGACCCGCCTCAGCGAGGCACAGCGCGCGCTGGCCGCGGCCGCCGCCCGCCCCGACCCGGCCGCCGCCGTACTGCACGCGCTGGCCCGCCATGTGCACGGCTGGACCGCGCTGCTCGCCCCGGACGGCGCGGCACACGGCTCCGCCGGCCCCCGCCCCGGCGCCTCCGTCCGGGCCGCGGCCGGCCGTCTCGCCCATGTCGTCGGCGCGGGCGGCCCGTCCTCGGCCACCGACACCCTCCCCGGCAGCTCACTGTCCGCCTACGCCGTGACGGGCCGCGTCCGCGGCAGCCGGGCGCTCGCCCTGGTGGTCGCCGCGGATCCGCACGATCCGCCCGCGCACGCCATCGCGGGCGTCGCCGCCGTACTCCTCTCGCTGATCACCGCCCCGGCCACCGACCACGGCCCGGCCGCCGCCGGGCAGGCCGCGGCTCTGGTCCGGATGCTCCTCGGCGCCCGCCCCGCCGACGTCGCCCCGCTCCTCGGCCACCCCCTGTGGACCGTCGTACACGCCGAACGCCGCCGTGACACCACGGAGTCGGCGGCCTCGCTGGCCGCCGCTCTCGGCACCTCGCTCGTCGCCCCGGGCACGGGAGCCGAGCCGGCCGCGTCCCCCGGGCCCGGGGCGCACCCCGGCACCGGCCCCAAGGCGACGGCCGCCCCTGACGCCACCCCCGCCCTGCGTGCCCTGCTCCCCGCCGACCGTGAGATCACCGCGCAGCCGGGCTGGACGCTCGGCGTCAGCGAACCCACCCCGGTCGCGGAACTGCCGACCGCCGACCGGCATGCCGCCTCCGCCCTGCGCCGCGCCCTCGCCGGCCGCGCCGCCCTGGTCCGCCATCGCACCCCGGGCCCCCACAGCGTCACCTCCCTCGTCGCCCCCACGGACGCCCGACAGCACGCCCAGGCCCTACTCGCCCCGCTGGGCGACTCCCCACCCCTCCTGGCCACCCTGCACAACTGGCTCTCCTTGCACGGCAGTTGGGACCGCACCGCGACCGCCCTCGGCGTCCACCGCAACACCGTCCGCCAGCGCATCACCCGTATCGCCGGCCTCCTCGACACCGATCTGGACGACCCCGACGTCCGCATGGAGCTGTGGTTCGCCCTCCGTTCGCTCGACCGGGGCGCCTCACCGGCCTGACCCGGTGACAGCCTTGTGACAGTCAACTCCTTGAAGAAATGCGGTAGTACGCCTCTAAACTTTGTCGCACGTTGTGCCGTACGTGACGCTCATCGGAACGGGGGACGCCGTGGCCGGAGAAGGACTGCAAGCAGACATTCCGTCGCTGAAGTCCGGCGGCAAGGACTTCACCAGCGTCGGACAGCGGTACCAGTCCGCGGTGACCAAACTCAAGAACGCGCTGACCGGCCTGGAGGGCCAGGACACCCCGCCGTGGGGCGATGACGAGATCGGCGAGAAGTTCGGCGTGGTCTACGAGGGTCTGCGTGACGGCATGTACGAATCGATGGGGCATCTGGCCGCCAAGCTCCAGGAGATCGGCGGCGCCCTGAACACCATGGCCGACAACCACCAGGCCGACGAGGACTTCAACGACTCCTTGATGAAGCAGCACATCGCCAACGCCGAGGCGGAGGGCCAGAAGATCGTCGCCCTCAAGTCACCGCACACCTGAGCTGCCTGAGCCACCTGAAATACCCGAGACGCCTGAGACACCTGAATACACCTGAGTAACCGTCAGCACCTCTCTGCCGCACAGGTCATCGTCGCTTCATTGCTCTACGGGGGATGGAAGCCATGTCGCTCATGCTGCCGGACTGGCTCGAGTGGGTCCTCGAAATGCTCGGCTACGACTGGCCGACGGGCGACGAGGACAAGATGAACGAGTCCGCCGACCGATGGCGGGAGTTCGCGAACGTCGTCGAGCAGTTGCAGTCCGAGGGCGTCTCGGCGGCCGGCAATGTGCTGTCGGCCAACTCCGGTGACAGCATCGACGGCTTCAGCACGACCTGGGAGAAGTTCTCCGGCAACGGCTCCGGCTACCTCGACGATGCCCGTACGGCCGCCGAGCTGATCGCCTTCGCGCTGAACGCCGGCTCCGGGGTCATCATCGGGATGAAAGTCGCGGTGATCGCCCAGTTGGCGATCCTTGCGGCAGAGATCATCGCGGCGCAGGCGGCCGCCCCCTTCACCCTCGGCCTGTCCGAAATCGGCGCCGCGGGCGCGACCCAGGCCACCCGTCTGATCGTGCGCCGCATCCTCAAGGAAGCGCGCGAGGCCTTGGTCGAGGCGATCGTCGAGACGGTCAAGGAGCCCGCCGTCTCCGCGCTGGAGGCGATGATCTCCGACGCCATCGCGCAGGGCATGAACATGAACTTCGGGGCCCAGCAGGGCTTCGACGTCGGCCGCAGCGCCAAGACCGGCGCGGAGGCCGGTGTGGAGGCGCTCAAGAACTCCGGCCAGACCTTCGCCGAGTCCCTGCGCGACGGCGCGGGCGGCAGGGCCGGCCACCACGCGCGCGGCGGCCTGGAATCGGCCGCCGGCCACGGTGGCGGCGAGGACGGCGGCGGAAGCAGTGGCGGCGGCAGTGACGGCGGCGGCTCGGGCAGTGGGTCGGGATCGGGCAACGGGTCGGGCACGGGTAGTGGGTCGGGCTCCGGCGGTGGATCGAGCACGGGCAACGGCTCGGGCTCCGGCGGCGATTCCAACAGCGGTTCCGACAGCAGCACTGGGTCCGGCTCCGGCTCCGACAGCAGCAGCGGTTCGGGCTCCGGCTCCGATGGGTCGAGCGGCGGCAGTGGTACGGGTGCGGGAAACAGTGCGGGCGGCGGCAACGGCTCCGGCGGCACCTCCCACTCCCCCCGGCCGGGCGATACCCCTACGGACACGGCCTCAGGTACCGGCGCGGCTACCCACCCCGCCGCCTCCTCGGACGGTTCGCCCTCCGGCCAGGACGGCGGCCGCGGCACCCCCCAGGCCCAGCCCTTGCCGCCGCCGGACCAGCGCTCCCCCTTCGACGCCGGCTACCAGGGCGGCAGCGACAGCCCGTACGGCTCCTCCCCCACCCCCGACCCGGACACCTCCCACCCCTCCCCGGACTCGGTCAGCACCCAGCCCACCCCGGACCACACACCTGACTCGGCCCGCCCCGGCCCCGACCCGGTCAGCACCCAACCCGCCCCGGACC
>NZ_JAMJFM010000076.1:0-37887 GCF_023544705.1 Streptomyces sp. MCA2
TTTCTCCGTTTCCCGCAGAGACCTGTGGGCACCGGAGTGATGACGCCGACGAAAGGATCGCATCATGAGCGCCGTGGAGAAGGCGAAGGCCAAGACCGAGCAGGCGACCGGGAAGGCGGAAAAGGAAGTCGGCCGCACGGTCGGCAATGAGCGTCTCGAAGCCGACGGTGCGGTGCGCGAGTCCAAGGGAAATCTGCGTGACGCAAAGGAAAAGGGCAAGGACGCCCTCAAGGACTGACGCCCGGCGGGTGTCATGGAGGGGCGGGACCACGAAGGTGTGTGGTCCCGCCCCTCCATGACATGCGTGGCTTTCCGAGCTTCCGAGCTTTCCGAGCCGGGACAGATGTCGGTCGCGGAAGCGGGCCGCAAGAAATGCCGGGCGCCGGTCCTGTTCCTGTAGAGCGTCGACGGCGTCGTCACTGTCGGTGGAGAGGGCCCCTTCGTCCCTGACACGCCCGGGGAACAGCAGCGACACACCAGCTGCCGAGTACCGGACGGACTCACAAGTAGCCGCCCGCGATTCGCCGTGGCGGGCGATGGCTGATAGGGAGGTGCCATGAGCGATATCCCTCCGGTTTTGACCGTGACCGCCATCAGCACCATCGGGGTCACGGATGTTCACGACGAGAACGCGGACTCCTGGGTGGTGATCGAGACCGCTGAGCAGGGACAACTGCTGCTGAACCTGCCCGGCCCCCTGTACGAGGCCGCGGTCCAGGCGACCAAGCTTCCGGCCGACCAGCCCGGTCCCGGCCGTCTGGCGCTCACCGAGGCCGAGATCGCCGCCTACCGCGCCCACATCGCCGCCATGGCCGACAACGGCTGAGGACAGCTGCGGACAGCTGCAAACAGCTGCGGACAGCCCGGAACGTCCCCTACACGCCGCGCGGCATCGTCCGCCCGGCCTGCCTTCAGCGCGCCATCGAGACCGTCGCGCGTTTCAATGCGCGGAAAGCGGTAACGCGTTGTTCATGTCCAGACGCGCTCGTTACAGCAGCAACGAAGCAGCGAAGGCCGTCGTCGTCATCGCCGACCTCACTGCGTTGATTCTCGGTCTGTGGATTCTCTTCGCTCTCCTCGACGCAAACCGCGCCAATGATCTGGTCAACTTCGTCCACACCGTGGCCGGTTGGCTGGCCGGGTGGTCGCACGATCTGTTCACCATGGACACCGCATGGGTGCGGACCGTGCTGAACTACGGACTGCCCGCCGTGGTCTACCTGTGCATCGGCCACATGCTGGCCGCCCGGATCCGCCGCGCCTAAATGCTCGCGCCACGGAAGGCTCCACGGAAGTGGGAGCCAGGGCCCTCCGTGCGTGCGGGGCCGCCGAGGAGTTCCCTGGCCTGAAGGGCGATCCAGAGTTCCGCGAGGTCGCCGGTCGTGGCGAGGGTGCGGCCCGTGAGCTGTTCGACCCGCTGCATCCGGTACATCACGGTCTGCTTGTGGACGTTCAGGGCAGCGGCCGTACGCTGCCAGGAGCGGCGGCAGTGCAGGAACGCGTCCAAGGAGCCGACCAGATCCGTTCGGTGGGCCGCGTCGTAGGCCAGCAGGGGTCCCAGCACGCGATCGACCACGACGCGGGCCTCGTCGATGCTCCGCAGGACCGTGTGGGCGGAGTCGTCGCCGTACCGGGCGATCCGGTCCTCGGATGTCGCGGCGAGGTTCAGCGCCCACATGGCCTCCTTGTGCGCCGTCGGAAGGCGGTCGGGGACGCCGAGCGCGTTGCCGACCCCCAGCAGGACCGCGGGGCCCAGCTTGTTCCGTACGGTCATGAGGACGTCCGGGTCGTCGGGGAGCAGGGCCAGCAGCAGCGGTTCCCGGCTGAGCAGCAGGTGGGGTATGCGGCGTCGGCCCAGGGTCAGATGCAGATCGCGTCGGCCCGGCTCGTCGCCGTGCTGGGCGGCCACGAGCACACAGGCGGAGGGTTCGAGCCCGGCCGCCTCCAGTTCGTGCCGGGCCGTCGGTGCGTCGGTCCTGGCGTCGAGCAAGTGGGCGAGGAGTTCTCCGTGGACCCGGCGCTGGTGTTCCAGCGCCATCGCGTGCCGGGCCACTTCCACGGCGGCGACGGTGGCCAGGTGGTGCAGGAGCGAGGTGTCGGACGAGGCGCTGGGGAGGCCCTCGACCACCAGGAGGGTCGGCTCCTCGGCGGGGACTTCCACCGCGAGCGAGGTGCCGCTGTCCGCCGACGGCAGACGGAGGACGCCGGGGATCTTTCCCTCACAGGCCCGGACCGCCGCCCGGACCGCCGCGCGCAGTTCGGGCGGTGGTTCGGGCGCCGAGGGGTCCACGGGGTGGGCCGAGGCCGCGTCCAAAAGCAGCAGCCGGCAGCCCAGTTCGCGGCTCAGCCGGGCCACCGGTGACTCCGCGGGCACGCCTCCCAGCGCGTCGCGGACGGCGGCGTAGACGCGCTCGACCTGGCCGACCCGTGCGGCGTCGTCCCGGGAATTGGCGTCCGCGACCGCCCGGGAGATGGCGGCGAAGCCCACCGAGTACGGAGCCACCAGGAGGGGAATGCCGCAGTCCTCGGCCGCGGCGGCCAGCTCGTCACACAGGGCGGGCGTCTGCGGGTCCTCCCCGACGACCAGGCCGCTGGCACCGACGTCCGCCAGGTTCCGCAGCAGTTCCGCCTGGTCCGCGCCCAGCGGTGGCAGGGTGCGGCCGTTGCGGATGAGCAGTTCGCCGCCGGCCAGCCAGTCACGAACGCTGTCGAGATCGGAGGCGTGCGCCCAGGAGACCGGTCGGTCGAGCCCTCCCCCGCCGGCGAAGAGATCCAGCCGCAGATGCGGAATCCGCACCAGGTCGCCGACGGTCACACGCATGCAGGCTCCTCACCGGCTCGTGGCAGTACAGGCTTGTGGCAATGCAGGCTTGTGGCAATCGCCCAATCCTCTTGTTCGATCGCTCAAGGGGCAACCCCGCATTCTCGTTCTCCGACGCGTTGCCGCGTGCCCCGCGCCCCCGGACACTGCTGGTCATCGGGTCGCCGGCCACCCGAGCAAGCCCTTGTCTCCCGTAAGCCCGCAGGAGTCCGCGTGACCCAGCAAGCCCCGCCCTCCCTCACCGAAGTCGAGCCGTACGGCGTCGACAGGATCCCGGACGCCGACCGCACCGCGACGCCCCTGGATCTGTTCCGGGTGGCCTTCGGCGGCGCCAACACCTTCTCCACCTGCGTTCTCGGCGCCTTCCCGATCCTCTTCGGGCTCTCCTTCTGGCAGGGGCTCGCCGCCACCCTGCTCGGCCTGGTCGCCGGAGCGCTGATCCTCTGCCCCATGGCCGTCTTCGGGCCGGTCAACGGCACCAACAACGCCGTCGCCTCCTCGGCACACCTCGGTGTGCACGGCCGGATCGTCGGTTCGTTCCTGTCGCTGCTCACGGCTGTCGCCTTCTTCTCCCTCTCGGTCTGGAGCTCGGGGGACGCGCTGGTCGGCGGTGCCCACCGGCTGCTCGGCCTGCCCCGTTCAGGGGTCTCCTATGTGGTCGCGTATGCGCTGTTCGCCGGGCTGGTGATGGTGGTGTGCGTCTACGGGTTCCGGTTCATGCTCTTCATCAACAAGATCGCGGTCACCGCGGCCACGGCGCTCTTCCTCCTCGGCGCGGTCGCCTTCGGCGGTGACTTCGACCCCTCGTACGCCGGGGCCCACGCGGCCGGCGGGCCGGGCGCCCAGTCCCTGTTCTGGCCGTCGTTCATCGGCGCCGCACTGATCGTGCTCTCCAACCCCGTGTCGTTCGGTGCCTTCCTGGGCGACTGGTCCCGCCACATCCCGGCGGATGCCCCGCGCCGCCGTGTCGTGGGCGCGGCGTTCCTCTCCCAGATCGCGACGTTGCTGCCGTTCGTCTTCGGGCTCGCGACCGCGAGCATCATCGCCACCAAGGCACCGCGGTACGTCGATCCCGGCGCTCCCGACTACGTCGGCGGCCTGCTCGCCATCTCGCCCGGCTGGTACTTCCTGCCCGTGTGTCTGCTGGCCCTGATCGGCGGTATGTCCACCGGAACCACCACGCTCTACGGCACCGGACTGGACTTCTCCAGCGTCTTCCCCCGGCTCTCCCGTGTGCAGGCGACCGTGCTGGTCGGCGTGGTGTCCACCGCCTTCATCTTCCTCGGCCGCTTCGGGCTCGACCTGGTGCAGAGCATCTCCACGTTCGCGACGCTGATCGTCACCTGCACCACCCCCTGGATGGTCGTGATGATGCTCGGCTTCTTCACCCGGCGTGGCTGGTACGACCCCGATGCCCTCCAGGTCTTCAACCGGCGTCAGCGCGGCGGCCGCTACTGGTTCACCCACGGCTGGAACTGGCGCGGATTGACCGCCTGGTGGGTCTCCGCCGTGGTCGGTCTGGTGTTCACCAACATCCCCGGCCAGTTCGTCGGGCCGCTCGGCGGGCTCGCGAACGGCATCGACATCAGCCTGCCGCTGTCCCTGGCCACCGCCGCGGTGCTCTTCCTCGCCCTGTTGGCGCTCTTCCCCGAGCCCCGCGCGGCCTACGGCCCACAAGGCGCCCGGCTCGTCCGCACCGCCGACACCCCGGCCCCGCCGATCACCGGTCCGGGCACCGATACTCCCGCGGCCGGGCTCGCGCCCACCGAAGCCTGACCCGACTCCCGGAGCGCTCCTCATGACCACCACCTCGCCGACCTGGGTCGACCTGTCCGTCCCTCTCATGACCGGCATGCCCGTCTATCCCGGCGACCCCGAGGTCGAGATCGACACCGCGCTGCGTGTCACCGAAGACGGCGTCAACGTGCAGCGGCTGCATCTCGGCTCACAGTCCGGCACCCATGTCGACGCCCCCTTCCACGTGGACGACCGCTGGCCCACCCTGGACGAGGTGCCCCTGGACCGCTTCACCGGTCCGGCCGTCGTGGCGGACCTGCGCGGCCTGGCACCGCGCGCGGCCGTCACTCCCCCGCACCTCGCCCCCGCCCTGGAGCGGCTGCGCCCCGGGACGGTGCTGGTGCTCGCCACCGGCTGGTCCGCGTACTGGGGGACGGCTCACTACCTCGCCCACCCCTGGCTGACCTCCGAAGCCGCCCGGGGGATCGTGGACGCGGGCGTCCGCACGCTCGCCGTTGACGCCCTGAGCGTCGATCCCACTCCCGAGCCGGGCGATGCCCAGGGCGACGGGTCACTCCCGGCCCATCGCATCCTGTGCGGAGCCGGTGCCGTCATCGCCGAGAACCTCACCAACCTGGGGCCGGTCCTCGATGCCCGGGCCGCCCACCGCCCCGTCGAGCTTTCGCTCTTCCCGCTCCGCCTCGCCGCCGACGGCGCTCCCGTGCGGGCGGTCGCCCGTGTCGGCTGACGGCCGGCCGCTGCACTGCGAGGCCGGCGGATGGGTGGAAGGGAGCTGGGGCAAGGCCCCGGGTCGGGACCGGGGTCGGGGTCAGGACCGGGGTCGGAGCCGGAGCCGGTATCGGGATCGGAGCCGGAGTCGGACCCGGGGCAACCGTTGCGCGGGCCCGTTGCGTCGGCATAGATATGTCGACTGTTGGTTCCCTGCTACGGAAGGCGCTGCTCTTCGCCTGGCTGGAGACGCGCTGCTGTGCCTTCGCCATCGCGCTGCTGTCCGGGGTGGCCGTGTCCCAGGCGCTGCCACAGCTGCCGATCGCCCGCTATGACCTGCTGGTCGCCTACGGGGTGCTGCTGACGGCGGTGTTCCTGGCCTGCCGCTGGGAGAGCGGGCGCGACCTCGCGGTCATCGCGGTGTGCCATGTGATCGGGCTGGCCTTCGAGGTGGTGAAGGTCGCCCTCGGGTCCTGGAGCTATCCGGAGCCGGCCGTGCTGAAGTTCGCCGGCGTGCCCCTGTACGGCGGGTTCCTCTACGCCGCGGTGGGCAGCTACGTCTGCCGCGCCTGGCATGTGATGGACCTGGAACTGATCCGCTACCGCGCCGGAGCCACCTCGGTGGTGGCCGTGGCGATCTACGCGAACTTCTTCAGCCATCACTGGCTGCCGGACCTGCGCTGGCCCCTCGCCGTCGCGCTGCTCGCGGCCACGGCCGGGACCCAGGTGACGTTCACCGTCGGGCACACCCGCCACCGCATGCCCCTTGCGCTCGGCTTCACCCTGATCGGCTTCTTCCTGTGGCTGGCGGAGAACATCGCCACCTACCTCGGCGCCTGGCGCTACCCCGATCAGCTGCACGGCTGGCAGCCCGTCGCCGTGGAGAAGATCGGAGCCTGGGCACTCCTGATCAGCGTGACGTTCGTCCTGGTCGCCTGGGCCAAGGGCAAGCGCGAGCCCGGCAGGAGCCCGGCCGGCGGTGTACCGGGCCCCGATGCCAGGGCCGTCGGCTGAGGGCCCTCAGTTCCGCGGCAGGAGGGACCCCAGGGGCCCGAGGTCGAGGTTGAGGTCTTCGAGGTGCAGGCCGTGCTGATCGCACAGCTCGGTCATCCGCTCTTCGAGGTGCATCAGGGTCTCCCCGATCTGTTCCACCTGCGCGTCGCTGAGGTCTCCCTGTTCCACCCGGCGGATCGCCTGCCGTTCCATCAACTGCCGCAGGAGCTCCACCACGGTGAGTACCAACGAGACCAGGTCGCGCCCCATCTGTTCACGGTCGATGTCGAGTCTGCCCTCGCGCGCACCGCTTCGTTCCGTCATAGCGGGCCCGAGTCCGACCACGGCGCGGGCACCCGTTCGCTGACCGACGACAGCAGTGCGTGCAGGGAGAGCCGCACCAGAGGCACATCGGCGATGGCGATGACCAGGTCCCCGCTGATGACGACCCCCGTGGACAGCACGCGGTCGAGCAGGTCGACCAACGGGACACCGATGGGCCCGGTGAGCGGGCCCGGAGTCTCCCAGGGGACGGGATGCGGAGCGGACACGGCTCACACCTCCCCGACGAAGGAGTACGGGACCCAGGGGCCCGACACCTCGACGTCCGCTCCGGTGCCCTGGCGCAGGCCCGCCACCGCCTCCAGCAGTCTCCGGACGCGCACGGAGGACACCAGGTAGGTGGCGTTGAGGATCTGTAGGCGGTGCTTCTCCCCCGTCAGCTCCGGGCCGTGCGGGCGCAGCCGGCGGGTCGCGGTGGCCAGGCGGCTCAGGGCGGTGTCGATGTCCTCGGCGGTCCGCAGCGCGCGGTCATGGTGCTGCTCCCGTGCCTGGTGCAGCCCCCGCTTCCGTTCCAGGTAGGCGCGGCCCGCTCCGCCTGCCGCCCCGCCGCCGCTCACGGGAGGTCCAGGGGGTGCGGTCGCGGCGGACTCTGGGGCTGCCGCGGGCAGATAGACCTTCACCCCCCATTCGGCGTGGCCTTCGATACGTGCCAGCACCGCGGCGAACCGGTCGGCATCCGCTTCCAGGGCCTGCCGCGCCCGCTCGTCGCCCCGGTAGAGCGTGGCCAGTGCCAGCGGCGCCGTGGGCCCGCAGGCGGCGGCCGCGGTCACCACGTCGTGGTGGGCGCGGGCACAGTGCTCCAGTTCTTCCCGGTCCGACAGCCGCTGCTGCCATGCGTCCTCGGTGAACTCGGCCGCGGGTACGTGCTGGACGACCGCCGTGAGGGACCCGAACCGCAGACCGCGCACGGGGAACCCGTCCGCCAGGCCGGCGAGTCCGGTGAGGGCCCCCGGATCGAGCTGCCGGCAGACGGCGAAGACGTAGGTCGCGGTGACGTTCGTGGGGGTATCGAGCCGCTCCGTCGTCATGTCCCCGCCCCTGCCGTGTCCTTCGGCCGGTGGGCGGGCGAGCCATCGTCGTCGCCGTCGTCGCCATCGCCGGACTCCAGTGCGTCCACGCGCTCGCGCAACCGGCGGTTCTCCTCCCGCAGCTCGTTCCGCGCCGCCTTGGAACTGAGCGCGGGGTCGGTCTCCCACCAGTCGATACCGGCCTTCCTGGCCGTCTCCACGGACGAGACGAACAGGCGCAGCCGGATGGTGAGGAGCTCGATGTCGAGAAGGTCGATCTTGATGTCACCGGCGATGACGATCCCCTTGTCGAGGACGCGTTCGAGGATGTCGGCGAGGTTCGAGGTGCTCGGGCCGTTGGCAGGAGGAGCGCCCCATCTCTCATCGATGTCGGTCACGTGGTCCCTCCTTCCTCTTCGTCGTGGTCGCGTGCGGCAGGTGACCGCCGGCCAGGGCGGCTGCCGGCCGGGCTCCCGCTCGTCGGTCGCGCAGGGCGTTGATGCCTCTCCCCGGCGGCCGGTCAGCTCTCGTACAGCAGGTCGAGCAGCTGCTCCTCTTCGTGTTCGAAGGCCTCTTTGCTGAGGTGCCCGGACTCGAATTCATGGTTCAGCGCGGCGAGCCGGGCGCGGATCACGGACGGGTCGTGCAGCTCGCGGTCGGCCGCCTGGGCGAGTTGGTCGGCCACCCAGACCACACCCCGCACGGGCGCGAGCGGCAGGGTGAGCACACCGCTGATCAGCCCCATCTCAGCCTCCGGCCCGGCCCGCGAGCGCGCGTGGTTCGAGGAAGCTGTAGCAGGGCAGCGGGCCCACCACCCGCAGGACGACGCGATCGCGGGACTGCCCGGCGAGGCGCTCCGCCTCCGCGGTGAAGTCGGCGCTGTCGCTCCGGTCCACCAGGAAGGACACATTGACCTGGCACCCGGAAACCTCCGGCCCGGCGGAGACCGCGTGCGCCCGGGACGTCAGCGCTCGCACGATCTCGCGACCCGATTCGGCGGCCCGGCGCGACAGCGCGGTGGCCACCGCCTCTCCGAGCCGCATGTTCGCCTCGTAGCTCGGTTGCCGGCGCACCGCTTCCCGCAGCCCGCGGATGGTGACGTCGCCTGTGACCAGCGCGGCGAGCGAGTCGTCGGCCGGCATCGCCTTGACGTTGATCTCGACCCGGCCCGCGAGGTCCGCCAGGGCGGCCAGATGACGCTCCTCGGCGTCCGAAAGCTGTCGGCGGACCACTGCTTCGTCCGGCGCGACCATGCCGAACCGCATGGGCAGCACCGGCCCGTGTTCGGCCAGGGCCAGCAGCAGTTCCTGGTGTGCCATGAGGTCGCGGCGACGGGCGCGCAGCTTCGGCGGTGCCTGGCTCACGACCGCGGCGACGCGCCCCTCGACGATGCGCTCCACGGCCCCCGGGGGCTCCCCCACTCCGCCCAGGTGCGAGGGCAGCGGGTGCTCGGCCCGGACGATGCCGTAGACGTAGATGCCGTCATCCGTCACTGGTCACTCCTCCTCTGACTGCCGCCGGCGGGAAGCGGCTCCGGACCGGGCGGAACCGCTGCGCCGCTTCTTCTTCGGCTGCGCTTCCTCCTCGGCGTCGTCATCCGAGTCGTCGCCCCCGCCCACCACCGAGCGGACGGTGTCGCCAATGGACGAGGCCGCCTTTTTCGCCTTGTGCTTTCCGATGCTCTTGGCGGCCTGGCCGCTGAAGAGTTCGGGGACGGTCACGCTGCCCGAATCGCGCTCCAGATCCAGTCGATTGCACGCCTCCGCAAAACGCAGATACGTATCGACGCTGGCCACCACGATGCGGGCATCGATCTTGAGGATCTCGATCCCGACCAGGGACACCCGTATGAACACATCGATGACCATCCCCCGGTCCAGGATGAGTTCCATCACGTCGTAGAGCGTTCCGGCTCTCGGCGGGCAGGGAATGACCTCGCCGGACATGCCTGAATAAGTCGTGGTGGCCATCTGGGTGCCCTTTCAGCTGGTCAGCGCGGTGCGTTCACTGGTCGGCCGCACCACGTCGGTAGCGGTGGGTCCGGTAGTACTCGAGCAGCTCGCCGTCTTCGTCGAGCTTCACCTCGTAGGTCGCGAGAAGGCTCGTGGTGTCCGGAATCCGCGCCAGCTCCAGCACGTCCACCTCGACACACCAGCCGTCGTCGGTGCGCCGTACCGCCGTGACACCTTCCACCCGGTGGCTGATGAGGCTCTGCAACATTTCAGCGGCCCGGCGAGCCACCGCACCGGGATCGTTCGTCGGCTTCTTCTTGTCTTTCCGGGCAGCCGAGGACGACCGAACCCGCGTTCGGGATTGTTCTGCCATACATCAAGTCTCGCCGCCCTCGTGACCTGTGCATCTTCAACGGGACCAAATGATGCGACTGGGCGGACGACGACGGCACGAGACGACCGGCGGCGACAGCCGGGACCCGCCGGGGAAAGCGAAATGCCTTCCGGTTCTGTGGCAGAACCGGAAGGCATTCATGGCGCGAGACGTGCTGGTTCAGCTGATCTGCGGGGGAACGAGGACGTTTTCACGGCCCAGCGACTTGGTCGTGGTGTCGCCGTACATGACGAGCTGTCCGCCGGGCCAGCGAGCGATCAGATCGTCCTGGCGGGTACCGCCGCCGAAGGCACCGGAGACGGCAAGGCTGGTGTTGCGCCACGCGGACTTCGCGGGCCGGAGCCGGCGTTCCGCGGCGGCGGTGAGGCCCTTGGCCCCGGTGTTCTCGTAGACGGTGACTTCACCGTCGGACCAGGCGACGAACAGGTCCTGGTCGCCGGACTCGGTGGCGAAGTTGCCGGCGGCGATGTCGCGGGCGTGCGGCCATGTCGTGTTGCGCTTTTCGAGCCGCTTCTCCGCGTGCAGACCCTTGCCGTCGACGTTGGTGTAGAGGGTCACCTCGCCGTCGGACCAGCGCACCACCAGGTCGTCGCGCCGGGTGTTGCCGCCGCCGAAACGGCCGGCGGTGATGCCAAAGGCATGCGTCCAGGTGTCGTTGGGTCCCTTGAGCTGGACCGCTTGGGTGAGCTTGTTGGTTTCGTTGACGTCCTTGTAGAGGGTCAGCTTGCCGTCGGCCCAGCGGACGAGGAGGTCGTCGGTGGTGTTGCCGGTGAATTCGCCCGCGGTGACGACCTTCGCCTGCTTCCAGGGCCCGTCCTTCTTGGCGAGCTGGATGTCCTTGGCGAAGCCGTACCGGCGGTTGCCGGGGTAGAGCGAGACCTCTCCGTCGGACCAGCGCACGATCAGGTCACCGGTGCCGTTGCGCACCGAGTCGGTGTGGAACCGGCCGGTGGTCAGGCCCGTGGCGTGCTGCCAAGTGGACGCGCTTCCCAAGGGGTTGACGGTGTCCGGCGCCGCGTCGTCGACCGCCTGGTGGTAGAGACGGAAGACGTCGTTGTCGAACTGCGAGGTGTACGAGACGTCGTCGCTGGCCCCGCCGGTCTTGTAGCCGCCGATGGCGCCGACGAGGTTGCCGCGGCTGCCGTCGAAGCTCTCCAGGAACGGACCGCCGCTGACGCCGGAACGGTAGCCGGCACACGTGATTTCCATGAACCGGCCCTGGAAGGCCTTGGTGTCGTTCGTGCACTGCAACGGCGTCTTCTGACCGCCGGGGTAGCCGATGACCGTGACATCACGGCGGGCCAGCTGGGTGGCGGGGACGGAGGTGAGGCTGTTGCCTCGGCCGACGGCGTCCTCCAGCAGCTGCCCCTGGGAGTTGGGGCCGACGCGCAGGAAGGCGAAGTCCACATCGTCGCTGGGTGTCCTGGCCAGGTACCGGCTGTCGATCCAGACCTTGCCCTGCTCCATCGGGAAGATCCCGTACGGGGTCTCCCCGGACTCACCGGCCTGTGAGGCCCCGGCGCGGTAGCCGGGCACGAACGCGACATTGCGGGGAGGCTTGTCGCTCTTCAGGCAGTGCGCCGCCGTGAGGACCAGGCTCTTGGTCGACGAGGTCACCGCACTGGCGGTGCAGAACTGGTTGGGGGTGGGCGATCCGTCGTCGTTGCGGATCAGGAACACCCCGACCGTGGCGACCCCGGCGTGCGCCGGATGGCTCGGCTGGGCCACCGATCGGTTGCCCGCCGCCGCACCGGCGCGACGCTGCCCCTCCGGGAGCTGCCCGGCGTCCCGCACCGCGTCCACGGGGACGGCGGCACGGATGCGCTCGGGTGTCCAGTAGCGCTCGGCCTCCTGGGCCTTGCGTATCTCCTCCGGCGTCACGCCCTGGGAAGGCTTCGCCGTGTCGTCCGGTGCGGGAGTCGCCGCGGCGACGGTGGAGTCCGACGACGGCCGGTCGCCCGGCAGCGACCGGTAGGCGCCGTGGTATGTGACCGCCTTCCCGTCGGCCGGAGCCGAGGGGTGAGCGGCGACGGCCGGCACGGCGGGAACGATCGAGGCGCAGACGCCGATGGCGGCGGCGCGCCCCCAGGTTATTCGTTTCATGAGCCTGTCTAAGGAAGAAGTGACATCGATGTGGCCGCGTCAGGTCCTGACGCGGAGCTGCACCGGCAGAGCCGGGGTGTCGGCGGCGCCGTCAGCGCCGGCGCTCGGCTGGCCGTTCCCGGGAGCCGTGCCCGGAGACCTTGGCGATATCGGTCGTGCCGTCAGCGGGGACATGGCCGGCACGGACGGCGTGCCGCAGGGTCTTCAGGGCCTGGACGCCGGGGGCCGCAGGGTCCGCCTGGCCGTTCTCGGCGCGGGCCCGGACACGGCAGTCCGTTCCAACAGCACGTAACCGACTGCGGGAACGGGATGTCACCGGGGGTCCTTCCGGAAAAGGCGACGGCGCATCCGCGGTCCGCCCAGGAATGTCATGGCAGCATAAGAAGCGGGAGGAAGGTATCACGAAACCACAGACAAAAACGGACAGTGTGGGTTTGCGAAGAATCACGGTGCGTGCGGCGCCCTCGTCGGCGGCGCGCGCTCCCGCGCGTGATCCCGGCGGTCCGGCGCCCGGTGACAATGGCTTGTTTCCCGGTGTGGGGCGACCCGTTCCTCCAGGTTGGGTGAACAGGGTCGGGGAACGGGCCGGTGGAGAAGGACGGGTGTGCGTGTACGACTACATCATCGTGGGTGCCGGGTCGGCGGGGTGCGTGCTGGCCGCCCGGCTCAGTGAGGACGAGGACACCCGGGTTCTGCTCATCGAGGCCGGGCCGGCGGACGACGCCCAGGAGATCCACGTTCCGGCCGCCTTCAGCAAGCTGTTCCAGACGAAGTACGACTGGAGCTACCTCAGCGCCTGCGAACCGGGCCTCGACGGCCGGCGCCGCTTTCTGCCCCGGGGGCGGATGCTCGGCGGTTCGTCGTCGATGAACGCGATGATCTACATCCGTGGAAACCGGCGCGACTACGACGCCTGGGCCGCGGCCGGCGCCGAACGGTGGGGCTGGGACGACGTCCTCCCCTACTTCCTGCGTGCCGAGGACTTCCAGGGCGAACTGCCTCCGTGGCACGCCGCCGGCGGGCCGCTGACCGTCAGCGAAGGCCGCTCCCGGCATCCGCTGATGGCTGCTTGGGTGGCGGCCGCCCAGGAGGCGGGCCACCCCTTCACCTCGGACTTCAACGGCCCGGAGCAGGACGGCGTCGGCTACTACCACCTCACCCAGCGCGACGGCATGCGCTGTAGCACGGCCGTCGCCTATCTGCGGCCGGCGCTGACCCGGCCGAACCTCGAAGTGCTCACCGGCGCCCAGTGCACCCGCATCCTGTTCGACGGCGACCGCGCCATGGGCGTCGAGCTGGAACAGGGCGGGGAGCTGCTGCAACGGCGCGCCGAGCGGGAGGTGGTGCTGTCGGCCGGTGCGTACAACTCCCCGCAGCTGCTGATGCTTTCCGGCATCGGCGTGGCCGAGGAACTGACGGCCTGCGGCATCACGCCCCTGGTGGACCTCCCGGTGGGCGAGAACCTTCAGGACCACGCGCATGTCGGTCTGTCCTATCTGACCGACACCGCAACCCTGTTGACCGCCGAGACGCCGGACAATGTCCGCCTGCTGGAGACCGAGGCCCGCGGCCCGCTCACGTCCAACGTCGGCGAGGTCGGCGGCTTCCACCGGACCCGCGAGGGGCTGGACGCCCCGGACATCCAGGTGCACGCCACCCCGGTGATGTTCCACGAGGAGGGCATCAGCCCCGTCACCGACCACGCCTTCATGTTCGGCGCGGTCCTGCTCGCCCCCACCAGCCGGGGCAAGGTCTCGCTGCGGTCGGCGATCCCCAGTGCCGCACCGCACATCCTGCACAACTATCTGGCCACGGAGGACGACCGCGCGACGATGGTGCGGGCGCTGAGGATGCTGCTGGACATCGCCGACCGGCCCAGTCTGCGCAAGCACCGCCGCGCCGACCACCGCGTTCCCCGCTCCACGGACGACGCCGGACTGCTGGAGTTCGCCCGCCGTGAGCTCCAGACCCTGTACCACCCGGCAGGCACCTGCTCGATCGGCCCGGTGGTCGACTCCCGGCTCAGGGTGCACGGGGTGAACGGCCTGCGGGTGGTGGACGCCTCGGTGATGCCCACCGTGGTGCGGGGCAACACCAACGCCCCCACGATCATGATCGCTGAGAAGGCGGCGGACCTCATCCGCGACCTGCCTGCACTGACCTGACCTGATCTGCACTGACCTGACGGGCGGCGGGCCCGGGGCATGCGGCAGCGTCACGCCCGCTGCGCGGCAACGCCCTCGTTCTCACCCTCGTCCTCGGCCTCGTTCTCGCCCTCCCTCTTGCCGCTCTCGCTCTCGCTCTCGCCTGCCAGGTGTACACGTCCTTCGCGGAGCAGGTGGAGGCTGTCGGTGTAGGCGGTGACGAGGTCGAGTTCGTGGCTGACGAGGACGAGGGTCAGCCCACGTTCGCCGCGCAGGCGGGTGAGGAGTTCCATGACCGCGGTGGCCGTCGTCGGGTCGAGCGCCGAGGTGACTTCGTCACAGAGCAGCAGGTCGGGTTCGGTGGCCAGGGCGCGGGCGATGGAGGCCCGTTGGCGCTGACCGCCGGACAGCTCATGGGGGTAGCGGGCGGCGAAGTCGGCGGGGAGGCCCACGTCTTCGAGGAGTTCGCCGACGCGGGCCGGCATCTCGGACCTGCTGACGGTGCGGTGGAGTTGCAGGGGGCGGGTGAGGGACGCGCCGATGGTGCGGGCGGGGTTGAGGGCGCCCAGGGGGTTCTGCGGGACGAGCTGGATGCGCCGTTGCTGGTCACGGTTGCGCTTGCGGGCGCTGGCGGGCAGCGGCCGGCCGTTCCAGGTGAGGGTGCCGGCGTCGGGCTTCTGGAGGCCGGCCAGGGTCCGCAGCAGTGTGGTCTTGCCGGATCCGGAGGGACCTATGAGCCCGGTGGCCGAACCGGGCGGGGCGTGGAAGTCGGCCTCCTTCAGGGCCTGGTGCGTGTGGCCCCGGTGGGTGAAGGCGACGTCCAGACGTGCGGCGCGCAGGCCGTCGTCCGGGGCGGCCGGGGGCCCGGCGGTGCGGGGGCGGCCGGGCTTGCGGACCGGGGCACCGGGGGCCGTGTGGGCCGTGGCGGGGGCGCGGAGGGTGCTGACGGTGTCCGCGCAGGCCTCGACGACCTGCGGATCGTGGCAGGCCAGGATGACGGCGATGCCACGGTCGGTGGCGAGCCTGCGCAGCAGGGCGACGATCTCGTCGCGCAGGGCCGAGTCGAGGCCGGCCGTGGGTTCGTCCAGCAGCAGCACATCGGGGTGCCGGGCCAGGGCGCGGGCCAGCGCGAGCCGGCGTTGCTGCCCGCCGGACAGGGCGCCGGGGCGGTGGTGGGCGAGTTCGGCGGGCAGCCGGCACTCGGTCATCAGGGCCGCGACGGCCTGGGGCGTGGGGTCGGTGGCGACTTCGGCGATCAGCTGTCCGGCGGTCATCCGGGGGTTGAGTGCGGAGCCGGGGTCCTGTCCGACGTAGGCGATGCGGTGGCGGCGCAGGGCGCGCAGGGCGTCGGGCGCGAGGGTGAAAACGTCCTGGCCGAGGACCTCGACGGAGCCGCAGGTGACCTGGGCCCCGGAGGGGAGGTCTCCGATGAGGGCACGGAGCAGGGTGGTCTTTCCGGAGCCCGAAGGGCCGGTGAGCGCGGTGATCCGGCCGGTTCGCAGGCTGAGGCCGGTTTTCTGGAGCAGGGCCGGGCCGTCGGGGAGGCCGATGGCGAGGTCGGTGACCGTCACGGGCGGCGGGGAGTCGGTCATGGCCGAGGAGGTGTCCTGGGGTGTGGGCGCGGAACGCCCGGTGGTGGTCATCGCAGGGCGGCCCTTCGGGCGGTGGCGGGCGCCAACGCGTTGGCGGCGAGGTTGACGCTGATGGCGAGCAGACCGATGGCGAGGCCGGGAGCGACGACGGCCCAGGGGTTGAGGAGGATGCCGGGCCCGTTCTCACGGATCATCAGTGCCCAGTCGGCTTCGGGGGGTTGCGGGCCGAGCTGGAGGAAGCCGGCCATGGAGATGACGTAGACGGCGTCGACGAAGCGCAGGCCGAACAGGGCCAGGACGGTGGCGCGGAGGTTGGGCAGGATTTCCCGCAGGGCCAGATGCCCGATGCGTTCGCCGCTCGCGGTGGCGGCTTCGATGAATCCCGTGGTGGCGAGCGGAGCGGCCGCGCTGGCGACGATGCGGACGGCGTAGGGGATGCCCAGGAAGATGGCCACCACGGTGATGGCGAGGCGGCCGCCGCCGGGCCAGGCGAGGGCGAGCAGCATGATGCCCAGGACGGGCGGCAGCAGGATCGCGGTGTCCGCGATGCGTTCGACGAGTCGTCCCAGGCGGGGGCTGAGGACGGCGAAGCAGCCCAGCAGCGTGGCCACCAGCGTGATGGTGAGGGCCACGATCAGGGCGTTGCCGATCAGTGCGCTGCCGCCGTGCAGCAGCCGGCTGAGGACGTCGCGGCCGAGCTGGTCACCGCCCAGGAGGGCTGCACCGCCGGCTTCGGCGTAGGGCTCGGTGACGGGTTTGTCGAGGGGGTGGGCGGCGAGCAGCGGGCCCGTCACCGCCACCAGGACCAGCAGGGCGGCGGGTGCCATCGGGGCGAGGATCCGTGGCCGGCTGCGGCGGGCGGGCGCCGACGGGCGGCGGACCGCGGTGGCGGTCATGGGCGGGCTCCCAGGGTGCGGGCGCGGACAAGGTCGGCGAGGAGGAGGATGACGGTGATCAGCGCGGCCGCGCAGGCGACGACGCCGGCGATGACGGGGGTGTCGCGGTCGGCGACGGCACCGGCCAGCACGGCCCCGATGCCCGGGTAGTTGAAGAGGGTCTCCACCACGACCGTGCCGCCGAGCAGGGGGCCGGTGGCGGTGGCCACTCCGGTGGCGATGGCGGGCCAGGCGCCGGGCAGGGCGTGCCGCAGCAGGACCCGCCGGGTGGGCAGGCCGTCGAGGTGGGCGGCCTCCACATGTGGTGTCGAGGCCTGGTCGGCGAGCGCGGCCCGCACGATCCGGGTGTTCCAGCCGGTCTGCGGGATGGTCAGGGCCAGCACCGGCATCACCAGCATGGTCCAGCTCGCGGGAGAGCCGTCGGCGCTGGTGACCGTGGCGGCCGGCAGCCAGCCCGTCCACAGGGACAGGGCCAGCAACAGGCCGATGGAGACCACGAATTCGGGCAGTGCGAAGGCGGCGGTGGAGGTGAGGTCCACGATGCGGTCCACGGTGCCCCGGGGGCGGGCGGCGGCCCACAGGCCGAGGGCGAGCGCGCCGAGAGCGGTCAGGACGAACGCCGTGGCGCCCAGCAGGACGGTGTTGGGCAGGGGGTCGGCGAGCAGGTCGGTGACGCGCTCGCCGCGGGCCGAGGTGCCGAGGTCGCCGGTGGGCAGGGCGGTGATCCAGTCCCAGAAGCGTTCCCACACCGGCCGGTCCAGGCCGAGCAGATGCCGGCGGGCGGCGACGCCCGCGGCGCCCTCGCCGCGTTCGGAGGTGGCCGAGGCCGCGTCGCCGGGCAGCAGCTCGATCGCGGCGAACACCACGGCGAGCAGCACCAGCAGTATCATGAGGCGTTTGCCCACGAGGGCGGCGGCCCGCAGGCCGAGGATGCCGGCGCGGCGCGCGGGTGAGGCCGCCACAGGTCGGGTGACGGCCTCGGCCGGGCGCGTGGTCGTGTCGGTCACGTGGCCAGCCAGACGTTTTCGAGCTGGACGCGTCCGTAGCCGGGGAGCTTGGGCAGGCCGTGGACCTTGGGGGCGGCCAGGTCGATGCCGTCGGCCATGCCCCACAGCAGGTAGCCGGAGGCGTCGTGTTCGATCTGCTGGAGTTCGCGCAGCGCGGCCGTGCGTGCCGTGGGCCGGGCCGCGGCGATGGCCTTGTGATAGGCGGCGTCGAAGTCCTTGTCGGACCAGTCGGCTTCGTTCTCGCCCGATCCGGTGGTCATGGTCTTGGAGGCGAAGAAGACCAGGGAGTCGTTGGTGCCCCAGTAGTTGGTGTAGAAGTCGCCCTTGAGCCAGGTCTTCTGGTAGAAGGTGCCGGATTCCTGCTTGACGACCTTGATCTTGACGCCGGCCTCGTGGGCCTGGGAGGCGAACAGCGTGGCGGACTCCGCGAGTCCGGGGACGTCCTCGGTGGTGACCAGCTCGTAGGTCCGGGAGAGGTCGAACTTGGCTTCCTTGAGCAGCTTCTTGGCCTTGGTCAGGTCGCGGTGGCGCTGCGGGATGCTCTTGGCGTAGTCGGGGTCGGCGGTGCCCAGGATGTCGTTGGCGACCGTGCCGTACCCGGACAGGACCTGCTTGACCATCGCCTCGCGGTCCACCACGAGCTTCATCGCCTCGCGGACCTTGGGGTCGGCGAACGGGCCGCCGGAGGTGCGCATCACGACCGGCATCGCCATGTCGTTGGGGCGCCGGATGACCTGGATGTCCTGACGGGCGTCGGCGGTACGGGCGGCGACGGCACCGGCGTTGGAGGCCACGTCGATCTGACCGGACATCATGGCGTTCGCCATCGCCTGCGGGCTCTCGAACATGGTCACCTCGATGGCGTCGAGGTAGACCTGGCCACCGTGCCAGTGCTCGTTGCGCAGCAGGCGGGCGTTGCCGCCCCGGTACCAGTCGAGCTTGAAGGGGCCCGCTCCGGGTGCCTTGGCCATGTCCTTGTCGGAGGTGTTCTTCTTGACGATGAACGTCGACAGGCGGGTGATCGAGGGGAGTTCGGCGTTGGCGTAGTCGGAGACGAGGACGACGGTGTCCTTGCCGTCGGCCGTGATGTGGTCCGGCTTGATGCCGGGCAGTCGGGCCGCGCCGGCGGGGGTGTTGCGCAGGCGGCGCAGCGACCACACCACGTCGTCGGCGGTGACCGGGGTGCCGTCGTGGAAGGTAGCGCCCTTGGCGATCGTGAAGCGCCAGGTCTTGAGGTCCTTCGAGGGCTTGAAAGAGGTGGCCAGGCGGCCGACGGTGTTGTCCTTGAGGCCCGGCGCGGTGAGGGTGTCGTGGACGAGGGCGATGACGAGGTAGTCGCTCTCGTTGCCCTGGACACCGTGCGGATCGCGGACGATGGCCGAGGACCGGCCGAGCGCGCCGATGCGGAGAGTGCCGCCCTTTCTCGGTTTGCCACCGGAGCCGGAGGACGCCGCGTTGTTGCCGCCTCCGCATGCGGCGAGCAATGCCGCCGCGCCCATACCGCCGCCGGCCCAGAGCACCTGACGCCTGTTCCAGTTCACATTGCCTCGTTCCACTCAGGGTCGTTTGCTTAGGTTTGCCTACCCTAATGACAACCATTTCCGCAAGGGCGCGCGGCGCCGAAAACATCGACTGGTCGGCGTCAACGGGGCTTTATCCGGAGCGAGTTGAGCAAACCACCCCAGAGCACCCCATCTTTAGTTAGGTTTGCCTTACCTGACTCTCCTCGGTAGTTTCGTCAGCGTCCGCTGGACTCCGGGCCGGGCGGCCACCGTCAAGTCGCCCTGCTTTCCGGGCTGTCGAGTGCTGCGCCACGTCCGCACGCCGTCAACCGGCCCGCAGTCCCCCACCCGCAACGGAACGGACCACCTCGACATGACCACGGGAGCCGCACCCGTCCGTCAGCTCGACGCCACCGGCGTCGGTGAATTGCGCCAGGTCGCCGAGAAGATCCTCGCCGAATTCCACACCTCCGCCACCTCCCCCGAACTCCTCGCCCGCGTCACCGAATTCGCCGCCGAACTGAGCGAGTCCACCCGCCACGAGCTGCGCCCCGTCGACACCGACGCGGGCCTGTTCGTCCTGCGCGGTCTGGAGGTCGACGACACCGAGATAGGCCCCACTCCTTCGAGCTGGGCCACGGCCGGCGACAGCGCCGCCGTCCACGACATCGTCCTGCTGCTGCTCGCCACCGTCATGGGCAACCCCATCGCCTGGGAAGGCCAGCAGGACGGCCGCTTCGTGCACAACATCGTCCCCGCCCCCGGGCACGAGAACGAGCAGACCGGCGCCAGCAGCACCGTCCTGCTCAGCCCGCACACCGAGGACGCCTTCCACCCCGGCCGCGCCCACCTGTTGATGCTCGGCTGCATGCGCAACCACGACCACATCGCCACCACCGCCGCCAGCATCCGCAACGTCCGGCTCTCCGAGGCGGACATCGCGCTGCTGACCCGCCCGCGGCTGCCGATCCTGCCCGACGACGCCTACACCGAGGCGCAGAGTTACGACGGCGGGCAGCCGGCCGGCGTGCCCACGCTCTTCCACGCCAAGGACGGCCTCACCCTCCGCTTCGACCCGGCCTACACCCCGCTCGACGACGCGACCCCCGCCCACCGGGCCGCCTACGAGCGTCTGTCGGCCGAACTCGCCCGCGTCTCGGGCGCCGTGAGCCTGAGCCCCGGCGAGGTCCTGGTCGTCGACAACGACCTCGTCGTGCACGGCCGCGTCCCCTTCCAGGCCCGCTACGACGGCACCGACCGCTGGCTCAAGCGCGCCTCCGTCCGTGTCCCGGCGCGCCGGACACGCCCCCTGGCCGAGCAGGACGAGCACGGTTACGGTCAAGCCGCCATCGAAGCCCACGCCGCCTGACCGCCCGACGCCCCACGCCCCACGCCCCACCAAGGACGGACATGACCGAGACCACCGTGGCCAGCGAAGCCCCCTCCCTACCCGCCGACGACAAGAACCTGCGCATCCTGTCGACGACGGACCTCGCCGGGATCGACATATCCCTGGCCGATGTCGTCGCGACCGTCGAAGGCGCCTACCGCACACTGCACGCGGGCCAGTCGGACAACCCCCGCAAACTCACCGTCAAGCCCGACGACGGGCACTCGGTCTCCTACGCGATGCTCGGCCGGGACGGCTCCCGCAACGTCGTCGCCATCAAGACCTCCTACAAGCACGGACTCGACAAGGGCCGCGACGACCAGCACTACTACACCGCGCTCACCCTCTACGACGACGTCACCGGACTGCCCGTCGCGATGATGGACTGCGGCCGCATCGGTTCGCTGCGCACCCCCGCCGTCTCCGCCCTCCTGGCCCGCGAGTGCGCCCGGCCCGGCGCCCGCAGCGCCCTGGTCATCGGCACCGGCACCCAGGGCCGGCTGGCCCTGCCGTTCCTGCTGACGACCCTGCCGGACCTGGACCGTCTGATGCTCTTCGGCACCCACCCCGAGGGCATCGACGCCGTACGCGAGGAGTTGCGCGCGCACTTCCCGGACCGGGACGTGGAGCTCGTCACCGATCTGCGGGCCGCGGCAGCCGACGCCGACATCGTCGTCGCCACCGCCGGCGCGCACACCCCGGCAGCCGTCGAGGCCGGGTGGCTCAAGCCCGGCGCGCTCTCGATCCTTGTCGGCCACGGGCTGGCGCCCTCCACCCTGCACCGCGCCGACCGGGTCGTGGCGACCAGCGAGGCGCAGATGAAAGTCACCGGCACCGACATGGCCGACGAGAACGGGGAATTCCCGGCCGTCGACACCGAGTTCCCGCCCGTCGTCGCCGGTATCACCGCGGGCCGCCGCTCGGCTCAGGAACGCATCTTCGCCTACAACAGCGGACTCGTCGTCACCGACATCGCGCTGGGCCACCGCTTCGCCCAACTCGCCCTCGACCAGGGCCTGGGAGTGCAGGTGCCGCTGTGGCAGTGAACGGCCTCTCCACCGCATCCGTGCCGACCCTGCCCGCCCACACCGACCCGGACACCGACCGGGTGCTGGACAGCGGTCTGCTGCACGAGCTGTCCTACGCCTTCGGCGGCCCCTTCCACTTCCTGCTCCCGCACCGGTTCGACGCCAACCTCGCCGCCTTCCGCACCGCACTGAGCGACGCCGGTGTGGAGGGGCGGGTGTATTACGCGAAGAAGGCCAACAAGGCGGCCGTGTGGATGGAGCGTTGTGCCGCCCACGAGGCCGGCGTCGACGTGGCCAGTGTCGGGGAGCTGCGCGAGGCCCTCGGACACGGGGTGCGCGGCGAGAACATCGTCGTCACCGGACCGGCCAAGAGCGACGAACTGCTGCGGCTGGCCCTCCTCCAGGGCTGCCTGATCGCCGTGGACGGGCTCGACGAACTGGACCTGCTGGTCACCCTCGCGCTGACCGGTACGGTGCGCCCGGCGCGGCTGCTGCTGCGCCGGCTGCCGCCCGCCCAGCCGCACAGCCGCTTCGGCATGGACGCCGCCGAGATCGAGACCGCGCTGGACCGGTGTGTGCGGGCCGGGGAGGCGGTACGGATGGAGGGCTTCAGCTTCCATCTGTCCGGCTATGCCACCCAGCCGCGTGCCGACCTCGCCGGCGAACTCGTCGACCTCTGTCTGAAGGCCCGGGTGTTGGGACTTCAGGCCGACCGGATCAGCATCGGCGGCGGCTTCGCCGTCGACTACAGCCCCGCTGACCGCTGGCACACCTTCCTCGCTGAGCAGAAGCCGGAGCACTACCACGCGAAGAAGACGTTCCAGACCGGCGACTTCTACCCCTACCACTCCCCCGTCGCCGGAGCCGGCGCGCTGCGCACCATCCTGGCCGCCGTCCCCGAGGGCGGACGGAGCAGCCTGGCCGAACTCCTCAAGGAGACCGGGACGCTGCTGATGATGGAGCCCGGCCGCGCGCTGCTGGACGGGGCGGGCGCCACGGTCTTCTGCGTCCAGGGCGTCAAGGACCGTGACGGATACCGGATCCTCACCGTCGACGGCACCAGCCTGAGCCTGTCCGAGCAGTGGTTCAACAGCGAATACCTCCCCGACCCCCAGCTGGTGACCCCCACCGGCCGGCCGGACGGCGGCGAGCCGCACCCCGCGTGTGTGGGCGGAGCCTCGTGCCTGGAGTCGGACATGGTCACCTGGCGCAAGGTCCCCTTCCCCGCCCGCCCGCGGGTCGGCGACCTGCTCGTCTACCCGAACACGGCCGGCTACCAGATGGACTCCAACGAGTCCCCCTTCCACGACCTGCCGCTGCCGCCCAAGGTCGTACTGGACCGCCTCGGCGACCGCCCGCGCTGGCGCCTGGACCGCCGCCCCGCATGCTGACCTTCGACCCGCCCAGGAGTGTTCCCATGAACGAGGCCCTCGCGCGCCCCGCCGTGGTCTCCCGCATATCCGACCTCATCGGATGCACCCCGCTGCTGGAGCTGTGCCGCACCGAGACCGGCAGCCGCCTCCTGCTCAAGCTGGAGATGTACAACCCCACCGGCAGCGCCAAGATCCGCATGGCGCGCGCGATGGTGGACGCCGCCGAGCAGGACGGCACACTGCGCCCAGGCGGCCGCATCATCGAATCCACCTCCGGCAACACCGGCCTCGGCCTGGCCGTCATCGCCGCCGAGCGCGGCTACACCTTCACCGCCGTCGTCGACAACCACGCCGCCGCCGACAAGCTGCGCGGCATGAAGGCCCTGGGCACCGAACTCGTCTACGTCGTCGACGACGGCACCGAGGAACTGGCCACCGCCGCCCGCGAAGAGCTCGCCGAAGACATGGCCCGCGGCCAGGACAACACCATCTTCACCGAGCAGCACAACAACCCGGCCAACGGCGTCGGCTACTTCCCCGTCGCCCACGAACTCCACCAGGCACTCGACGGGAAGATCGACGTCGTGATCGGCGCGGTCGGAACCGGCGGCATGCTCTGCGGCACCACCCGCGAACTGCGCAAACTCCACCCCGACTTCACCACCATCGGCGTCGAGCCCAAGGGTTCCATCGCCTTCGGCGGCCCGGCCCACGACTACTACCAGTCCGGCACCGGCACACCCGAAGGCGCCGAGATCGGCGCGCTCGTCGACTTCGACCTGATCGACGAGGGCGTCAAGGTCGGCGACGTCGAAGCCTTCGCCGCCGCCCGCGCGGTCGCCCGCACGGGGCTGCTGATCGGCGGTTCGGCGGGCGGAGTCGTCCACGAGGCCCTGACCCGGCTGCCGTCCCTGCCGCCGGGCAGCACTATGGTCGCCCTGATCAATGACGGCGGCGAGAAGTACATGGACACCGTCTTCAACGACGACTGGATGAACGCCCGCGACCTCATCGATCCCGCCCTGGAGCGGGAGACCGACGAGAAGATCACCAAACTCCGCAGGATTTGATGCCCGCCATGCAGCTGACCACCCTCCTCCGCGACAGTCGCGCCCTGGCCACCCTCGCCGTACCGCTCATCCTCACGCAGCTCGCACAGGTCGCGCTGACCACCACCGACACCGTGATGATGGGCATGCTCGGCACGGCCGACCTCGCGGCGGGGGGACTGGCCATCGTCCTCTTCAACCAGCTGCGCACCATGGGCGTCGGCCTCGTCACCTCCGTCGGCAACCAGATCGCCGCCGCCTCCGCACGCGCGGAGTCGGCCCAGGACACCGGGCCGGGCACCGCGCAGGGCGAGAGCGACGACGAGGTGCGCGAGATCGTCCGCGCCAGCCTCGCCGTGGCCACCCTCGCCGGTATCGCCGGCGCCGTGCTCATGCTGCTCATCGGGCAGGCGCTGACCCTCCTGGGTCAGGAGGCCGACGTCGTCGACCGCGCGCAGACCATGCTGCTGGCCCTCGCGCCCGGTCTGGTGCCCTGCCTCTGGTTCCAGGCCATCCGCCAGTTCACCGTCGGTATGCGCCGTCCGCAGGCGCTGCTCCAGATCACCATCGCCTCCGTCGCCGTCAACGCCGGCATCAACTGGGTCCTCATCCACGGCACCTGGGGCCTGCCGAAGCTCGGCCTGCCCGGCGTCGGTGTGGCCACCACCCTGGTCTACCTGCTGTCGTTCCTGGCCCTCTACCTGTCGGCGAAGAAGGACACCGTCCTCGGCCCCCTGCTCAGCCTCAACATCGCCAAGGCCGACCGCGCCACCGTCCGCCGCCTGGTCCAGCTCGGCGTACCCATCGCGGCGACCTACGGTTCCGAGGCCGGTTTCTTCTCCGTCACCGCCCTGATGGCCGGTTCGTTCGGCAGCGCCGCCCTGGCCGCGCACACCGCCGTCAACCAGCTCGTCTACATCGTCTTCCAGGTCGCCGTCGGCCTCTCCCACGCCGCGTCCATCAACGTCAGCCGGGAACTCGCCCTCGGCCGCACCGAGGCCGCGCTACGCATCAAGAACACCGCGCTGGCCTGCGCCGGAGCCGTCATGGTCGTGGTGGGCGTCGTCTACATCACCCTGCCCGACCTGGTACTCAGCCCCTTCTTCGACACCAGCGGCGCCCGCGACGCACCGGCGGTGTCGATCGCCACCCACCTGCTCCTGGTGATCATGGTGTTGCAGTTCTTCGACTGCGCCCAGAACATCGGCGTCGGACTCCTGCGCGGCCTCGACGACACCAAGAGCGGATTCCGCATCACCCTCGTCGGCTACTGGGCCATCGGCCTGCCCGCCGCATGGCTGCTGGGCTATGCCGCCGGACTCCACACCCTCGGCATCTGGCTCGGTCTGCTCACCGGCCTCGCCGCCACCGCCATCCTGCTCCTGCGCCGCTACAGCGCAAGCCTCCGCACGAAGTTCACCGCGCAGCAGGCGGTGTCCACGGCCTGAGACAGCCGGTCAGGCCGGCACAGCACTGTTCGTTCGTGAGCCCCGCTCCCCGGTCGCACCGGGAGGCGGGGCTCACGAGCGCTCCGGCCGCGGTACACGCCTCAGGGCGTCAGCTCGCCGTCGAACACGGTGACCGCCTGTCCCAGCAGGGTGACCCGGTCGCCGTGCAGCTCGACGCCCACCCGTCCGCCGCGCGAGGACAGTTGCACACCGGTCAGCTCCGTACGCCCCAGCCGGCCCGCCCAGTGGGGTGCGAGGACGCAGTGGGCGGCGCCGGTGACCGGGTCCTCGGGAATGCCGGCGGCGGGGGCGAAGACCCGGGAGACGAAATCGTGGTCGGCGCCGTCGGCGGCACCCGCGGTCACGATGACCGCCCGGCCGCTGAACTCGGCCAGCGCGGCGATGTCCGGGGCCAGATCACGCACCGCCTGCGCCTCCGGCAGCTCCACGAGCAGATCGTGCCGGGCGCTGCCCGTCCACCGCGGCTCGGTCCCGAGCGCCTTGGCGAGTCCCTCCGGCGCGGGGGCAGCGGTCGGCGGATCCGCGGGGAAGTCCAGCGTGAAGGCTCCCTGACTGTGCCGACGGGCGGTCAGCACACCGCTCAGGGTGTCGAACCGCAGGGCAGCATCGGACGGGATGCCCTGTGTCGCGTGGAGGACGTGCGCGGTGGCCAGGGTGGCATGACCACACAGATCGACCTCCACGGTCGGTGTGAACCACCGTAGCCCGTAGGTGTTTTCCGCCACCGGGTGCACAAAGGCCGTTTCCGGCAAGTTGAATTCGGCGGCGACCCGCTGCATCCAGGCGGCGTCGGCAGGTTCTGCCAGCAGACACACCCCGGCGGGATTCCCGGCGAACGGCCGGTCGGTGAACGCATCGACGATGAAAGCACGCATGCCCCCGACGCTACGTGCCAGTGGCGCGTCGCGGGCGAGTTCCCGAGATCGTCGAAGGCCGGCCCGGTGGTGTACGGGGCGGGCACGCTCACCGCACGCCCCGTACGCCACCGGACGAGGAGGCTCCCTCCCCCGCGAGGCCCCGCGGGGCAGGCGCGGACGAAGGGCGCCGGGCGCTGCCCCCGGAGCACGCGAGCCATTCGGGTGAACCGCGAGGACGGGCCGGGCCCCGGCCGCCGCCGTGCGCCCTGCCTCCGGGCCCGAGTGCGGGGAGGACACCGCACGGCCGTGGCGCGGTGCGGAGGTGTCCCGGCGGGCGCGGGCGCCGGGCGCCTCATAGATTGGCACGGGCGGGGCCGTGAGCCGGAGGAGGATGGGCAGGGAGCGCGTGCGGAGACCGGAGCTCGATCATGCGGCGCTGTTCGCAGCGACACCGAGCGCTTGCCTGGTCCTTGACCCGGACCTGGTGATCGTGGACGTCAACCAGGCGTATCTCCAGGCCACCGGGCGGACCAGGGACGATCTGCTCGGGCAGTACGTCTTCGACGCCTTCCCCGACAACCCCGCGGACCCCGACGCCGAAGGTGTACAGAACCTGCATCCCTCGCTGAACCGGGTGCTGGCGTCCGGGGAGCCGGACACCATGGCGGTCCAGCGGTACGACATCCCCGTGGCCGACCAGCCGGGCCTGTTCGAGGAGCGCTGGTGGTCCACCATCAACACTCCCGTCATCGGTCCGGGCGGCACGGTGGCCTGGGTCATCCACCGGGTGGAGGACGTGACGGCGTTCGTGCACTCCCGCCGGGCCCGTCAGATGCCGGGCGGGCAGCTGAGCGAGCGCGAGGAGGCGATGGAGGCCGAGCTGTACGTCCGGGCGCGTGCGCTGCAACACCTCAACGAGGAACTGCGCCGGGCCCATGCCCGCGAACGCCAGGTCGCGCTCACCCTCCAGGAGGCCATGCTCCACTCCCCCGACCTCGCCCGGCACCGTGACATCGCGGTGCGCTACCTCCCCGCCATCGGCTCACTGAACATCTGCGGCGACTGGTACGACATCGTCGACCTCCCGGGGGAGGCATTCGCCGTGGCGGTCGGAGATGTCGTCGGCCACGGGCTGGAGGCCGCCGCCGTCATGGGCATGCTCCGCAGCGCCCTCAGCGCCGCCGCACGCTCGGTCGCGGGTCCCGCCCAGGCGCTGAAGGTGCTGGGCCTGTATGCCCGCTCCGTCGACAAGGCCCTGGCCACCACCGTCATCCAGGCGCTGATCGACACCGCCCGCCACGAGGTGACCTACAGCAGCGCCGGTCACCCGCCTCCCGTCCTGCTGCACGCCGACGGCACCCACGCGCTCCTGGACCAGGCCACCGACCCGCCCCTGGGCGCCCACCCCGAACATGAGCCACGCCCCCAGGCCCGCCTTGCCTACACCCCCGGCGACACCCTCGTCCTCTACACCGACGGACTCATCGAACGCCGCGACGAAGACATCGACGCCAGCCTCGCCCGCCTCACCGACGCCCTCTCCCGCTACAGCAGGTTCAGCCCGGAACGCCTCGCCGACGCGCTGCTGGCACGCCTCGGCGTCAGCGCCGGCGCCCGCGACGACATCGCCCTGGTCGTCGTCCGCCTGTAGCCCCGAAGGGAACAGCCCGCAACTCGACCAGCGGATGCATCCGGGAGACGCGTCACGCACGATGGGACTTAAGAAGATCCAGATCCTCGAACTGCTTCGGGGTGACCGATGACAGAGCTTTCAGGACTTCACCGTGCGAATTCCCGTCGTCTACCGCAGGACCGCTCGGCGCGGGCGCCGACGGGAACTGCGTCACTCGACCACCCACACCGCCTTCCTGGGGTGACCGGTGTGCGGGTGTCCTTCGTCATGGCCCTTGTCGTGGCCCTCACCGGTGCCGGCGCGCTCTTCGGCCCGGCCCGGGCGAACAGCCCTGGATCCGGAACGGCCACGCTCTCCGCCCCCGTCGCGGGGTGGGCAGTCAGCCCCTCGCTCGGCCACACCTGGACACCAGCCGTCCACGCCCGCCCCCAGGCCTCGCCGACGCAGCCCTCCACGCCGGATCCCGCTGACGTGGTCGAAACGTATTTCAGTGCCGTTAACGAGCGTGACTACATTTCCGCTTGGGCGCTGGGCGGGAAGCAGCACATCGCGGGGAACACGTTCGACGCCTTCGTGCAGACCTTCAACACCACGAACAAGTACGACGTCACCATCAACGCGGTGAACGGCAACAAGGTCGAGGTCGAGCTCGACCAGCTGCTGACCGACGAAACCCACCGCCACTTCACCGGCACCTACACCGTGGAGGACGGCGTGATCGTCGCCGCCGACATCCACCCCAAGTAACCCGGCGGAGCACCGCGCGGGGCACCGGGTCGGCACGCCGCCACTCCCCGCGGCCGTAGTGGTGGCGATCAGCGCTCCGGCCGCCGGCCTGGCCTACCGTGGCCGGGTGACAGCGAGCGTGCCAAAGCGGGAGTGCCACCGCGACCTGTGGGCGGCTGCGGGTGCGGTGACGCTGTTCGTCCTGGCAGCAGTCGTCGGGCGCGTCATCAACCGGACCGTTTACGGTTCCGAGGGGATCCTGCGGCTGGGGTGGCCGCCGTTGCACGCCTGGTGGCTGCCGCATGTGGGCCCCGGCACCCCGGCGGCGGTGGCCGTCGCGGCGGTGGTGGTGGTCTACGGTCCGTCGACCGCACGGCGTCTGTCGTGGCGGGTGCTGGTGCCGGCCGTGTGGGCCGCGGCGATGGCCTGGACGTGGTCGCTGGCACTCGTGGACGGGTGGGGCCGTGGCGTCGCCGAGCGGCTGACCACCAGTCTGGAGTACCTGCAATCCGTCGACGACGTGCACGACGTGGGCGCTTTCCTGCGCGACTTCACGCACCACATCCTGGTCGGCTCGCCCGGCATCTGGCCGGCACATGTGGCCGGTCATCCGCCCGGCGCTCTGCTGACGTTCGTCGGGCTGGACCGGATCGGGCTGGGCGGCGGCGCCTGGGCCGCGGTCTGGTGCATCACCGTCGGAAGCTCGCTCACCGCGGCCGTCATGGTGACCGTCCGCGCACTGTGCGGTGAGGAACTGGCCCGCCGGGCCGCCTCGTTCCTCGTCCTGGCCCCGGCGGCGGTATGGATCGGGGTCAGCGCCGACGGCTACTTCGCGGGGGTGGCCGCCTGGGCCGTCGCCCTGCTGGCCCTGGCGGCCACCCGCAGTACGCGGATGCCGCGTCTCGCCGCCCTGGGTGCGGGGCTGCTGCTCGGCTGGGCCTGGTATCTCTCCTACGGCCTGACCGTTCTCGTCGTCCTCGGCGCCGCGGTGCTGCTGCTCGCGCGCTCGGTCCGCCCGTTGCCGTATGTGCTGCTGGGCGTGCTGGTCTGGGTGGCGGCCTTCACCTGGGCCGGGTTCTGGTGGCTGGACGGCTATACGACGCTGGTCGAGCGTTACTACCAGGGCGCCGCGAAAGTACGTCCCTACAGCTACTTTCTCTGGGCGAACCTGGCGGCCCAGGTACTGACCGTGGGCCTGGCCACCGTCGCCGGGCTGCGCCGCGCCGCCGGTCCGCTGTGGCATGCGGTGCGGAGGATGCGGCGCGAGCCGCCGAGCGGACGGGGCGCCCTTGCCGTGCTGGTCGCGGCAGGGCTGTGCATGATGCTGCTCGCGGATGTTTCCGGGATGAGCAAGGCGGAGACGGAACGGATCTGGCTGTCCTTCGCGGTGTGGACGCTGCCCGCAGGTGCCCTGCTGCCACGCCGCTTTCACTCCTGGTGGCTGGCCGCGCAGGCCCTCCTCGCCCTGTTGGTCAACCATCTGTTGCTGACCGGCTGGTGACCACGTCCACCGGCGGCAGGCCGGCTGCCTACGGTGCCTTCTGCGGAGACGGGGGAGACGGGGGATCTTCGGAGCGTGGACGGGCCCTGTGTGTGCGCCACAGGGCCACCAGCAGACACCCCGCCGAGGCCGCGAAGAGCGTCGCGGTGATCAGCAGCCAGTGGTCCCAGAACTGACCCGACGGCAGGCCGGTGTACAGGGAGAACCCCGGGACGCGCTGGAGGATGAGCGGGTACCACACCAGGAGCAGCAGGAGCGCGACGAAAGCGGGCACCCGGACGTAGTTGATCCCGCCTGCCACCACCGGGGCGTACGGGTTCGCCGTGCGCCGCCGGTGCCGGAAGAGGCGTTGCACCACGCGGTCGGTGGCGGTGTACAGGGGCAGGAACACCAGGTCGTGCAGGAGGGCCGCGCCGACGAACCAGATGAGGACGCCGAGGGTGTCCCCTTTGAGCAGTCGGACGCCCGCGTACACGGCCAGAAAGAAGGAGCACAGCACCAGCAGGAGGTGCAGAGGGGACGCCCCGTAGCGTGCGCGGAGGCCCTTCACGGGGTGCTCCCGAAGGTGAGGCGGGTGACCCATTTCGTGTTGTGCACACCGGGGTTGGCGGGGACGATGATGCGCGCCGGATATCCGTGGTCCGGGGAGAGAGCCGCGCCGTTGACCCGCAGGGCCAGCAGCGATCTGGGGTCGCGTACCTGGTTGTCGCGCAGATGCGTCGAGCGGAACGAGCCGGCCCGCTGTGCGGACTCGACGAAGACGCCCGGCGGGTTGTGACGCAGTCCGACCAGGGCAGCGAGGTCCGCCAGCCGGACGCCGCTCCAGTGCTGGTCGTCGGTGGACCAGCCCTCGACACAGGCGATGGGCAGGGCCGCCGTGTGCTGGGGAAGAGCGAGGAGCTGTGCGCGGGTGCAGGTCCGCTCGCGGCCGTCGCCCCGTACGACCAGCCGCCAGTCGGGGCCGATGTCGCGGGCGCTGATCCCCACGCTCGCCGCGGTCTTGTTGATCTGGAAGCCGTTGGGCCCCTCCCCCGGGTCCTGCCCGCGCGGGGCCAGCAGCGCGGTTCTGCGGAGGGAGCCGCCGATGCTCTGCCCCGCCGTGACGAGGAGCAGGCCCAGCGACCCCGCACCCACCAGGCCGAGCGCGCCACGCCGCGACATGGTGGGAGGCGCCGGGTCCGGGGTCACCAGCCCGGTGTCGTCGGCCGGTTCGCGCACCGTCCGGGAGAGCGGCGTGCGCAGTTCGGTACGCATTCGGCGGCTGCGCAGGGCTTTTGCCATCACGGGGATACGGAACGCGATATGGACGAGGAACGCACCGATGAACACCCATGCTCCGTAGAAATGCAGGGTGTAGAAGGAGCCCGGGAAAATGTAGTGCAGCTGGATGTTCAGCACTCCGGTGACGAACTCGAACAGCGCCCCGCCCACCAGGAGCAGCAGCGAAAGCCGTTCCAGCGCATGGCTCGGTGAGCGCAGCGGCGGCCAGGAGAACAGCTTCGGGATGACCGACCACAGCTTCGCCAGCAGCACGGGGATCAGCACCACACCGAGCGTCACATGGATGCCCTGGGTGAGGCGGTAGAGCCAATAGGGGCTGGTCGGCCAGGAGAAGAGGTAGAAGCCCAGCCATCCCTTGTCCGGTGTCCGGTCGTTGCCCGGAGCCAGATCGGGGTTGTAGGCGGCGTAGGACAGCAGTCCGGTCACGAAGAGCACCGTGAGGCCGACGAGCAGGATCAGCCCGAACACCGAGGTCAGCCACGGCCCCCGCAGGGGACTGCGCCAGAACCCGGGGCGAGCCGGGCCGGGCGGCGGACCGCCGGGGAGGCGAAGTCCGCGTCGGCCACGGGCCGGCCGTGAGGAGGCGTCGGCATGCCGGCGGGTGGCTTTGCCCGCGGAGGGCTTCGCCGGGCGCTCCCCCCGGGGCGAACCGGCGGCGGCCGCCTTGTCGGGACGACGGCCGGGCGTGGGGCGGTGTTGCCCGTCCCCCTGGTGGTCGCTCGGCTCCATGGCGTCCCTCCGCCGCGTCTGGTGCGGCTCGGCTCGCCGCCCTGCGGCCAAGATATGCGGCAATGGGGGCATTTCACGCGCACCACCACTATGCCCTTGTGCCGGTTGTCCGGCGGTGCAGCTTGCCGTGCGCGTGCTACTCCGGCGCTTCCTGCCCGGGCGTGGAGGCTCCGCCCCCCGGGCAGGTGAGCCGGTCGACCACCTCGACCACCCCGTCGACGCTTTCACACAGCCGCACCGCAATCGGGGCAAGGCTTGTGTGCTCCACGGTGCCGGTGAGCGTCACGGTGCCGTCGGCGACGTCGACCGTGACCGCAGACGGTGGCACCCCGAGCGTCCGCGTCAGCACCTCTTCCAGCACCTCCTCCTGAATGGCGCGGTCGCGGCGCAGGAACAGCCGCACGAGGTCGCTGCGGCTGATCACGCCGATGAGGCGGCCGGTGTCGTCGACCACGGGCAGCCGCTTGACCTTGTGCTTCTCCATCATCTTGGCCGCTTCGACGACGCTCCACTCGGGCCGTGCCACCACCACGGGGCTCGTCATGATCCCTTCGGCGGTGCTCGCCCCGAGCTTGGCGATCTGCCGGCGCAGCAGATCGGCTTCGGACACCACTCCCACCGGCCGCTCGTCCTCGTCGAGGACCGGGACGGCGGTGATGTCGTACTCGTCGAGCAGGTGCGCGATCTCCTTGAACGGGGTGCCCCGTTGGACGACGACGGCGTGGGGCGTCATCAGGTCGGCAACGCTGCGGTGGCTCATGTTCGGCCAGTCCCTCCGGGTGTGCAGGTGCCGGATCTCATCCGCCGCATGGGCAGGGATCCGGTACCGACAAGCCTGCATCGCGCCCGCGGTTCCTGCGCAGGGACCGGCGGGTCCGGGCGCATCCTCCCCCTACCGGCCCTGCCTGCTCATCATTCGTGCGGGATCACAGCCACCGGGCAGGCCACGTGATGGATGGCGGCATGCGCCACCGGGCCGACGCGTGGCGCGAGCGGCGGACGGTGCAGCTTGCGGCCGACCACCAGAAGCTCGGCCCCGAAGACCGTCTGGACCAGGGCCCGGGTCGGGCTCTCCGACAGCACGGTCTGCTGGACCAGCACGTCGGGGAACCGCTCACACCACGGGAGGAGGGCGTCCCCCAGCTCGACGGCCGCTTCCTTGGTGAGTTCCGTCGCGGCATCGGGGTCCAGGCCCCACGGGGTGTAAGCGTGCACGGGGAGCGGACGCCCGTGCACGGCCTGAAGCGGAACACCCCGGCTCGCCGCGGCGTCGAAGGCGAAGTCCAGCAGCCGGTCGCAGGGGCCGTTGAGGCTGAGGCCGGCGACGACCCGCGCGTCGGGGGCGGGCGGCGGGTTGTCCGGCGGTTCGTGGCGCGGTGCCTTCGCGCGCCCGTCCCGGCGGACGAGCACGACCGGCCCCTTGGCCCGGCCCACGACATTCAGGCTCACATCGCCGAGCACATAGCTCTCCCACGGCGCGAGGGCCCGCGATCCGAGCACGATCATCTGCGCCTCGGCCGCCGCGCCCAGCAGCGCCGGTTCGGCCTCCGCCCCCACCAGGTCCTCGATGATCTGAAGCCGCGGGTGACGTTCCCGTACCTCTTCCAGGGCCCGGTGCACGATCTGCCGGGCGCCGGCGTTCTGGTCCCGGTCCGGGGGTGTGTCCGGCGCCTCGGCGGCCAGCAGTATCCACGCATGGAGAAGTCGCAGCACCGACTGCCGCCGGTCCGCTTCGTCGGCGGCCCATAGCGCGGCTGCCAGGCTCTCCGGCGAGCCGTCGAGCCCGACGGTGATGACTTCCGGCTCCATGGCGTTCTCCCTTCGGGGTAGGAGAAAGGGACCGGGCTTCGGGGTCGCAGAGAAAGAGACCGGACCGGGCTCGGCATCGGGCAGGTCCACCCCACCGCGCCGGACGACCTCATGATCATCGAGCGGGTACACCCGGATCTGCCGCTGCGGTGAGCAGCCGGCCGCGTCGCTCATGCCGCCCCTCCGACGGGGTGCGACATTTCCGCTCCGCTGTCCCCATCGTGGCCCCGATCGCATGAGCCTGCCAGGCCGTACGGGACAGCCCTCAGGGGCACGCGACACCGCTGCGGACAGGGCGCCGACCGCCGTCGTGGCCGCAGTCGGAGACAGCCCAGAACCGGCCATGCGTGCGGTCCGGCGGCTGTTACGGGTGACCCGGCGCGGCGAGCTGAAGTCTTGCCGATGAGGAGCAAAATCTCGGGTCTACGAAGCCCGAATATCTATCATCATCGATATAGATTTCTTGCGTCGCATCGATCGGGGCGGGACGGTGAGACGGATCCGGCGGGAGGCCGAGGCGGGGGCCTGAGCCACCCCCTCCCCGCACCTTCACCCCGGCAGGGCCGGGCAGCTTGCCGGGCGGCGGGCGGGCGGACGTGCGGCAGCGCGGCGAGCAGACCGCCGGAGTGCGGGCGACGTCAGGGCCGAAGCGGGCGGCGAGCCACGTTTCCCGGCCGGATGGTCGGTGCTCCGGTAGTGAATATCTCGCGCCGCAACTACAGAAATACCTGCCACGTCGGTAGGGGTTTTTGCACCCCCGAAATGGCGGGAGCAACAGCGGCGCGGGCCCGCTGACGCCGTGCTACTGTCGATCTCAGTTGCAGTTGTGGTTCCCAAAGACTTCTCGCTACCTCATCGGCTTTCCAGGCCGGTTGGAGTGCTTTTGTATTTCCGGGTTTTCCGGAGGGGCAATCATCGCGGCGACGCGGGGTCCGCACAGTGCGGCCCCGGGCACTGCCCCGAAGGAGATATGACATGGCTACTGGCACCGTGAAGTGGTTCAACGCGGAAAAGGGCTTCGGCTTCATCGAGCAGGAGGGTGGCGGCGCCGACGTCTTCGCCCACTACTCGAACATCGCCACCCAGGGCTTCCGCGAGCTCCAGGAAGGCCAGAAGGTGACCTTCGACGTCACGCAGGGCCAGAAGGGCCCGCAGGCCGAGAACATCGTCCCCGCCTGACACTGACGCGTCAGACTGCAGCTGGGGCCCGCACCTTGGGTGCGGGCCCCAGCGCGTTGCCCTTTGCGGAATGCGCTGTGCGTGCCCTCACGGCCGCACCGGCGACAAGGGGCAGCCTGTTCGGTGCCGAACCGCAGCATGCTGCGGCAGAACGGCAGTCCGCCCAGCTCTCTGCTCCGGCACCGTGCTCGCCTCCCTTTGCGGCGACATTTCTTCACGCGCCGGCGGTCGATTCCGCCCCGCCACGTTCCATCTGTTTTCTCCGGTCCGTTCTGCGATTCTTTTGTGTGTGGCTGAAAGCTGCCGGGAATTCTTCGACGTACCGCATCGAGGAAGGTTCTCCATGAACCGCACAGCTCGCCCGAACGACCGCTCCTCCCGCACCCGTTCCGCCGGTTCCGCCGGCTCCGGCCGCGGCGGCTATCGCTCGCAGTCGTCGAACCGCTCCGGTGGCAAGGGACGTCGTCCCGCCGCCCGGCCCGCCGAGTTCGCGCTGCCCGTCACGCACACTCCCGCCCTGCCCGCGGCCGAGACCTTCGCGGAACTGGACATGCCGTCCGCGCTGTTGGCCTCGCTGACCGCGGAGGGGATGACGGCCCCGTTCCCGATCCAGGCCGCCACGCTGCCGAACTCGCTCGCCGGACGTGACGTCCTGGGCCGCGGGCGCACCGGCTCGGGCAAGACGCTCGCCTTCGGTCTGGCCCTGCTGGCCCGTACCGCCGGACAGCGCGCCGAGGCCCGCCAGCCGCTGGCCCTGGTCCTGGTCCCCACACGGGAACTGGCCCAGCAGGTCACCGACGCGCTCACGCCCTACGCCCGGTCGCTGTCCCTGCGACTGGCAACCGTCGTCGGCGGTATGTCGATCGGCCGCCAGGCAAGCGCCCTGCGCGGAGGGGCCGAGGTCGTCGTCGCGACCCCCGGACGGCTCAAGGACCTCATCGGCCGCGGTGACTGCCGGCTGAACCAGGTCGCCATCACCGTGCTGGACGAGGCCGACCAGATGGCGGACATGGGCTTCATGCCCCAGGTCACCGCCCTGCTCGACCAGGTCCGTCCCGAGGGGCAGCGGATGCTCTTCTCGGCGACCTTGGACCGCAACGTCGACCTGCTGGTCCGGCGCTATCTGACGGACCCCGTGGTCCACTCGGTCGACCCCTCGGCGGGCGCCGTGACCACGATGGAGCACCATCTGCTGCATGTCCGCGACGCCGACAAGCACGCCACCACCACGGAGATCGCCGCCCGCGAAGGCCGGTCGATCATGTTCCTGGACACCAAGCGCGCCGTGGACAAGCTCACCAAGCACCTGCTGAGCAGCGGCGTGCGCGCCGCGGCCCTGCACGGCGGCAAGTCGCAGCCCCAGCGCACCCGCACCCTGGCCCAGTTCAAGACCGGCGATGTCACCGTCCTGGTGGCCACCAACGTCGCCGCCCGCGGTATCCACGTCGACAACCTCGACCTCGTCGTCAATGTCGACCCGCCCACGGACCACAAGGACTACCTGCACCGCGGCGGTCGCACCGCCCGTGCGGGCGAGTCGGGCAGCGTCGTGACCCTCGTCCTGCCCAGCCAGCGCCGCGAGATGGACCGCCTGATGGCCGACGCGGGCATCACCCCGCAGTCCACCCAGGTCCGCGCCGGCGAGGCCGAACTGAACCGGATCACCGGCGCCCAGACGCCCTCCGGCATTCCCGTCACCATCGCCGCGCCGGTCGTCGAGCGTCCCAAGCGCAGCGGATCCTCCACGCGCGGCCGTCGCAGCCGCTCCGCCCAGGCCCGTCGGTCCGGCGGAACCCCCCGGACCGCGACCGGGACGTCGCAGCGACAGCGCTCCGTCGGCAAGGCGTCCTGATCCGGCGCACACGGGCAGCCCGGCTCGCTGGATCACCACACCACGGAGGATTCCGTTGACGCTGCTTCAGCTCCACCCCTGGCATCCGCACCGCTCCGACAGGACGGTCGGCAACGCCATGACCCCGCCGGGACCACAGGTCGGCGACGACATGATCGTCGACCTGGCCCTGTCCGTCGTCAACGGTGCACGCGCCGACCACCTCCTCGTCCGTGACGAGGACGGCCGGTGCACGGGCCTGATCACCCGGGCCCAGCTGATCGCCCACCAGCGCGATTCCTGGTACACAGAGGAAACCCGGTTGCGGGACATCGTCTACGACCGGGGACCGTTCACGTCGTCCGTGACGTCGATGCACGACGCGGAGCACGCCATGCGAGGTCGCGCGCTGCGCGCCTCGCCCGTGGTGGACGAGGACGGGCACACTTTGGGAGTGATCTCCCTCGCATGCTGAACCGTCCGCGTCACCCGTCCGTTTCCGGCTTCTCCTCGACCCTGTAGAGGCACTATGCGCGTCGTCATCGCCCGCTTCCCCTTCGACCTGATCAAGACCGAGGTGCAGGATGCGATGAAGGGCATCAAACCCGAACCCATTACGGGTGAGTCCGTGCTCATCGGCAGCCGTCACTACCCCGTCAAGCAGGTCGGGGAGATCATCACCCGGCAGGACCGCCGTGACTTCAGCGCCGGCGAGGTGACCCGGGCACTGACCCGGCTCGGATTCACCTGCCGCTCCGCGCCCCCCGCCACCCGCACCCCGCTCGAGGAGGCGTCGGCCATGCTCCAGGCGCC
>NZ_JAMJFM010000077.1:0-37772 GCF_023544705.1 Streptomyces sp. MCA2
TACGGCCCGACGCGCTCGCCGTCGCCGGCGATGATCACCTGGACCTTGTCCGGGCGGGTGCCGTGGACGAGGACCTCGGCACGGGCCAGGGTGCAGACCAGCTGGCCGGTGGCCTGGTCCTGGGAGGAGCCGGTGGGATAGCCCGGAGCGGCGATGGTGACCTCGCCGTCGACGGCGTCGGCGGAGAAGTCCACGTCCGTGGGGAGGAGATTGGTCAGCCCGTCGGCCCGCTCGGCCGGGGACGGGCCCGCGATCAGCAGTTTGAACGCATCGTCGAGCTGGTCGAACGTCACTTCCGGCCGGGGCACCCCCCGCGGACCGTTGTCGGAGGCGAAGTAGATCCGCATGCCTTTCGAGATCCCGGAAGGGGCGGTGCCGCCGTCCGTGACGTCGGTGGGACGGATACCGCAGCCCGCGGCGACGAGGGCGAGCACACAGCAGGTGAGGGCGGTGCGGGGGCGCGTCATGAGGCGGATTCCGTACGGAGGGGGAGGCGGAGGGTGAAGACGGCTCCGATGCCCGGAGCCGGGGGCGCGAGTTCGATGGTGCCGCCGTGCAGGCGGGCGTTCTCCAGGGCGATCGCCATGCCCAGTCCGCTGCCCTCGGAGCGGCGGCGGGCGCTGTCGGCCTTGTAGAAGCGGTCGAAGACATGGCGGGCGACCTCGGGGGCGAGCCCCGGGCCGTGGTCGGCGACCGCGACGGTGAGCCGGTCGTCCGCCGCCCGTACGGTGACGGTGACCGGCGGCGCGCCGTGCCGGAGGGCGTTGCCGACGAGGTTGGCGACGATGACGTCGAGACGGCGGCGGTCGAGCCGGGCCCGGATGCCCGGCGGCAGATCGGCCACGACCTGGTCGGTCCAGCCGCGGGCCGCGAGCGTCGCGCGCACCGCCTCGGCCATGTCCAGCTCGTGCACCGTCAGCGCCACGGCGCGGGCGTCGAAGCGGGATATCTCGATGAGGTCGTCGACGAGCCGGGCCAGCTTGGCGGTTTCGGCGCTGACCGTGCGGGCCGCGTGTGCGGTGTCGGGGGTGAGCTGGTCGGCGTCCTCCTCCAGGACGCTGGAGACGATGGTCATGGCGGCGAGCGGGGTGCGCAGCTCATGGGAGACATCGGCGACGAAACGGCGGGCCAGGGCCTCCTGTTCGCGCAGCTCGCCCACGCTGTGCTCCAGCGCGCCGGCCGTTTCGTTGAAAGTGTGGGCGAGTTCGGCCAGTTCGTCGTGGCCCTTCTCCTCGACCCGGATACTGAGCTCGCCGGTGGCCAGCCTGCGGGTGGCCCGCGCCAGTTTGCGGACCGGCCGCAGCACCGTACGGGCCGCGAGCAGCGCCAGGACCGCGGCCAGCAGCACCACGGGCACCAGCCCGCCCTGCACGCTGCGCACCAGCTCGGCGGTGTCGCGTTCCTCCTCGGCCAGGGAGACGGCCGCGAATATCTCGACCCCGGACGGCTGCCCTGAGCCGCCACGGCCGGCCGGTGCTTCCAGGCCGACCGGGGCGCCGAGCGCCAGCCAGGGCTTCCCGCCGTACTCCACCCGCTGGAGAGAGACCCGGGTGTGGGTGCGCACGGCCGCGCGCAGCTCGGGAGTGATCCGGGTGCGGTCCGCGGACGGGTCGGAGGAGGCGGTGTAGTCGCGGTACCGGGCGACGACCAGGGAGCCGTGGAGACCGGACGAGATGTGGGTGGCGAACCGGGCCATGGACCGGGGGTCGGTGGGGACATCGAGCTCCGCCGCGTGCCGCTCGACGAGGCCGCGGAAGTCGTCGACGGCGGCGTTCTGGGCCCGCTTGAGGACCGCGTCCCGCGATTCCCGGTACGCCAGTCCGGTGGCGGTGACCGCGCTGATCAGGGCCACCACGACAACGGTGATGATCAGCCGCCCGCGAAGCCCGTCGAGGCGGGGGAGCCGCATACGGGCCCGCGGCCCGGCCCTCACGGCCGTCGCCGGAGCGGATGCTGCCCGAGCGGACTCCACCGGAGCGGACTCCACCGGAGCGGACCCCACCGGAGCGGCCGTCGCCGGGGCGCCCCTCGCCGCGGCGCTCTCCGTGCCCCTCTCCGTGCCCCCCTCCGTACTTCCTTCCGCGCTCTCCGTCCCGCTCCGCGTAGCGCTCCCCTTCCTCCCCCTCATCGGGCGCTCACACCGGCCCGAAGCGATAGCCGAAGCCGCGCACCGTCTGGATGTAGCGCGGCTTGGCGGGGACGTCCTCCAGCTTGGCGCGCAGCCGCCCGACCGCCGCGTCCACCAGCCGGGAGTCGCCCAGGAAGTCGTGTTCCCAGACGAGCTCCAGCAGTTGTTCCCGGCTGAAGACCCGGCGGGGTGCGGCCGACAGCTCCAGCAGCAGCCGCAGCTCGGTGGGCGGGAGGGGGACGGGGGTGCCGCGCTTGGTGACGGTCAGCCCGGCACGGTCGATGACGAGCCCGGCGAAGTCGTCGCTGTCCGTGCGGGTGACCGGACCGGCCCGGCGCAGCGCCGCCCGGATACGGGCCTCCAGCACCCGGCCGGTGATCGGCTTGACCACATAGTCGTCGGCGCCCGCCTCCAGCCCGCTGACCACGTCCAGGTCGTCGCCGCGGGAGGTGAGCATGATGATCGGCAGCTGGCCCCGGCCGCGGATGCGGCGGCAGACCTCGAAGCCGTCGATGCCGGGCAGCATCAGGTCGACCACCGCGATCTCGATGCCGCCCTCGCGCGGGCGGGACAGCAGCTCCAGGCCCGCCTCGCCGCTGGCGACGGCGTCGACCTCATGGCCGTGCCGACGCAGCACCAGCTCCATTCCGTCCCGTACGGACATGTCGTCCTCGATCAGCAGCACATGCGGCATGCCGTCGATTATGGGCGAGGGTTTGTGCAGCTCAGGAGTTATCCACAGGGCGAAAGCGCGGTCCGGCGGCATTGTTACGTTCTCATCATGCGGCCATGGAGCGGCCACCAACTGCGGCCCTGACAGTGAGCCGCATGACGCAGAAGACACGCTCCCGTGCCGCACGCCTCGCGCTGCTGGTTGCCGTACCCGCCCTCGCGCTGACCACCGCCTGCGGCGGTGCCGAGTCGTCCGACGAAGGGGTCGCCTCCGTCAGCAACGCGCCCTCCACCGACCAGACCAAGAACGGCGCCGACTCGTCCAAGGGCGCCGGCGCCCAGGGCAAGAGCGCGTTCTACGACGCACAGATGAAGTTCGTCCAGTGCATGCGCAAGAAGATCACCAAGGACTACCCCGATCCCAAGCTGAGCGGCCATCTCGACTGGACGAAGATCAACCAACTCCAGGAAGAGTCGGGCAACGACGACATCGCCAAGGCCGGCCGGGCCGGCGCGTGTAAGACCGAGATGCAGAAGGCCATGAGCCTGGAGCCGCCCCGCGACACCCAGAAGGACTACGAGTCGATGCTCGCGCACGCCAAGTGCATGCGCGCCCACGGCGTATCGAAGTTCACCAACCCGCGGCTCAAGGACGGCAATGTCCTCCCCGGCGGTGACCCGAAGCCCGCCTCGCCCGAGATCGAGCAAGACTCGCCCGCGTACAAGCAGGCCACCCAGGCCTGCAAGGACAAGCTCCTCGACGGACTGGACGGCATGCAGTGAGCTCCGCAGGCAAGCGCCGCCGGGGTCTCGTCGCCCTGGCGGCGGCGGTCTCGGCGACCGCGGTGACCGCCGGCGTCATGATCCTCACCAACCCCGGCCAGGACGCCTCGGCCGACGGCCGGAAGCCGAAGGGGCCGCCCACCACGACCGAGATCACCCGCGCCGACCTCGTCCAGAGCAAGACCGTCGACGGGCACCTGGACTACGCGCAGCGCCGGGCGGTGAAGTCCCCCGTGGAGGGCACGATCACCAAGGCCGCCCAACCGGGGAAGACCATCTCGCTCGGGCAGCGCCTGTACGAGCGCGACGCCCGGCCGGTGGTCCTCCTCTACGGCCCGACACCGATGTTCCGCGCGATGAAGGTCGGCACCCGCGGCCCGGACGTCCTCCAACTGGAGCGCAACCTCCGCGATCTGGGCTTCGGGTCCGGGCTGTATGTGGACGTCCGTTATGACGAGGCGACCAAGGCCGCCGTCAAGCAGTGGCAGAAGTCCCTCGACGTGACCTCCAACGGCGAGATCGGGCAGGGGGACGTCGTCTTCCAGCGCGGCCCCGTGCGGGTGGTGTCCGCGGACGCCGCCCTCGCCGACACCATCGGCCCGGACAAGGCGGTCCTGACGGTCGCCTCCACCAAGCCCGTCGTACGGGCCTCGCTCAGCGAGGCCGACGGGGCGCTGGCCGCCAACGGCACCAAGGTGGAGATCGCCATGCCCGGCGGCGGCAACCGGCGCGGCAAGGTCAGCGGCGTGGCGGCCCCCGAGGAATCCGAGTCCGCCGAGGGCGGCTCCGGCGGCTCCGGCGGCTCGTCCGACGAGGGCATCCAGGTCGAGATCACACTCGACGACGACACCAAGCTCCACGAGAAGGACCGGCAGGGCACCCTGAACGTGAAGTTCGTCAGCGAGAGCCGCAAGGACGTGCTGACGGTTCCGGTCGAGGCGGTCGTCGCGCTGCGCGAGGGCGGCTACGGGCTGGAGCTGGTCCAGGGCGCCAAGACCCGCATGGTGCCGGTCGAGACCGGTCTGACGGCCGACGGCCGGATCGAGGTCAGCGGTGCCGGCCTGGCCGAGGGCATGAAGGTCGGAGCGGCCGAGCAATGACCCCAGCCGTGATCGAACTGCGGGCGGCCACCAAGTCGTACCCGGGCGGGGTGCACGCCCTGCGGGGCGTGGACCTCCGGGTGGCGCGCGGCGAACTGGCCGCCATCGTCGGCCCGTCGGGCTCCGGCAAATCCACCCTGCTCAACCTGCTCGGCACCCTGGACCGGGCCACCTCGGGTGAGGTCAGGGTGGCCGGGTACGACGTGAGCCGGCTGTCCGACGCCCAGCTCTCCGCGCTGCGCGCCCGGCACATCGGCTTCGTCTTCCAGCACTTCCACCTCGCCCCCGGCCGCAGCGCCCAGGACAACGTCGCCGACGGCCTGCTGTACGGCGGAACGGGCCTGCGCGAGCGCCGCGCCCGCGCCCGCACGGCACTGGAGGAAGTGGGGCTCGGACACCGCATCGGCCACCTCGCCCACCAGCTGTCGGGCGGCGAGAAGCAGCGCGTGGCCATCGCCCGCGCACTGGTCGGCGACCCCGATCTGCTGCTCGCCGACGAGCCGACCGGCGCCTTGGACACCGCTTCCGGTGAGCTGGTCATGAACCTCATCCGCGAGCTGCATGCCGCCGGGACGACCGTCTGCGTGATCACCCACGACAACGACATCGCCGACTCGCTGCCCCGCCGTATCCGCTTCCGCGACGGCGAGATCGTCGACGACTCCGGTACGGCTCCCGCCGCGCCCGGCTCGCCCGCCGCGCCCGGCTCGCCCTTCGAGCCCACCGAGGAGGTGACCCCATGAGCGGCCCCGCACTCCGGCCGGCCCGGCTCTCCCCGGCCGATGTGCTGCGCGTCGGCGCCGAGGGCCTGCGCAGCCGCCGCACCCGAGTCGTGCTGTCCGCCCTCGGCATCGCGATCGGCATCGCCACGATGGTCGCGGTCATCGGGCTGTCCACCTCCAGCCGCGCCGACATCATGTCCCGGCTGGACCGCCTCGGCACCAACATGCTCACCGCCGAGGCGGGCACGGACATCGAGGGCAACGACGTCAAACTCCCCAAGAACGCGGTGTCGATGGTCGAGCGGATCGGCCCCGTCCAGCACGCCACCGCCGTCGGCGCGGTCGACGCCCGGGTGCGGCGCAGCGACGCCGTGCCGGAGGAGATGGCGGCGGGCATCACCGTCCAGGCCGCCCGCCCCGACCTGCTCGACGCACTCAATGCCCGTACCAGCCAGGGAAGTTGGCTGAACCGCGCCAGTGAGCGACTGCCCACGGTCGTCCTGGGCTCGGTGGCCGCCGACCGGCTCGGCATGAGCGAGCCCGGCGCCAAGATCCTGCTGAACGACCGCTGGTACGTCGTCACCGGCATCCTCGCGCCCATCGAGCTGGTGCCGACCCTGGACCGTACCGCCCTGATCGGATACCCCTCCGCCGAGCGCTACCTGGGCTTCGACGGCCACCCGACCATGCTCTTCGAACGTTCCACGGACGCCTCGGTGGAAGCGGTCCAGGGGGTGCTGGCTCGTACGGTCAACCCGGGTGACGAGAACTCGGTGAAGGTCTCCCGCCCCTCCGACGCCCTGGCGGCCAAGTCCGCCACGGACAAGGGGATGACCACCCTGATGCTGGGCCTGGGCGCGGTGGCGCTGCTGGTCGGCGGCGTGGGCGTGGCCAACACCATGGTGATCTCCGTACTGGAGCGCCGCCAGGAGATCGGACTGCGCCGCGCCCTCGGCGCGACGAGAGGCTCGATCCGGCTCCAATTCCTCACCGAATCACTGCTGTTGTCCGCCCTCGGCGGACTGGCGGGCGCCGCCTTGGGCGCCGTCGCCACGGCCGTCTTCGCCCATGCCCAGGGGTGGACCGCCGTCGTACCGCCCTGGTCGCTGGCCGGCGGCCTCGGCGCCACCCTGGTGATCGGCGTCATCGCGGGCCTCTACCCGGCCGTACGGGCCTCCCGGCTCCATCCGACGGTGGCGCTCAGCGCGACCTGACCCGGCACCTACGGGCCCGGCGGCGCACGGCGACGGTGCAGGTCAGCGCCGCTTCGGCGCACTTCGCCTGGGCGCCGGTGCGGCAAGCGGACCGGCGCCCTTGACGGTGCGCAGTACGGGGGCGGTCTCCAGCGTGTGCAGCGCCCCGAGGGCACCGAGACGGTGGGTCAGGTAGTGGTGCAGGGCCGCGGGGTCGGGGCACAGGGCCTGGGTGACCACGATTTGAGGGAGCCCGACGACCCGCCAACCCGGCGTCGGCGCACAGCCGCCGGTAGCGACGAGCCACGGTCTGCGTTGACCGCCCTCGCGGTCTGCGGCTCGGGACAAGGCCTGTTCGCCGTCCCGTTCTTCACCACCGCCCTGCACCGGGTCCGCCCGCACGAAACCGGCTCGGCGGCCGGGCTGCTCAACGCCGCCCAGCAACTGGGCGGCACGCTCGGCATCGCCCTCCTGGGCACCATTTTCCTCCACGCCGCGTCCGACGGCCCGTCGGAACCGGCCCGTGCCGTGCTGAACGGGGCCCGGAACGCCTTCTGGGGCTCCGTCGGCCTCATCGCCGCCACCGGCGTCGCCGCGGCCCTCCTGCACGCCGCTTCCCGCAGCAACCGCGGGCGGGGGACCGAGGAGGGCGGCTGAGAAGGGCCACTGAGAAGGGCGACTGACCACATCCGCCGCAGTCTTGGGCGGCCGACCGACTTTCCGTCAGCTGACGCGCAAGGACCGGGCGGCCCGGTGGCCGTACGCTCCAGCGGACCGCAGCCCTCCCGCTGACCCGTTCGCTCCGGCAGACCTGTTTGCTTTCGCAGATACCCGCCCACCTCACCCCACCCCGCCCCCCGATGGCCCGATCGTTGCGTCTGATGAGTCAGAGACATCGGAGCCGTCAAAAGGCGTCCGAATGACCTCCAGAGAGTCACCTCTCGTCACCCTTTGGGGTATTTGAGAGGAATATTGGCTTATGTCTGAATTTTCACGCACATTTCCTTGTTGGAACCAGATGAGCGTCGTAGCTTGGGAGTTGTCGTAGCCGGTAACGGCTCGACAGCAAGGAAAAGTCTACGAGGAGGCGAGATGAGCTTCCGCAAGATCTTCCCCACCAGGCGCAGGCGTCACGGAGACGACTGGGACTACGACGACTATGGCCGTGGCTACGGCCGCTTCCGCGGGCGCGGGCGCGGACGTGGGCGTGGCAGGGGTCGTGGGCGTGGCCGTGGCCGCGGCTTCGGGCGTCACTGACGCAAACCTCTGAGTTCGAGGCTGGCTCGCGTACAGCGCGGGTCCGCCTCGTCGTTTGAGGGGCCGTGCCACGTGGTCCCGGTCAACCGCCCGAGCAGCGACGAGATGACGTAGCCACCATGCACCTGCGCAGCTCACGCCGGCGCCGAGAGCGCCTCGAAGCGTCGCCTCAACGAGGCACGGAACCACTACCCGTTGAAGAGGGTTCGGCACTGCTGCACGGTGGCGGTGACGAGTTCACCGCTCCGGCCGCTGGGCGGGCGAGGAAGCTGCCGCCCCCGGACCCCGCCATGGACCGCGTCTTCCGGGGGCTCGTCGCGGACACCTCGATCCGCACCAGGCGAGTGGGCTTCAAGGAGGCGGTGCGCCGTTTCTGGCCCCTGACCCGGGGGGACCGCCGCTGGATCGTCCTCGTCATTCTGAGCGCCATCGTGGCCACGCTCGCCGAGACCGTGGCCATCCTGATCTTCGCCGAACTCACCGACAACGCCCTCCAGAAGGGCTCGGTCAGCGCCTTCTGGGGGCCCGCCGGGCTGTGGCTCGGCCTCGCCGTCGCCGGCGCGATCGTGGGGTATCTGGGCAACTCGCTCGCCGCCTGGGTGGCAGAGCGCTTCGTGATGCGGCTACGGGCCCGGATCTTCGCGCATCTCCAGACGCTGCCGCCGCACTTCTTCCAGCGCAACCGACGGGGTGACCTGGTCGAGAGGCTGACCGGCGACGTCGACGCCATCGAGGAGCTCGTGGTCTCCGGCTTCGTGCAGGCGATCACGGCCCTGTTCGGCGTCGTCTTCTACGCCGGAGCCGCGCTCTGGCTGCGCTGGGACCTGGCGCTCGCCACCTTCGCCCTGGCCCCGCTGTTCTGGTTCGCCACCAGCCGTTTCACCCACCGGGTCAAGGAGGTGTCCCGCCGGGAACGCGCGGCGGACGGCGCCATCACCTCGGTGGTGGAGGAAGGGCTGGTCAACGTCGTCCTGACGCAGGCCTACAACCGGCAGCGCGACGAGCAGGAGCGGCTCCGCCGCGAGGCCCACAGCTGGCTGAGGGCATCGGTGACCAGCGCCCGCCTCAACGAGCTGTACGAGCAGCTGGTCCAGCTCCTGGAAACGTTCTGCGTCCTGGCGATCATCGGCCTGGGCGCGTGGGAGATCGCCTCGGGGCGGATGACGCTGGGCCAGCTCCTGGCCTTCGCCGCGTTCGTCGGCTACCTCTACCCGCCGATCCAGAGCCTCGGCCAACTCGGTCTGACGGTCACCGAGGCGACCGCCGGGGCCGAGCGACTGCTGGAGATCGTCGACGCGCCACCCGCCGTCACCGACCCGGACCCCTCCGTCATCGTCCCGACGCCCGAGCGCGCGGTCGGCGCGGTGGAAGCGTGCCGGGTCGGCTTCCACTACCCGGGCAGCGAGCAGGAGGTGCTCCATGACTTCTCCTTCACCGCGGTGCCCGGGGAACTGGTGGTCATCACCGGCCCCAGCGGCGCGGGCAAGTCGACCCTGGCCGCCCTGCTGCTGAGGTTCTACGACCCGGACACCGGCAGCGTCCGGCTGGACGGCATCCCCGTGAACCGGATGCCGCTCGCCCAGCTGCGCCGGAACATCACGCTGCTGCCGCAGGACACCCTCGTCCTGCACGACACCGTGGAGGAGAACATCGCCTGCGGACGCGACGACGTGACCCACGACGACGTCGTCCAGGCCGCGCGGGCCGCCGACGCCGAGGTGTTCATCGCCGCCCTCCCCGACGGCTATGACACCGTGATCGCCCCCGGCACCTCCCGGCTCTCCGGCGGCCAACTACAGCGCGTCGCGATCGCCCGCGCCATGCTGCGCAACGCCCCCGTGCTCATCCTCGACGAGCCCACCACCGGCCTGGACACCCTGGCCACCCAGCGCATCCTCGCGCCACTACGGCGCCTCGCCGAGGGCCGTACCACTCTCGTGATCACACACGATCTGGACCTCGCCACGGACGCCGACCGCATCCTGGTGCTGGACGAGGGACGCCTGGTGGAGTCGGGCCGGCACACCGAACTTCTTGCCCGGCAGGGTCTGTACGCCACCCTCTTCCACGCCCACCCGCCGCCCCGCAACGGCTCCGTGCACCCCCTCGCCGACCCGTCGGGCAGTCACTAGCGGTAGCCCGGTAGCCCGGCAGCCCGGTAGCCCGGCAGCAGGACGGCCGGCGCCGGGCCGACGCGTCCGCCCGCGCGACAAGGCCCGCCGCACGCCGGAAGGCCCTGGTTCCCAAGCCGTAAGGCCCTCACCCGACACTGCTCACTCTCCGTACGCAGGGCGACACGCTAGGCGCAGAAGCGCTGGGTCCGCTTCCCGTCCGCTTCGCGGGACCAAGATGGCTCCGTGAACCAGGAGCACGCGTGAGCAGGCCATCCGTGGCGGGGAGCGAGAGCGCCGCCGGAAGCCGTCATCTCCAGCGAGCGGTCGGGTTCTGGGGCCTGATGTTCATCTCCCTGGGGTCGATCATCGGCTCCGGCTGGCTGCTGGGCGCCCTGACCACCGCCGTCATCGCCGGCCCGGCCTCGCTGGTGTCCTGGGTCCTCGCCTCGACGATGCTCGCCGTGCTCGCGCTGGCCCACGCGGAACTGGGCGCCACGTACCCGATCGCGGGCGGCACCGCCCGCTTCCCGTTCTTCGCCTTCGGCCCGCTGGTCGGCTTCACGGCCGGCTGGATGTCCTGGCTGCGCTCGGTCCTGATCTCCCCGATCGAGGTCGAGGCCACGCTCTCGTACATGGACCGCATCGGCTGGTTCCACGACTGGGTGCACGTCCTGCACCCGAACGGCACCCTCACCACCGCGGGCCTGGTGATCGGGACCTTCCTCATGCTGGTCTTCACCCTCATCAACATCCTCGGTGTACGGCTGATGTCCGGGATCAACTCGGTCACCGCGGTGGTGAAGACGGCCGTCCCCCTGCTGACCGTGGTGGTCCTGATGAGCCTGGCCTTCCACGGCTCGAACTTCACCGCGGGCGGCGGCTTCGCCCCGCACGGGGCGCACGGCGTCTTCGCGGCGCTGCCCGCCGGTGTGGTGTTCGCGCTGCTGGGCTTCGAGCAGGCCATCCAATTGGCCGGTGAGGCGCGCGATCCCCAGCGCGACATCTCCCGGGCGGTGATCGTGGCCATGGCGGTCGGCACCGCGCTCTACCTCCTGCTCCAGGTCGCCTTCATCGCCGCCCTGAACCCCGAAGCCGTGGCCGACGGCTGGGCCAACCCCGTGGGGGCGGGCAATTTTGGTCCCTACGCCACGCTGGCCACCGCGGTCGGGGCCGGCTGGCTGGCGACCATCCTCTACGTCGACGCCGTCATCTCCCCGGCAGGCACCGGCCTGGTCTACATGGCAGGTGCCGCACGTCTCTCGTACGCCATGGGGCGGGAGCGGGTGCTGCCGACAGTCCTCACCCAGGTCGGCCGCAGCCGCGTGCCCGTCGTCTCGACCCTCCTCGCCTTCGTGGTCGGCGAGCTCGCGTTCCTGCCGTTTCCCAGCTGGCAGGCGCTGGTGGGCCTGGTCACCTCGGCAGCGGCCGTCATGTACGCGTTCGCACCGGTGGCGCTGCACGCCCTCCGCGTACGGGACGGCGACCGGAACCGCCCGTACCGGCTGCCCGCCGGACGGGTCATGGCGCCCGCCGGATTCGTCTTCGCCAACTTGATCTTCTACTGGTCCGGGTACGAGGCGGACTGGAAACTCGGTATCGCCGCCCTGCTCGGCTTCGTCGTCCTCGCGCTCACCCGCCGCGGCATCCCGGCGGCCGAACGCAGCGGCCTGCGCGCCAAATCCGCTGTCTGGGTGTGGCCTTGGCTCGGCGGCATGGTCCTCATCGGCTACCTCGGCCGCTACGGCGGCATCGGTGTGCTCCCCGAATGGTGGGACCTGGTCCTCGTGATCGTCTTCAGCCTCGCCGTCCACTACACCGCCGTACGGCTGGCCATGCCCCCCGAAGCCGTGGACGCAGCCGTACAGCGCGAGGAGGAGGGCGAGTCCGTCCCTCCGCCTCCCGCCTCCGCGCGATGACACCGGCCCACGAGGCGGAAGCCGGGTAACGCAGGGCCTCCTCGGCAGTCCCCGGTAGTCCTCGCGCTCACGTGGGCTCACCGCAACAGATGTGATCTTCGCGACTCCCTCGGACGGCCCGTCCGGCCGCCCGATGCCCGTTCCCAGGGCCTGGCCAGGCATGTTTCCCCGCCAGGCGCTCCTTGCGCCTTGCATGCGCTCCTTGCCCTCCGTGCCCGCCGCGCAACATGCTGATCGGCCGATCCGGTGTGGCTCCCCTTTCCGCCCTGCTCTTTTCGCTGCACCTCCGCACACAACTGCCCGCCCCCCAACCCCTGGAGGCAGCCCCGCGATGGCGCGTCACGCAGAAGCGCATGTTCCCCGGAGAAGCCGCACGCCGAAGCCGGCCACCCTCGCGGCGGTGGCGGCGGTGGTGGCGGCGTCGTTGCTCGCCGGCTGCTCGAGCGAGGAGCAGGAGAAGCCCGAGAGCCCGGGCCCGGCGAAGCCGTCGCATCCGAAGAGCGACGCCCCTTCCGCCCCCTCTGCCACGCCCTCCGCGGAACCCGCCGCCTTCTCGCCGTACGTGGACACCTTGCTCAAGCCCTCCTACGACCTCCTCAAGGGCGCCGAGGAGACCGGGGTGAAGGAGTACAACCTGGCCTTCGTCTCCCCGGGAGGCGGCTGCGAACCCAAGTGGGGCGGCAGGCAGGAGCTGGACGACAACCCGGTGGCGCGGCAGGTGGCCGCGCTGCGCGCCAAGGGCGGCGATGTGCGGGTCTCCTTCGGCGGGCAGAGCGGCAACGAACTGGCCAGGGTCTGCGGCTCGGTGCCCAAGCTGGTGAACGCGTACCGCAAGGTCATCGACGCCTACGACCTGACGAAGGTCGACTTCGACATCGAGGGCCCCGCCCTGACGGACACCAAGGCCAACAGCCTCCGCGCCCGGGCGATCGCCCGGCTCCAGCAGCAGCACAAGGACCTGGACGTCTCCGTCACCCTCCCGGTGCTCCCCTCGGGCCTGAACCGGCACGCCGTCGCGGTGCTGGAGAACGCCGAGAAGAACGGCGCCCGGATCTCCGGCGTGAACATCATGGCCATGGACTACGGCACCTACTACGACGGCGACATGGGCGAATACGCCGTCGCGGCCGCCACCGCCACCCACAAACAGGTGAAGTCGGCGCTGGGCATCCGGAGCGAGGCCCAGGCCTGGAAGGCCGTCTCGGTCACGCCGATGATCGGCGTGAACGACGTCAAGGCCGAGGTCTTCAGGCCCGACGACGCGGCCGAACTCAAGCGGTTCGCCGAGAAGAAGGGACTCGGCCGGCTCTCGATGTGGTCGGTCACCCGCGACAAGGCCTGCCCCGGAGGCGCGAAACCCACGGCGATGGCGACCTGTTCCAGCATCGGCAAGTCAGCGAACGAGTTCGTGCGCGCCTTCACCGGCTGAGCACGGGCTGAGCACCGGCGCCGCCCGGATCCGGGGCACCGGAACTGCTCCCTGCCCCGGCGACCACGAGGCCCAGACGCTCGCCGGCCGGAGCGCGGGCCCCACGGCCCCGGCCGCGACGGAAACCGAGTCGGACAACGTCGAAGGGCCCCACCGCAAGCGGTGGGGCCCTTCGACGTATTGCCCGGTGAGAGCAATGGCGGAGGATACGAGATTCGAACTCGTGAGGGGTTGCCCCCAACACGCTTTCCAAGCGTGCGCCCTAGGCCACTAGGCGAATCCTCCGCCGCAAACAATACAAGACGTTGGGGAGTGCTCGCGACCATGATCGTGAGGAGGGGGCGGCGGGGGGAGTGGGTGGATCGAGGAGCGGGTCCGGGTTCGTTTCTTGGGCGGGGGATCCGCTACTGTGGTGCGCAGCCCCTCACGTGGCGCTATCTGACTGAACTCCCCCAGGGCCGGAAGGCAGCAAGGGTAGGTCGGCTCTGGCGGGTGCGTGGGGGGCGCTTGCGTTTGCGGGGCCCCGTCGGTTGTCAGTGCGGGCCGATATCGTCGTATGCGTGTCGTCCCTTGCGCTGTACCGCCGCTACCGCCCCGAGACCTTCGCCGAGGTCATCGGGCAAGAGCACGTAACCGATCCGCTTCAGCAGGCATTGCGGAACAATCGGGTCAATCACGCCTATTTGTTCAGTGGGCCGCGAGGCTGTGGCAAGACGACGAGCGCGCGGATCCTGGCGCGCTGCCTCAACTGTGAGGAAGGTCCCACCCCCACGCCCTGCGGGAAGTGCCAGTCGTGTCTGGACCTGGCCAGGAACGGCCGGGGCTCGATCGATGTGATCGAGATCGACGCGGCGTCCCATGGTGGCGTGGACGACGCCCGTGACCTGCGGGAGAAGGCGTTCTTCGGGCCGGCCGGCAGCCGCTACAAGATCTACATCATCGACGAGGCGCACATGGTGACCTCGGCGGGCTTCAACGCTCTGCTGAAGGTCGTCGAGGAGCCGCCGGAGCATCTGAAGTTCATCTTCGCGACGACCGAGCCCGAGAAGGTCATCGGGACGATCCGGTCGCGTACGCACCACTACCCGTTCCGGCTGGTGCCGCCGGGCACCCTGCGGGAGTACCTCGCCGAGGTGTGCGGACGGGAGGACAGCCCGGTCGAGGACGGGGTGCTGCCGCTGGTGGTGCGCGCCGGGGCCGGGTCGGTGCGTGACTCGATGTCCGTGATGGACCAGCTGCTCGCCGGTGCCGGTGCGGACGGTGTGACGTATGCCATGGCGACGGCGCTGCTGGGGTACACCGACGGGTCGCTGCTGGATTCGATCGTGGAGGCGTTCGCCGCGGGGGACGGCGCGGCGGCCTTCGAGGTCGTGGACCGGGTCATCGAGGGCGGCAACGACCCGCGGCGCTTCGTGGCGGACCTGCTGGAGCGCCTGCGGGATCTGGTGATCCTGGCGGCCGTGCCGGACGCGGGCGAGAAGGGGCTGATCGACGCCCCCGCCGATGTGGTGGAGCGGATGACGGCGCAGGCGTCCGTCTTCGGGGCGGCCGAGCTGAGCCGGGCCGCCGACCTGGTCAATACGGGCCTGACGGAGATGCGCGGGGCGACCTCGCCGCGGCTGCAACTGGAGCTGATCTGTGCGCGGGTGCTGCTGCCCGCGGCGTACGACGACGAGCGCTCGGTGCAGGCGCGGCTCGACCGCCTGGAGCGCGGCGCGGGCGCGGCGCTGCTGGGCGGGGCCGGCGGGATGAGCGGCGGCGCGGGCCCCGGGACAGACCCCGGGACGGGGCCGGCGCCCGTGGTGGCGTCCGGTGGCGGGCCCGCGGCCGGCTATGTACCGGGGCCGGAGGCGCATCCGGCGATGCCGGCCGGGCCGTCCGGGCCGGCCGCCGCGCGTGCGGCGGTGCGGGGCGCGGCGAGCGGCGGTGCGGGGGCTCCGACGGCGCCGGCCCAGGCTGCCCCGGCTCCGGCCGCTCCGGCGGCTCCCGTTCCCGCTGCGCCGACGGCCGGTGCGGAGGCGTCCGGTGGGCCGGTGGCCGGGCCCGGCGGGGAGCAGCAGCGGGGCGACGGCGGAGGCGCGGAGGCGCCCCGGGGCGGTCCCGCGGAGGCACCGGAGGGCGGAGCGCAGGCCGGAGCGCAGGCCGGAGCGCAGGGCGGTGGCCGGGAGGCCGCGGCCGCGCGGCCCGGAGCCTGGCCCGGAAGCACGGGCAGGGGCCCCGCCGGTGGCGGCAATGAGGGCGGCAGCGGCCCCGGCGCCGGGCGGCAGCCCGGCGGCTGGCCCACGGCCGTGGCCCCGGGCCAGGGCGGACAGGCCCCGCAGAGCGCGGCCCCCGCAGCGCCGACCGAGCCCGCGCCCGGACCGCCCGCGTCCGCGCCCGTGTCCCCGCAGCCGCAGCCCGGAGCGGCCCCCGGGGCTGCCCCGGGGGCGGCACAGGGCGCCGCCCAGGTGCGGCAGATGTGGCCGGACATCCTGGACGCGGTGAAGGCCCGCCGTCGTTTCACGTGGATCCTGCTGAGCCAGAACGCCCAGGTCTCCGGCTTCGACGGCACGACGCTCCAGATCGGCTTCCCCAATGCCGGTGCCCGCGACAGCTTCGCCAACGGCGGAAGCGAGGACGTCCTCAAGGACGTGCTGGCCGAGCGGTTCCAGGTGCAGTGGCGGGTCGAGGCGATCGTCGACCCGTCGGGCGGCGCCAATCCGCCGGCCGGTGGCGCTCCCCGTAGCGGCGGTGGCGGCTTCGGCGGCAGTGGAGGCGGCTTCGGCGGCGGTGCGCCCGCCGCGCCGCCGCAGAGCGGTCCGCAGTCCCCGCCCCCGCAGGGCGGCCCGTCGGCCTCCCCGTCGTCCGGGAGCCAGTACGGGCAGGGCGGCGCCGGAGCGGGCGGCGGCAGCGGCAGTGCCGGCGGCAGCCAGGGCGCCCGGATGGCGCGGGAGGCCGTCTCCTCGTCGGCGTCCGCGGGCGGCGGCCAGGGCGGGCCCGCGGCGGAGGCCTCGTACCCGCCGCCGGAGCCCCCGCCGACGTCGATCGAATACGACATGCCGGCCGAGGACGACCCCGATCTCGTCGACTCCGCGCTCAGCGGGCACGACCTGATCGTGCGCGAACTCGGCGCGACGGTGGTGGAGGAGTTCAACAACGAGTAGCCGGCGCACACCACCGCGTGGGTGGCGCGCGACGAGGCCGGCCAAGGGGGCGGAGAGCCGGTGGGCCCGTAAGCGGGCGTACACCAGGCGTACACCCGTGCTCCTCCCTACGGCGTAGGGCGCGGGGGACGTGAAACACGTAGGCTCGGGCTACCGCACAAACGTTGTCGTATGGCAGGAGTCACGTCGTGATCCCCGGTGGTCAGCCCAATATGCAGCAGCTGCTTCAGCAGGCCCAGAAGATGCAGCAGGACCTCGCGGCCGCCCAGCAGGAGCTGGCGGAGACACCCGTCGAGGGTTCTGCGGGCGGCGGTCTGGTCAAGGCGACGGTGACCGGCTCCGGTGAGCTCCAGGGCCTGGTCATCGACCCCAAGGCGGTCGACACCGACTCCGCCGAGGAGACCGCCGAGACGATCGCCGACCTCGTGCTGGCGGCGGTCCGGGACGCCAACGCCAGCGCCCAGCAGTTGCAGCAGCAGAAGCTCGGTCCGCTCGCCCAGGGTCTGGGCGGTGGCGGAATCCCGGGTCTCCCCTTCTGAGGAGTAGCCAACTAGCGTACGCAGCACGGCAGAAGAGAAAGAAGACGTTCCGTGTATGAAGGCGTGGTCCAGGACCTGATCGACGAGTTGGGCAGGCTGCCCGGCGTCGGTCCCAAGAGCGCGCAGCGGATCGCCTTCCACATTCTTCAGGCCGAGCCGACCGATGTCCGCCGGCTCGCGAACGCGCTGATGGAGGTCAAGGCGAAGGTCCGGTTCTGCGGCACCTGCGGCAATGTGGCGCAGGAGGAGCAGTGCCGGGTCTGCCTGGACCCGAGGCGTGATCCGGCGGTCATCTGCGTCGTGGAGGAGCCCAAGGACGTCGTGGCGATCGAGCGGACGCGTGAGTTCCGCGGCCGCTACCACGTCCTCGGCGGGGCGATCAGCCCGATCGAGGGCGTGGGCCCCGACGACCTGCGGATCAGGGAACTGCTGGCCAGGCTCGCCGACGGCACCGTCACCGAGCTGATTCTGGCCACCGACCCGAATCTGGAGGGCGAGGCCACGGCCACGTATCTGGCCCGCATGATCAAGCCCATGGGCCTGAGAGTGACACGGCTGGCGAGCGGGCTGCCGGTCGGTGGCGATCTGGAGTACGCGGACGAGGTCACGCTCGGGCGGGCCTTCGAAGGGAGGAGACTTCTCGATGTCTGATGCCACGCTGCACAACGCGACACAGGACCCGGACGACTTCGCCGTATCGATCTCCGACTCGATCGAGAGTTTCATCGTCGCGGTGACGGAGGTCGCCAAGGGCGACGAGCCGGACAGCGCGGTCCCCTTCCTGCTGCTGGAGATCTCCCAGCTGCTGCTCACCGGCGGCCGTCTGGGCGCCCACGAGGACTTCGTCCCCGACGAGCGCTACGAGCCGGACACCGGCCCGGAGCCGGACGTCGACGAGCTCCGCGAGCGCTTTGCGACCCTGCTCGACCCGGTGGACGTCTACTCCGAGGTCTTCGACCCGTATGTGCCGCGCAGCGAGCCGGTCGCCAGCCGGATCTCCGACGACCTGGCCGACATCATCACCGATCTGCGGCACGGCCTCGCGCACTACCGGGCGGGCCGGATCAGCGAGGCCCTGTGGTGGTGGCAGTTCTCCTACCTGTCCAACTGGGGACCGACCGCCTCGGCCGCACTGCGTGCGCTCCAGTCGCTGGTCGCCCACGTACGCCTCGACCAGCCGCTGGTCGAGCTGGACGGCCTGGACACCGACAGCGACGTCTCCGGCGACGAGGAGCGGCTCGCCGAGGAGGCCGGGAAGGTCATGGCGGCGGAGATCGCCGGGCCGCTGGGGCTGCGGGGGGTGTGAGCCGGGGGAGGGGCCGCCGGGGTGCCTGACCGGGCCCCAGCCGCCCGCTGACGGGCGTTGGACCGGCTCCCGCGCCGCTGCCCGCGCTCTGTGCGGCGCGCCCCGTGCCGTCCGCCCCGTGCGCCTCTCGCCGCGCCCGGACCTTGTGACCTGGGTTACGTTTTCGTGTGTACCGGCCAGAAGCGGGCATGTGCTCGCCGGGCAGGCGCAACGGTGCGCCTTGTGGAGCCGCCTCGGGACGTGAAACTCACGGGACAGGTGATCACGGTGAGAATCAGTGATCAACCAGTGAGTCTCAGGTCTCACGATGTGGTATCAGCAGGGCGGACTCCGCTTGCTCGTTAGACTGAGCCGACCGCAGTACCCCCATTTCCGGGGGTCCGGGAGGAAACTCCCGAAGAGACAGTTGCGAGGAGCGCACGTGGGCCTTGTCGTGCAGAAGTACGGCGGCTCATCCGTTGCGGATGCCGAGGGCATCAAGCGCGTTGCCAAGCGAGTCGTCGAAGCCAAGAAGAACGGCAACCAGGTTGTCGTAGTGGTTTCGGCGATGGGCGACACGACGGACGAGCTGATCGATCTCGCGCAGGAAGTGTCCCCGATTCCGTCGGGGCGCGAGTTCGACATGCTGCTGACCGCCGGAGAGCGGATCTCCATGGCCCTGCTGGCGATGGCGATCAAAAACCTCGGCCATGAGGCGCAGTCCTTCACGGGCAGCCAGGCCGGCGTCATCACCGATTCCGTGCACAACAAGGCACGGATCATCGACGTCACGCCGGGCCGCATCAAGACGTCCGTCGACGAGGGCAACATCGCCATCGTCGCCGGGTTCCAGGGCGTGTCCCAGGACAAGAAGGACATCACGACCCTGGGGCGCGGTGGGTCGGACACGACCGCCGTCGCGCTGGCGGCCGCCCTGGACGCCGATGTCTGTGAGATCTACACCGATGTGGACGGTGTCTTCACCGCCGACCCCCGGGTCGTGAAGAAGGCCCGGAAGATCGACTGGATCTCCTTCGAGGACATGCTGGAGCTGGCCAGCTCCGGATCCAAGGTGCTGCTGCACCGTTGCGTCGAGTACGCACGCCGATACAACATCCCGATCCACGTCCGCTCCTCGTTCTCGGGGCTGAAGGGCACATGGGTCAGCAACGAACCGCAAGGGGACCAGCCGATGGAGCAGGCAATCATCTCGGGCGTCGCACATGACACCTCCGAGGCGAAGGTCACGGTCGTCGGAGTCCCGGACAAGCCGGGCGAGGCCGCGCGCATCTTCCGTGCGATCGCGGACTCCGAGGTCAATATCGACATGGTCGTGCAGAACGTGTCCGCCGCGTCGACCGGTCTGACCGACATCTCCTTCACGCTGCCGAAGGCCGAGGGCCGCAAGGCCGTCGCGGCCCTGGAGAAGACCCGTGCGGCGGTGGGCTTCGACTCGCTGCGCTACGACGACCAGATCGCCAAGATCTCGCTGGTCGGCGCGGGCATGAAGACCAACCCGGGCGTCACGGCGACGTTCTTCGAGGCGCTGTCGAACGCGGGCGTGAACATCGAGCTCATCTCGACCTCCGAGATCCGCATCTCGGTCGTCACCCGTGCCGATGACGTCAACGAGGCCGTTCGCGCCGTGCACACCGCCTTCGGTCTCGACACCGACAGTGACGAGGCCGTGGTCTATGGCGGCACCGGCCGATGATTCCGGCCGAGGCGGGCCGTCCGTCCCTCGCTGACACGGCGTGGGCGGACGCCCGTACGGCCGCCAAGCCGCATCTCGCCGTCGTCGGCGCCACCGGCGCCGTCGGCTCGGTCCTGCTCGGCATCCTGTCCGAGCGGGCCGACATCTGGGGCGAGATCCGGCTGATCGCCTCGCCCCGTTCGGCCGGCCGCAAGCTGACCGTGCGGGGCGCCGAGGTCGAGGTCGTCGCGCTGAGCGAGGATGCCTTCGAGGGCATCGATGTCGCGATGTTCGACGTCCCCGACGAGGTCGCCGCGCAGTGGGCACCGGTCGCGGTGTCCAAGGGCGCGGTGGTCGTGGACAACTCCGGCGCGTTCCGGATGGACCCGGACGTGCCGCTCGTCGTACCCGAGGTCAATGCGCACACCGCACGGGTACGGCCGCGCGGCATCATCGCCAACCCCAACTGCACGACGCTCTCGATGATCGTCGCGCTGGGTGCGCTGCATGCCGAGTACGGGCTGAGCGAGCTGATCGTCTCCTCGTACCAAGCCGTTTCCGGAACCGGTAAGGCCGGTGTCGACACCTTGCGGGCGCAGCTGTCCGCGGTGTCCGGTACGGAGCTGGGGTGCGCGCCCGGCGATGTGCGGCGGGCCGTCGGGGACACGCTGGGGCCGTTCCCGGCGCCGATCGCGCTCAACGTCGTGCCCTGGGCCGGCTCGCTCCAGGAGGACGGCTGGTCCTCCGAGGAGCTCAAGATCCGTAACGAGTCCCGCAAGATCCTGGGGCTGCCGGACCTGCCGGTCACCGCGACCTGTGTGCGGGTGCCGGTGATCACCACGCACTCGCTGACCGTGCACGCCCGGTTCGAGAACGAGGTCTCGGTCGGTGGTGCGCACGAGATCCTGGCCGCGGCCCCCGGGGTCGTCCTCAGCGACGACCCGGCCGTCGGCGAGTACCCCACCCCCGCCGATGTCGTCGGCACGGATCCGACCTGGGTCGGGCGGGTGCGGCGCTCGATGGACGATCCGCGGGCGCTGGAGCTGTTCGTCTGCGGGGACAATCTGCGCAAGGGCGCGGCGCTGAACACGGCGCAGGTGGGCGAGCTGGTGGCGGCGGACCTACGGGGATAGGTCCGGCCGCGGCCGGGAATCCGGCGCCGGGGTTGCCCGGCGGGCTCCGTCAGGGGTTCTGACAGGGGCTGCGAAAATGCCGACAAGGGCTGCGAGGATGCCGACAGGGGCTCCGGCCATGCTGTGGGGGCGACTTGGCGGGATCGGCCGTCGTGCGCTGAGCTCCTGGGAGATACTTTGTGGGGCGTGTGAAGATCCTGTGAGCGAATTGCCGGTCCAAACCTCTTGATCTGGGCTGACGATCTGTTCGACCATTCGCTCCCCGTCGCACTGCAACCGGCAGTTGGGCGGGGAGCGTCTTTGTGGCCGCCCTCACAGGTGGTCCGGGATGTCCGCGGGCCGCAGGGTGGGGCCCCGGGTAAATCGGGGTATTTGCGTCGGGGTAATTAGGGCATTCAGGAAGAGCTGGTACGCATGAGGGCATTTGATGCATCGTCAAAAGCGGTGCCTTGCGCGTACAACCCTTGTGGGGGGAAGCGTGTCCAACAGGCGTGGCAGAGGTACTCGGATTCACCGTCGCCCCGGCAGGGGCAGCAGGCGCAACAGTGCGCCCGCCGCGTCCCCTTGCGTCCGGGGGCATGCCAGTGATCGCTCCCTGGCCCACCACGCGTCCCGCGCAGATTCCTCCTCAGCGTGGGGACACTGACGACGCGATGGCAGCGGGCACCACAGTCGACCACCTCACCGAGACCTACCGCGCGCACTACCGCTCCCTGCTCGGTCTCGCCGCACTGCTCCTCGACGACACCGCCTCCTGTGAGGACGTCGTCCAGGAAGCCTTCATCCGCGTGCACTCCGCGCGCGGACGGGTGCGCGAACCCGAGAAGACCCTCGCCTATCTCCGGCAGACGGTCGTCAACCTCTCGCGCTCCGCGCTGCGCCGCCGCATCCTCGGGCTCAAGCTGCTCTCCAAGCCGATGCCCGACATGGCGAGCGCCGAGGAGGGCGCCTACGACCTGCTGGAGCGGGACCAGTTGATCCAGGCGATGCGCGGTCTCCAGCGCCGGCAGCGTGAAGTGCTGGTGCTGCGCTATTTCGCGGATATGACCGAGGTGCAGGTGGCCCAGACGCTGGGCATATCGCTCGGCTCCGTCAAGGCCTACGGGTCGCGGGGCATCGCGGCGCTCCGCGTCGCGATGGAGGCTCCGGCATGAGTGGCACCACGTCCGGCCGGTACGACCCGTTCGCATCGGGTGGCTCGCATGGCGCGAGCAACCCGACCCACCCGAGCACGCCGAACGGACCGATCCACCCGAGCACAGTGAACGGACCGACCCACCCGGGCACGTCGAACGCACCGATCCACCCGGGCACGTTGAACGGACCGACCCACCCGAGGACGCCTCGCGGGGCGATCTCCCCGCGCACCCCCGGCAATTCGAGCACGGCGCTCGACCCGATGAGCCGGAGCGGCGCACGCGGCACCGGACTCGCCCGGTGCGACGCGGCACACGGAGGCGGCGCTCCGTACGGCCGTCCCGACGAGGCGGCCGGGGCCCATGGGGCTCCCGGCGAGCCGGCGCGTGGGCCGTATGCGGCACGTGAGGCGCAGGGGCACCCGGGCGGCGAACCGGGGGAGGGCCGCCGACGGGGCATCACGTCCGGGCAGGGCGCGAAATCCGGCCAGGATTCCGGCCAGGATTCCGGCCAGGAATCCGGCAACGACGGTGACATCTGCGACATCGATGACATCGGTGTCGCCGACGGAGCACCGGTCGAGACGGCCGAGACGGCCGAAGCGGCGGCCGGCCCGCAGGACGCCGCGTCCGCTGCCGTCGGAGCACCCACCGGCACGCAGGGAACAACGGCCGCCCCCGGAGGCGGAGCAGACGCCGGTGACGACGCCGACAGCCATGCGTACGGCAGCCATGCGTACGGCAGCGAGGCGCAGGCCGGCGGCACGGGCGACGGCCCCGGTGACGGCGATGGTCACGGCCACGGCCGAAGCCACCCCACCGGCGGCTTCGGCGGCGAGGACGATCTGCGGCGGCTGCTCCAGTCCCGTGCCGGCGCCCTCGAACCGTCGCCGGACGCACTGGACCAGCTGCGCCGCGCGGTGCCCGCCCGCCGTCAGCGCCGTCGGCATGTGGTCCTGGGCGCGGCGGCCGCGCTGCTGCTCGGTGGTACGTCCATCCCCGCCATGGTCCACGTCGCCAACCTCTCCGACAGCTCCGACCGGCGGTCCGCCGGCGCGGCGAGCAGCCGGCCCGCCCAGGGCGTCAGCGGGGGCGCACACGGCGAAGGCACCGAGCAGACCGGCCCGCAGCCGACCGAGCCGGGTGGCGCGGCGCCGGACGAGGGCAAGCCGGCGGACACGGGCAAGGCCAGGGGGAAGAACGGCGCGGGCCCCGGTGCGGGCGCCGGCAGCCCCGCCCCCGACGAGACCATGGACGTCACCTCGCCGGTCTGCGGGCGCGACCAGCTCGGCCAGGGCACCAGCACGGTCGGCTCGGCGGACTCCGCGGGCCGCGTCTACGGCACGTTCCGGGTGGTCAACACCTCCGCCGCCGCATGCTCCGTCGAGGGCGGCGGCAGCGTCGGCCTGGTCGCGCAGGGCTCCACCAACCCCGACCACATCCACGTCGTCGACCACACCTCGGGCGACGAGGCCACCGGCCTGCCCGACCCTGCCACCACCCCTGACCAGCTGGTCCTCAAGCCGGGGCAGGCCTACGAGGTCAAGTTCGCCTGGATCCCGCAGTCCGGCGGCGGCACCAGCGGATGCGTCAGTCCCGGTCCCTCACCGACCCCCGACCCCTCCAAGGACCCCGGCCAGTCCCCGGACGCCGGGACCCCGGCAACGGGTGACGGCGGCGGTCAGGCGGGCGGCGAGGAGGGCGCCGGGGGCGGTGGCGCGCCCGGTGGAATCGTTCTCAGCCATACGCCGGAGGCCGGCGAGCCGGCCGCGGCCGATGCCAAGGTCACGGATGCCTGCGCCGGAACGGTGTACCGCACCGAGGCGCTGGCGTCCTCGTAGCAGCCGACGGCCCAGAACCCGGCGGCAGGGGCAAGCGCCGGCGGAGGGGGCGGTGCGGCCCCGCCGTACGGGCCCCGTACCTTTGATGGTGTGTACCGGTTCCTGCTGACCCCGCGGTGGTGGGGAATCAACGTGTTCGCCGTACTGGCGATTCCGCTCTGCCTCTTCATGGGCAGCTGGCAGCTGAGCCGCTTCGAGGACCGCGTCGACAACCACCAGCAGCAGGAGGACCGCTCGGCGCGGGCCAAGACCGCCGCGGCCCGGCCGCTGGCCGATCTGCTGCCCGTCAACACGGTCACCTCAGGACGGCAGACCAGCGCCCGCGGGCACTACGACACCGCCCACCAACTGCTCGTACCGGGCCGTACCTTGAAGGACCGGCACGGCGGGCAGCAGGGCTTCTACGTCCTCAACCTGCTGCGCACGGACAGCGGCAAGGCGCTGCCGGTCGTACGGGGCTGGCTGCCCGGTGACGCCGGTGCGAAGGCCGCCACGGCGAGGGTGCCCGCGCCGCCCAAGGGCGAGGTGACGGTCACCGGAGCGCTCCAGGCCTCCGAGAACCAGGGCACCGACGGCGTCCAGGCCGGCGGCGGGCTGCCGCAGGGCCAGCTCGGCATGATCAGCGCGGCGTCGCTGGTCAACATCGTGCCGTACGAGGTCTACGACGCCTGGATCACGCTCACCGACGCCCAGGCACCGCTGCGCGCCGTCCCCCCGGCCGCCGCCGAGGGCAGCGGCCTGGACCTCAAGGCCTTCCAGAACCTCGGCTACACCGGCGAGTGGTTCGTCTTCGCCGGCTTCGTCGTCTTCATGTGGTTCCGCCTCTTCCGCCGCGATGCCGAAGCCGCCAAGGACGCGGCGCTGGGGATCGTGCCGGAGGGGGACGGGGACGGGGGCGGGGACGCGTCTCGGGCCGGGGAACCGGGCGAGCGTCAGGCCGGGGGCGGGGACGCGGCGGCCGGGGACGTGCCCCAGGGGGAAGGCAAGGCCGGTGAGCGGTGCGCGGACCGGGGCGAGGCGCGGGGCACGGACCAGGGCGCGGACCGGGGCGAGGCGCAGGGTGAGGGACCGGCCGCGGGACAGGACGAGGGTCGGGGCGAGGCGGCGCGGGCCGGGAAGGCCTGAACTCGGCGGCTCCTCCGCTCCTGCAACGGTGTTGCACCTGGTCAGAGGGCGTATCACGGCAGTAGCCGCAATGGAATCGGCGTGCCACGGTAGGCCATATGGCAGGTAAAGGCACCCACCCGCACGGCCATGATCACGCCCACGGCGACCACCACCACGACCACGGTCACGGTGACCACGACCACGGTCACGACCATGACCATGACCAGGACTTTGAACACGGGCACGGCGACGGGCACGACGACACGTCCGCGCGTGCCGAGTGCGCTGGTCACGACCAGGTACAGGCCGATCACGCTGGTCACGAGCAGGTACAGCCCGACCGCGCTGATCACGAGCAGCCAGGCACTGCCCACCACGGTCACCACCACCATGACCACCACCGCCGTGGCCATCACCAGGCCCACCCCTCCCACCCCTCCGGTCACTGGGCGCGGATCCGGCACCGGCTCGCCCACCTCGTCACCCCGCACAGCCATGCGGCCATGGACAAGATCGACGCCGCGATGGAGACCTCCCGCGAGGGCCTGCGCACGCTGTGGCTCTCGCTCGGCATCCTGGGCCTGACCAGCGTGATCCAGCTGGTGGTCGTCGCGCTGTCAGGGTCGGTGGCGCTGCTCGGCGACACGATCCACAACGCCGCCGACGCGCTGACCGCCGTACCGCTGGGCATCGCCTTCGTCCTCGGGCGCCGGGCCGCGAACCGCCGCTACACCTACGGATACGGACGGGCCGAGGACCTCGCGGGGATCGTCATCGTGCTGACGATCGCCGTCTCCTCGGCCGTGGCCGGCTACGAGGCCGTGGACCGGCTGCTGAACCCCCGCGATGTCACCCACCTGTGGGCCGTGGCCGCGGCCGCCGTGATCGGGTTCATCGGCAACGAGTGGGTGGCCCGCTTCCGCATCCGCACCGGCCGCAAAATCGGCTCGGCCGCACTCGTCGCCGACGGCCTGCACGCCCGTACCGACGGCTTCACCTCCCTCGCCGTCCTGCTGGGCGCGGGCGGCTCGGCTCTCGGCTGGCGGGCGGCCGACCCCCTCATCGGCCTGCTGATCACCGTCGCCATTCTCATGGTGCTGCGGGACGCCGCCAGGGAGGTCTACCGGCGGCTGATGGACTGCGTCGACCCCGGCCTCATCGACGCGGCCGAGACCGCACTGCGCGCGGTCGACGGCGTCCGCGGCGTCGGACAGGTCCGCATGCGCTGGATCGGCCATACGTTGCGCGCCGAGGCGGATATCGTCGTCGACGCCCGTCTGACCGTGGTGCAGGCCCACGCACTCGCCGTCACCGCAGAGCACGCCCTCATCCACGCCGTCCCCCGGCTCGCGGCCGCGACCGTGCACACCGACCACACCACCAGCGAGGGCAGCGACCCTCATGCGGCTCTGGCTCATCACACGGCTCATCACGCCGCAGCTTGATCGTCCCCGCCCCGCCCCCGCCCCACCCCCTCCCCACACCACCTGAGGCCCTCGGTTGCCAGCCCGCGGCTGCGACCGAGGGCCAGTGGCCCCTCCTCCCACGGGCTACCCGGCCGGCGTCCAGCCGCAAGCGACTGCGGGACCCCGCCTCCCATGGGTCACCCGCCAGCGTCCGACTGCGGGATCCCGCCCATGGGGAACCCGCCAGCCTGGACCCGCCAGCGATGCCCCGGCCCGCAGATCACCCAGCCGCAGGTCACCCAGTCCCGGGGCACCAGGCCGCGGGACACCCGCCCAAAGGGCACCGGTCCACAGGCCACCCAGTCACAGGGCACCGCCCAGAGACACCCGGCCCCATCCTGCCCTGGAGCACCGTTCCCACGAGTGCTCCCACGAGACACTCCGCCGCGCCCGTGGCGTACCGCTCCCACGGGCCACCCCACCGCAGCGCCAGTTCCGGCCGGGCCCCCGGACCGACGTGGCCCTCTGTTCCGACGCGGCCCCCTCCTGCACGCGGCGGAGTGCCTCGGGGCACGCGACACCCCCTCCCGCGGAGTCCCCCTCCCGCGGAGCCCCCGCTCCCGCCGCGCACCCCGCTCCCCGCCGAGCCACGGGGCACCCGGCGCCGCACCGAGCCACAGACCACCCCACGCACAGCACCCGCCCCACGGTCACCCCGTGCAGCGCCCGTCCCAGGGGCACCCCGTGCAGCGCCCGACCCGGCGGGTCACCCCGCGCAGCGCCCGACCCGGCGGGTCACCCCGCGCAGCGCCCGACCCACAGGGCACCCCCAACGAGGGCCCCCCGCCGCCCCTCCCGGCACCCTTCAGCCCCCTACCTCTTGTCGATCACATACCGCTGGGCGAAGTCGAGTTCCAGGCGGACCTGCTTGATTCGTTCCTCCACGACCAGGGAGCCGTGTCCGGCGTCGTAGCGGTAGACCTCGTGCGGATGGGTGCGGCCCTCCAGCCGCTGGACGTAGTTCTCCACCTGCTGGATCGGGCAGCGTGGGTCGTTGACGCCCGCGGAGATGTAGACCGGTGCCCGCACCGCGTCCACATACGTCAGCGGCGATGACGCCTCGAAGCGCTCAGGGACCTCCTCGGGGGTGCCGCCCAGCAGGGTCCGGTCCATCGCCTTGAGGGCTTCCATCTCGTCGTTGTACGCCGTGACATAGTCCGCGACCGGGACCGCCGCCAGGCCCACCGCCCAGGCGTCCGGCTGCGTACCGAGCCCGAGCAGCGTCAGATACCCGCCCCATGAACCGCCCGCCAGTACCAGTCGCTCCGGATCCGCCAGCCCGGACGAGACCGCCCACTCGCGCACCGCGGCGATGTCCTCCAGCTCGATCAGCCCGACGCGGTGCTTGAGCGCATCCGTCCAGGCACGGCCGTAGCCGGTCGAGCCGCGGTAGTTGACGCGTACGACCGCGAAGCCGTGGTCCACCCAGGCCGCGGGCGACGAGGCGAAGGCGTCACTGTCGTGCCAGGTCGGACCGCCGTGTATGTCGAAGACCGTCGGGAAGGGGCCCTCGCCAGCTGGCTGCTGCACCAGCGCATGGATGCGGCCGCCGGGGCCCTCCACCCACACGTCCCGCACCGGCACCGACCCGGGCGCCTTCATACCGGGCGGGTCCAGCACGACCTTGCCGCTCGTCGAACGCACCTCGGGAGGCTGCGCCGCCGACGACCACAGGAACTCCACCGCTCCGTCCGGCCGCGCCGTCGCGCCCGAGACCGTGCCGGCCGGGGTCTCGACCCGCGTCAGCAGAGACCGGCCGGCCGCGGCAGCCGCGTCAGTGGCACCGCCCGCAGCACCACCCGGCGTACCCAGCTCATAGCGCCACAGCTCGCTCCGTGCCTGGTACTCGTGCTCCACCAGCAGCGCCGAACCGTCGGGATACCAGTCGGCACCCACATCTCCCGGGAGGTCGATCTCCAGCGCGGTCTCCGTCCCGGTCAGCGGATCCCAGAGCATCGGCTCCCAACGGCCCCGCCGCTGGTGCCCCACCAGCAGCCGGGCATCCCCGTCCACCGGTGCGAAACCCATCACCGACAGGCCCAGCTCCTCGGTCCCGCCGTTGGTGTCGTCCAGCTCCGCGACCGTGGAGCCGTCGGGCCGTACGACACGGATCGCGGAGTGCATCGCATCGCCGTGCTCGGTGTGCTCGAGGGCGATGAGCGACCCGTCGTGCGAGAGATCGCCGACGCCCGCCGACTCGCGGTGCCGGTAGATCTCCACCGGCGGCTCCCCGGGCCGTACGACATGGACCGTCGAGCCCTCCTCGTCCGTGGAGCACCCGACGACCGCCGTCCCGTCCCGGCCGATCGCCAGCCCTCCCGGATACGAGGCGGCGAGCCCCGGAGTGGCCGGCTCATCGGCGCCGCCCTCGAACGGCTGCCGCATCCAGACGCCGAACTCGTCCCCGTCGGTGTCCGAGAACCACCAGATCCACCGGCCGTCCGGCGACAGCGTCCCGTCCGTCGTGCCGTTCGGACGGTCCGTGGCCTGCCGCTGACTGCCGGTTGCCCGGTCCCACGCGTACAGCTCGAAGGTGCCGGTGGCGTTCGAGACGAACAGGGAACGGTCCGGGGCGTCCTCGGCCCAGTCCGGCAGCCCGATCCGCGGTGCACGGAAGCGCTTCTCCCAGTCCGGCATCGCGGCGTCCGTGCCGCTGGAGCCCGCCGAGCCAGTCGAGTGCTTCGCCGATCCGTCCGCTCCCGCTATCGGGTCGGCGAAGCCCGTCCGTGTCCCCGTCGTGGGGTGGGTGTCGGTCGTCGAAGGGGTCGGAGAGGTGGCGTGGCCTGGGTCTGCGGTCGTCTCGTCAGTCATGGGCCCATTCTGCGCCCGGCGCCGGAAATCCGTTGGCGAGGGCCACAAGGCTGTGGATAACTTCGCCGTATGCGAAGACACACCGGCCCCGACGACTGGCGGGAGGCCAATCGCGCGAAGTGGGACGAGCGCGTCGCCATCCACACCGCGAGTGATTATTACGACCAGGACGGATTCCGCCGGGCCCGCGACGTACTCCGTGACTTCGAGGTCGCAGAGGTCGGGGATGTCACCGGCCGCTCCCTCCTCCACCTCCAGTGCCACTTCGGCCAGGACACCCTCTCCTGGGCCCACCGCGGCGCGGCCCGCGTCGTCGGCCTGGACTTCTCCGAACCCGCCGTCGAAACCGCCCGCGAACTGGCCGCCGAACTCGGCTACGGCCCCGACCGCGCGGCGTTCGTCACAGCCGATGTCTACGACGCCGCCGAAGCCGTCCCCGACACCGCGTACGACATCGTCTACACCGGCATCGGCGCCCTCAACTGGCTCCCGGACCTCGAGCGCTGGGCCGACACCGCGGCCTCCCTCGTCGCCCCCGGCGGCTTCCTCTACCTCGCCGAATTCCACCCGTTGTGCGACGCCTTGGACGACGAGACCGGCTCGCGCCTCGTCCACGACTACTTCAGCCGTGACGCCTGGGTGGAGGAAACTCCCGGTACCTACACGGACTTCGACGCCCCGACGGTGAACAACCGCAGCGTCGAATGGCAGCACCCACTCGGCGATGTCGTCTCGGCCCTGGCCGGCACCGGCCTGCGCATCGACTTCCTGCACGAACACGACATGACGATGTTCCAGCGCTTCGCCGCACTACGCCGCAACGCCGACGGCTACCACCGCTTCCCCGGCGACCGCCCCCGCATCCCCCTCATGTACTCGCTGAAGGCAAGCCGGGCCGGCTGAGGGCAAGCCGTGCCCAGGACCCGCTCACGGCCGGGAGCGTTTACGCGCGCCCAAGAAGCTGGTCCCCTACTACGTGACGGTGTAGTACCGGAACTGCGGCACGTACGACCCGCTGCCGATCATGAGCGACGGCAGAGGGCCCGTACGGACCTGGCGGGACGACTGCCCCACCGGGTCCGCTGCCCGGACAGCGGTGCTGCCCGCACAGCCGTGCTATCCGCACAGCCGAGTTGTCCGCACGGTCCGCTGTCCGTATGGGCTAGCGGCAGAGGGACCGGGGCGCTCAAGAGGCCTTCGCCCCGGATCGCTCTGTGCACCACGCCCCGCGCGTACGAGCGCGGCGTGCCCTCACCCCAGCCGCAACGGCAGGGAATTCAGCCGCCAGTTGCCGGGCAGCGGCAACCGCTCCAGGCGTTCCGGTTCGATGCCCAGGGACACCTCCGGGTAGTGCGCGAGCAGTTTGCCGAACGCGACTTCGCCCTCCTGCTTGGCGAGGGTGGCGCCGAGGCAGTAATGCGCACCGTGGCCGAAACCCACATGGTTCTCGGCGTGGCCGGCGGGGTGTCGCGTCAGATCGAGACGATCGGGGTCGGTGTAGTGGCGGGGGTCGAAGTTCGCCGAAACCAGGAGGAGTTGTACGGCGTCGCCCTTGTGGATCCGCGTACCGGCGAGGTCCACGTCGGCGGCCGCGTAGCGCAGCTGGGTCATCTGCACGGGCCCGCACCAGCGCATCAGCTCATGGACGGCCCGGGGGAGCAGGGCCGGGTCGTCCTTGAGCAGGCGCAGCTGGCCGGGATGGGTGAGCAGCGCCGCTGTGCCGTTGCTGATGAGGTGGGCGGTGGTCTCGTGACCGGCGAGGACGAGCGTGAGGATCATGGTGACCATCTCGACGTCGCTGAGCCGGCCGCCGTCGTCGTCATGGGTACGGATCAGCTCGCTGAGCAGATCATCGGTGAGCGCGCCGCGCCGCTCCCGGACCATCTGATGGATGTGCTCGATCATCGCCGGGAACGTTGAGCCGAGTCGGTCCGGGTCCATCGAGAGGAGGTCGGTACCCCACTCCCGCCACTGCGGACGGTCCGCTTCGGGTATGCCGACCAGTTCGCAGATGACGGTGATCGGCAGGGGGTAGGCGAAGTGCTGGATGAGATCGACGACGCCGTCCTCGGCGTATTCGGGGAGCCGGGCCAGCAGTTCGTCGGCGATCTGCTCGACACGCGGCCGCAGATCGGTGATCTTCCGGGCCGTGAACGCGCGCGACACCAGACGGCGCAGCCGGGTGTGGTCGGGGGCGTCGTAGTTGAGAATCGACCCGAGCATGTAGACGCGGAGATGCTCCGGGAGACCCAGCATGTCCATCAGCCTGGTCAGCGGGTTCTCCTCGGCCGACAGGGCCAGGGGCGGCGAGGCCGGATTGTTCACGAACCGCTGGTCGCGCAGGACTTGGCGGACCTCCTCGAAGCGTGTCACGAACCAGACCGGTGAGTCGTCCATGAACCGGCCCCGTACGACCGGGGCCTGCTCGCGCAGCGCGCCATAGCCCGTGAACGGGTCGGTGAGCAGCGCCGGCTCCATCACATTCGGCTCGCCCGGGTGTTTCCCGACGTGCGCAGCGAACGGGGAGCTGGATAATGCCGACATCTTTCGATCTCCTCCGGGTTGGGAGCGGGTCCGGGAGTCCGGGTAGGAATCCGGGCGGACCTGGACTTGGATGTGGCTCGGTTCTTGCCGCAGGACGCGCTTGAGCATCCTGTGGCCGGGAAGTCAGTTATGCGGAATCGGCCCCGGGGGGGGGCCGGCATCATGCAATCGAGCCCATGGAGCCCACCGCACGAGCTCCCTGCATGAATTCACTGCACGACTGCACGACTGCACGACCGCACGATTCCGAATCCGAATCCGCTGCGGGAATGCACTGCACTGAGTCCGTCGCGCCGAGTACGCCGCACTGCGTGCACAGCACACCCTCAGTCACGTATCTGCCGGCGCATCTCCTGAGCGCAGAGCTCGGTGAAATGCTCGTAGCAGGCGATGATTTCGGGAGCGGCCGCAGCCGCCGCGACGCGCATACGGGCGGAAGCGGCATCCGGACCGCATCCGGACCCGGAGCCCGGACCGGAGCCCAGGTCGGAGCCCGGACCGGAATCCGGGCCACCGGAACCTGATCCGCCGTCCGCTGACACCTCCAGCGCGCTTCGGATGGTTCGGGCGAGAATGTCGGCGCGTACCTCCAGGGTGTCCGGGGCGCGGTCGGACAGCAGCGCCTCGGCCGTGAAGAACCCGTTGGATGTCGCCAACAAGGCGTATTGCTGATGGTGTACGTCGGTGTCGTCGCGCACCAGACCGTGTTCACGGAGCGCTTCGAGATGGCGGCGCAGATACCGGTCGCCCTGGCCCATCAGTTCCGCGAACTCTTTCTTGGCGGTGTCGTTGAGCCGGCCGAGGATGTCGGCGTCGTCGGTGTAGAGCGCGCGCAATACCGGCTCGCCCTGGAAGTCGAGGAAGTGCCGCCGCATCATCCGGCTCGGCAGAATCTCCAGTGGATCCGCCCGCATGCGTTCCAACTGCCGTTGATGGATGTGGGATTGCGCCTTCAGCATCACGGCGAGGAGCAGTGCGTCCTTGGTCTTCCAGTGCAGATACACCGTGCCCTTGCCGACCTTGGCACGGCGGGCGATCTCGTCGATCGTCACCCGCCCATAGCCCCAGGCGACCAGCAACTCCCCTGCGGCGTCCAGGATGTGGTCTGCGCGCTGCGAGCGTTCCACGTGGTGCCCCCTCCCCCGACTTCATGACCAGATATCGAATCCGGTCACACAGTCAAAGGTAGGCCGGGCGGCGTTGGGGGATAAGGGTGTTTTCAGTCAGTGGACCGGGCGGTGAGGCCTTCTCAGGCCTTCTCCGATCCCAGGACGGGAGCGCGACGACGCTTCGCGGTCGTCGTCACCGCTAGTACTGGCCGATGCCCGTTAGTAGGGCCCGGTGCCCGTGCGTCATGGCCACATCCGGCCTCCCCGAGCAGTACGCAGCCTCCCCGAGCCCGTACGCCGCCTCCCCAAACCCGTACGCCACCCCGCCGTAGGCCATTCGCCACTGTGCGTGCGCCCGTTCAGTGACCTCCGCCCCTCCTCCCGCGGCGGGGTCAGGTGTTACAACACTCTCAGATCAAGGTGCTCCCACATCGCGATGCGGAGGGTGCAATAGCGGGCAAGACGGCCTCACCATACCTCCCTGACCTGGGGAAACGGGTTTTCCTCACGGTGCGGGCCCGTCGGGCCGGAGGCTTGTCACCCAGACCAGAGGTCCCAGGAATGTGCCGTTAACCGAAATCGACCATGAGTACACTCGCCGACCATGTGTGAGGCCAGCCGGAACACAAAACGGCAGAAAATACGCGTTTCCCAGTCATGTGCCGACCCTTCCGTCCAGCACGGAAAGGTCCTGCGGAACTCGGTCGCTGTCGGCGACGCCCCTTGCCGGGCGTCCGCCGCCGACCGCGGACGCGTCCCGGCCGGGCGGGAGGCGTCGTCGAAGAGAGCGGCGGACGTCTCGGCTGCCGGTGACTTCTCGTCGTTCCTCACCCGCGCCGCGGCGGCTTCGGTGCCGGCCATGGCAGCAGCCCGGACACACCTCGCGCCGACCGTGATCGAAGTCACCCCGGTCGCCACGTGAGGCGCCGCTCCAACCGTGGCCGCCATGCGCAGTCCCGTGACCCGCGTGGTCATTGGCTGCTGCTGATCCTCGTGCTCCCCCTTGCGTTCGGCGCGCTGCTCTTCGAAGGCTGGACGACCCACGAGGTCGACGCCGCGAAGACCCGGCGTGACTGCACCACCCCCGTGCCGGCGGCGGTGGACAAGGGCGGCCCGGTGGTGCGCCTCAACGGTGACAAGGTGAAGTCCGCCTCGGTGCCCGCCCGCACCGTGGCGCTCACCTACGACGGGGGCCCGGACCCCGTATGGACGCCACGCCTGCTCGATCTGCTGCGCAAGCACCATGCGCACGCCACCTTCTTCCTGCGCGGTGCCCAGGCGGCCAAGCATCCGGACCTGGTACGCCGGATCAAGGCCGAGGGCCATGAGATCGGGTCGAACACCTACACCGGCGCGGTCATGGGCTCGGCCTCGCCTTTCCGGGCCGGGCTGGAGCTGTCGCTGACGCAGAAGGCGCTGGCGGGCACGGCGGGCATCCACACCAAGCTGCTGCGGCTGCCGCAGACCACCGCGGTGGACACGATGTGCGGCGCCGAGTGGAAGGCGGCCCAGCGCGCCGGTGCGGAGGGCTACACGCTGGTGGCCGCCGACCGGTGGTTCCGCAAGCCGTCACAGGGCGTGATCCGGCAGTTCAGCCAGAACGATGTCGCCTACAGCGACAGCGAGCGGCTGCTCAACAACCGGAACGTCAAGAAGTTCACCACCGTGACGGCGGGGACCGGGCTGGCCGCGGCCGATACCCCGGCACCCGTCCATGAGCGGTGGCTGGGCCAGGCCCTGGTCTGGATCAAGGCCCTCGGGAACGGGTTCGTGGAGGGTATGACCTGGGTGCTGGGCATCGCCGGCGGTCTGGGAGTGCTGCGGCTGGCGTCGCTCGTCTTCTTCGCCCGGGCCCATGTCCGGCGGCTGGAGCGCTTCCGTCCGGGCTCCCCCTGGTTGCGGGAGATCGTCGACCCGGTGACGGTCCTCGTACCCGCCTACAACGAACAGGCGGGCATCGAGTCCACCGTCCGTTCACTGCTCGCCTCCACACACCCGCATCTACAGATCATCGTGATCGACGACGGGTCGACGGACGATACGGCGGACATCGCCGCCCGGATCGGTGACCCCCGTGTGGAGGTGATCCGCCAGACCAACTCGGGCAAGGCGGCCGCGCTCAACACCGGACTGGCCCACACGCGGTACGACATCGTGGTCATGGTCGACGCCGACACCGTCTTCGAGCCGGACGCCATCCAACGGCTCGTCCAGCCGCTCGCGCACCCGGCCGTGGGTGCGGTCAGCGGCAACACCAAGGTCGGCAACCGGCGCCGCCTGCTGGGCAGATGGCAGCACCTGGAATATGTCTTCGGATTCAACCTCGACCGGCGGATGTTCGAGGTGCTGGAGTGCATGCCGACGGTCCCCGGCGCCATCGGTGCCTTCCGCCGGGACGCGCTGATGGGAGTCGGCGGGGTCAGCGAAGACACCCTCGCCGAGGACACCGACCTCACCATGGCCCTGTGGCAGGCGGGCTGGCGGGTGGTCTACGAGGAGTCCGCGATCGCCTGGACCGAAGTGCCCACCTCGCTGAGCCAGTTGTGGCGGCAGCGGTACCGCTGGTGCTACGGCACGCTCCAGGCCATGTGGAAGCACCGCCGTGCCGTCATCGAAATGGGCCCGTCCGGCCGCTTCGGACGCCGCGGGCTGAGCTACCTCGCCCTCTTCCAGGTCGCCCTGCCGCTGTTCGCGCCGATCGTCGATGTCTTCGCCCTGTACGGGGCGCTCTTCCGCGGTCCGGAGATCTCGGCCGTGGTGTGGTTCGGCTTCCTCGCCCTCCAACTGGCCTGCGCCGGATACGCGTTGCGGCTCGACGGCGAGCGTCTGCGGGAGTTGTGGGCGATGCCGTTCCAACTGTTCATCTACCGGCAGCTGATGTATCTGGTGGTCATCCAGTCCGTGGTGGCCTTCCTGCTCGGCACCAGACTGAAGTGGCAGCGCATGCACCGTTCCGGCACCGCCGCGCAACAGATCGGACAACCGGTCGCGTACGAGAGCCTCTCGTCGAGATGACCGTCGAACGAGCGCCCTCGGGGCGTCCGCCCGGAACCGGACCGGGCGGACGCCGCGGGCGCGGCCGGGCGCTCCCCGTCCGCGGCCGGGCCGGGGCACGCGAGACGGACCGTGCCTCCGCGCCCGGCCGCCGGCCCGTGACCCCACGGCATTCCCCGCATTCGGTACATACGTTTGTGCAGATCCGCGCACCATTTGGTGAAGAGCAGATGAGCATGCAGACTGCCGCGCATGACTGATTGGCTGGAGGGGCCGCCCGAAGGTGCCTGGCGCTACGGGGAAGCGCCGGCGCACCACACCACCGGGCAGGTGTGGCACCAGGCTGCACACCCGCCTCGGATGCACCCGGAACGGTCACAGAACCTCGACGCGCACCAGGCCGTCCCGCAGGCGCCGCTGCCCCCGTCCGGGCTCGACGCCCGCACCGGCAACGGGCGGCGACCCCTGCGCACCGGCCCCTCGGGCCCCGGTGGCGGCAACACCGGCCGGCGCAGACGAGCCGCGGGCCCTCCGCCGCGGCGCCGCCGGGTCACGCGCGCGCTGATCGTCCTGTCCACCGTGCTGGCCGTCGGCTCCGTGGGCACCTACGTCTGGGCCGACACCAAGCTCCACCGTGAGGTCAACCTCGGCAAGATCGCGGACCGCCCGCCGCAGGGCCGGGGCACCAACTATCTGATTGTGGGTTCCGACAGCCGTGTGGGCCTCTCCGAACGGGCCAAGAAGGATCTGCACACCGGCGGCTCGGCCGATGCGGGCCGTCGCACCGACTCGATGATCCTGCTGCACACCGGTGACCACGGAACGTCGATGGTGAGTCTGCCGCGTGACTCGTGGGTGAACATTCCGTCGCACATCCGCCCCGAGACCGGCAAGCACTACCGCGAGTCGAAGAACAAGCTCAACGCGGCGTTCTCGTTCGGCGGCCCCGACCTGCTCGTTCGCACCATCGAACGCAACACGGGCGTACATATCGACCACTACACGGAGATCGGCTTCGCGGGCTTCGTCGGCATCGTGAACGCGGTCGGCGGCGTGCCGATGTGCCTGGACAGGGACGTCAAGGACGAGAAGTCCGGCGCGGATCTGAAGAAGGGCTGTCACACCCTCGACGGCCGCACGGCGCTCGCCTTCGTCCGCCAGCGCCACCAGGAGGCCCAGGGCGACCTGGGCCGCAGCCAGAACCAGCAGAAGTTCCTGGCCGCCCTCGCCCGCAAGGCCGCCACCCCGGGCACCCTCCTCGACCCGTCCAAGGTCTACCCCACGATGAGCGCCGGCCTGGACACCCTCATCGTGGACGACGACACGGGCCTGCCGAACCTGACCTCGCTCTTCAAGGCCATGAAGGCCGTCACCGCGGGCGACGGCAAGCGCCTCACCGTCCCCGTATCGAGCCTCAGCTTCCCCACCTCCAAGGGCAGCGCCGTGAAGTGGAACACACAACAGGCCAAAAAACTCTTCACCGAACTGAACCAGGACCGGCCGGTGACGTTCAGCGAAAAGAACTGACCTGCCGCACCTCGTCCGACGGCGCCCGGGAGCCCCCGACGCGCCAGACACCGGACCCGGCGTCAGTCAGCGCCCCGGCCCGCCCCGGGGCGCTGACCGACCACGGTCGTGTGCGCGCACCTGGCGCCCT
>NZ_JAMJFM010000078.1:0-37724 GCF_023544705.1 Streptomyces sp. MCA2
GACGCGGCGGGGCCATCCGTACGAGGATGGATCCATGTCCCACACCACTTCTTCCGAGGGCGGTCCGCTGCCCCGCCAGGTCGCCGATGCCTATGTCGACGCCCTCGTCGACCTGGACCCGATCACCGGCACCTTCCTCGGCATCGCCGAGAGCTCCCGCAAGCTCCCCGACTTCTCACCGACGGGCCAGGAAGCGGTGGCCCAGCTCGCCCGTACGACGCTGGAGAAGCTCACCGAGGCCGAGTCCCGGCCGGGTGCGGACACCGCCGCCGAGCAGATCTGCGCGCGGCTGCTTCGCGAGCGGCTGACCGCGGAGCTGGCGGTCCACGAGGCGGGCGAGGGCCTGCGCACGGTCAGCAATCTCAGCTCGCCGCTGCACCACGTCCGTGAGGTCTTCACGGTCACCCCGGCCGAGACCGACGAGGACTGGACGGCGATCGCCCAGCGGCTGCGGGCCGTACCCGCCGCGCTGGAGGGATACCGCGCCGCCCTCGACGCCGGACTGAAGCGTGATCTGCCCGCCGGACCGCTCCAGGTCCGCACCGTCATCGGCCAGTTGGACGAGTGGATCGGTACGGACCGCAGCTGGTTCGCCGAGTTCACCGACCCGGGCCCGGACAGCCTGCGCGCCGAGCTGACCGAGGCCGCCGGGGTGGCGACCGGCGCCCTGGTGGAGCTGCGCGACTGGTTCCGTGACAGCTATGCCCCCGCCATCGCGGGCGCACCGGACGTGGTGGGCCGGGAGCGCTACGCCCTGCTCGCCCGCTACTTCAACGGCGCCGACCTCGACGCGGACGAGGCGTACGCCTACGGCTGGTCCGAGTTCCACCGGCTGCTGGCCGAGATGGAGACCGAGGCCGAGAAGGTCCTGCCCGGGGCGAAGACGCCATGGGAGGCGCTGGCCTGGTGCGATGAGCACGGCGAGGCGATCGAGGGCGTCGAGGAGACCCGGCAGTGGCTCCAGTCCCTCATCGACGAGGCCATCGACGGGCTCGACGGCACCCACTTCGAGCTGGCGGAGCGGGTGCGCCGGGTCGAGTCGCGGATCGCCCCGCCCGGTGGCGCCGCCGCCCCGTACTACACCCAGCCGTCGCTGGACTTCTCCCGTCCCGGCCGCACCTGGCTGCCGACGATGGGCGAGACCCGCTTCCCGGCGTACGACCTGGTCTCCACCTGGTACCACGAGGGCGTGCCCGGCCATCACCTCCAGCTGGCGCAGTGGGCCCATGTCGCCGACCAGCTCTCGCGGTACCAGACGACGGTGGGCATCGTCAGCGCCAACGCCGAGGGCTGGGCGCTGTACGCCGAGCGCCTCATGGACGAACTCGGCTTCCTGACCAGCGCCGAACGACGCCTCGGCTATCTGGACGCGCAGATGATGCGGGCCGTCCGGGTCATCATCGACATCGGGATGCATCTGGAGCTGGAGATCCCGGCGGACTCCCCCTTCCACCCGGGTGAACGCTGGACACCGGAGCTGGCGCACGAGTTCTTCGCCCGGCACAGCAGCCGCCCGGCCGACTTCGTCGAGAGCGAGATCACCCGCTACCAGGGCATGGCCGGCCAGGCGATCGGCTACAAGCTCGGTGAGCGGGTGTGGCTCCAGGGCCGAGAGGCGGCCCGCGCCCGGCACGGCGCGGACTTCGACCTCAAGGCCTGGCACATGGCGGCGCTGTCCCAGGGGTCGCTGGGCCTGGACGACCTGCTGAGCGAGCTGTCGGCGCTCTGACCGCGGCCCGGGTGTGCGGCGGCCGGCCACTTCGAACGGTGTTGTGGCCGGCCGTCGCCGTCCGTAAGGTCCGCTGGCATGACAGTGGACCTCGCGGCGGACCGGCCGCTGCTTCTGTTCCCCGGCGACCCGCTCCGCCCGCGCCTGGGGGCAGCTCCCGGCCGAAGGCTGGGGGCCGATCCGCACTTCGCGGCCGAGGCGGCCGCGGCGCAGTCGGCCGGCGCGGCGACCGCGGTGCTCGACCACGAGGCGCTGGCCGCCGGGGACGCCGAAGGGGCGGTGGCCCGGGTTCCGCGCGATGCCGGACCGGTCTGGTACCGCGGCTGGATGCTGCCCGCCGGCCGCTACACCGAGCTGTCCGCGGCGCTCACCGCCCGCGGCTGCCGTCTGCTGACCTCGCCCGCCGCCTACCGCTCCGCCCATGAGCTCCCGGGCTGGTACGCCACCTTCCGCGCCCTCACCCCGCACAGCGTCTGGCTTCCCTGCGCACCCGGCCGGCCCCCGGAGCGGGCGGCCCTGGCGGAGCTTGCCGAGGCATTCGGCGCGGCGGGCGGGCCCCGTCCGCTCGTCGTCAAGGACTGGGTCAAGTCCCGTAAACACGAATGGGACGAGGCCGCTTATGTGCCGGACGCGGCCGACACCGAGCGGCTGGCCTCGGTCGTCGGCCGCTTCGTCGACCTCCAGGAGGAGTTCTTGACCGGGGGCGTGGTGCTGCGCGCCTTCGAGCCGTTCGCCGGAGTGGGTGAGGCGCGGGTGTGGTGGGTGGACGGCGAGCCGGTATGGATCGGCCCGCACCCCGACACTCCGGGGCTGCGCCCCGCCCCCGATCTCACCCATGTGGCGCCTGCCGTACGGGAGTTGGGCCTGCCCTTCGTCACCACCGATCTGGCGCTGCGCACCGACGGCGTATGGCGGGTGGTGGAGGTCGGCGACGGACAGGTCAGCGGCCTGCCGGCGGGGGCGGACCACCGTCCGCTGTTCGAGGCACTGGTCACCGCGGGCGCCGGATACCCGCTGGCGCTCGCGGCGGGCCGGGTGGCCCTGCGCGCCCTGCTGCCGACGACCGCCGCCCGGGTCGCGGACGGCGAGCCCGCGGGCTTCGACTGGATCGACGGCACACCGCCCGAGGCCACCTCCGGCGGCGCCGGTATCGCCGTACGAGCTGCCGCGGCAGGCCGCTACCGTCCCGGCTGGGGCGTCTTCGTCCTGTCCGACGCGGCAGCCGGTACGGCACTCGGCAGCATCGGCTTCCACGGCCCGCCGGATGCCGAGGGCTTCGTGGAGATCGGCTATGACCTCTCCCCGTCCGCCCGCGGCGCCGGATGGGCGACCGACGCGGCGCGACTGCTCGCCGGCTGGGCGGCCACCCACCCCGAGGTACGGACGGTGTGCGCCCTGACCGAGCCGGAGAACGTGCCGTCCCAGCGCGTTCTGGTACGAGCGGGCTTCCGGTTCGTCGGAGAGCGCGACGGGATGCGCGCCTACGAGATCGACACGTCCGCAGCCACTGACGCTTCCGCTGCCGCTGCCGCTGCCACTGATGCTTCCGCTGACGCTGCCGGGGTCAACGCCGGAAACCGCCCTCCGAGTTGATGACCTCCCCGGTGATCCAGCCCGCCTCGTCGGTCGCGAGCCAGGCGATCAGCCGGGCCGGGTCGTCGGGCGTGCCCCACTCGCCCCCGGGGAAGCGCCCCGCGACCCGCTCGCGCAGCGCGCCGACCGCGTAACCGGTGTCCACCGGGCCCGGGTTGACGGTGTTCACGGTCACCCCGAGGCCGGCGAACGTGGTGGCGAGGCTGCGGGTGGCCGAGGCGAGCGCCCCCTTGGCCAGGCCATAGGCGATCTCCTCCGGCATACCGTCGCCCAGGTCCTGTCCGGAGGTCATCATCACGATCCGCCCGCCTGACAGCCCTGGTACGCGCCGACGGGCGTAGGCCTGCGCGAGGAGGATCACCGACCGGGTGTTGACCGCCCAATGGGTGTCGAGCATCGCCGCGTCGAGGGCGTCCAGGGGGCCGTCGCTGCCACTGAGCGCGTGGTTGGCGACGAGGATGTCCAGTCTGCCGCCGAGCGCCTCGGCCGCGGTGTCGAGGAGGCGGGCGGGGGCGTCCGGCCGGGCCAGATCGGCCGGCCCGTGGGCCACCACCGCTCCGGGTACGGCGAGTTCCCGTACCCCGGCGGCGACCGCGTCCGGGCCGCCCGGGTCCGCTCCCCAGGGCTGCCCGCTGTCATGCGGAACGTGGTGGTGCAGATAGACGCCGGCTCCGTATGCGGCCAGCCGCCGGGCGACGGCGTAGCCGATGCCGCGCCGCCGGCTCGCTCCGGTGACCAGGGCGGTACGGCCGAGGAGCGGCAGCGGGTCGCGGCGCGGTACGTCGGTGTCCGCGGCGGGCCGGGTGCTCTCGGCAGGACGGCTGTTGTCGTAGGTCATGACACGCCAGCCTGGTGGCCGCGGGGCGAGACTGTCACCCGCATTTCCGTACGCCGGATCGGCGTACGGCGCGGACACCACGCCGGATTTCCGTACGCCCGTGGCGCACCGCGCGGACACCACGCGCGCCTTTCCGCACGCCGGTGCCGTCCTGCGCAGACACCACGCACGCCTTTCCGTCTACCGGTGGCGCACCGCGCAGACACCACGCGAAGCGCTTCCCCCGCCCCCACCGGAGCCTTCAGAGGACCGGCCACGGGAGCCATCAGCCGATCCCCCACAGGAGCCGTCAACGGATCAGCCGCCCGCCGCTCCCTGCCCTGCCGGGTCTCGACCTCGTAGCCCTCCCGGATCCAGTGCTCGATACCGCCGAGCATCTCCTTGACCCGGTGGCCGAGCTGGGCCAGCGCGAGGGCGGCGCGGGTGGCACCGTCGCAGCCGGGCCCCCAGCAGTACACGACGACCGGGACCGCCGGATCGAGCAGCTCCCCCGCGTCCTGCGGGATCCGGGCGGCCGGCAGGTGCACGGCGCCCGGAACATGGCCCTGGTCCCAGGCCTCGGTACTGCGGGAGTCGACGACGACGAAGTCGGTGGCGCCGGCCGCGAGGGCGGTGTGCACATCGGCGACATCGGTGTGGAAGGCGAGCCGGGCGGCGAAGTACGCGGCGGCTTCGTCGGGCGCAGCCGGCGCGGTGGCCAGGACACGGCTGGGGGCGGCGGGCCGCGGCGTCTGTAGGGGCATGACCGACAATTTACGGTCCCGTTCTCGGGGCCGAGAAGTGATGATCACCGGCGAACCCCTTGATCTGCCGGTGATTCCACTGCTAGACAGCCCGGATGACCGGCTATTCCCCCGACGCCACCGACTGGCGCATCCTCGACGTCCTCCAGCACAACGGCCGCGCGGGCTACGCCGAGCTCGCCCGCGCCGTGAACATGTCCGCCAGCGCCGTCACCGAACGGGTCCGCCGGCTGGAGGAAGCCGGGGTGATCTCGGGCTACGCGGCGGTGATCGACCCCGAGCGCGTCGGACTGCCGGTGCTCGCCTTCGTGCGGCTGCGCTATCCGAACGGCAACTACAAGCCGTTCCACGATCTGCTGGAGACGACGCCGGAGATCCTGGAGGCGCACCACGTCACGGGCGACGACTGCTTCGTCCTCAAGGTCGCCGCCCGGTCGATGAAGCATCTCGAGGAGGTGTCCGGCCGGATCGGCGCGCTGGGCGCGGTGACCACCAGCGTCGTCTACTCCTCGCCGCTCTCCCGCCGCGCCGTCAGCCGGTGACCTGGGGCTTCGCGGCGCCCCCGCCCGGCACGCTCAGCCCCGTACCCGATGCCGGACCGTCGAGCCCGACCGGTCCTTGACGACCTCCAGCTGGGCGGGGATGCGCGCCTTGAGGTCGGCGACATGGCTGACGATGCCGACGCTGCGGTCGCGTTCGCGCAGTGAGTCCAGAACGTCCAGCACCTCGTCCAGGGTCTGTTCGTCCAGGCTCCCGAACCCCTCGTCGATGAAGAGGGTGTCCAGCCGGGTGCCGCCCGCCTCGTCGGTGACGACATCGGCGAGGCCGAGCGCCAGCGCGAGCGAGGCGAAGAAGGTCTCGCCGCCGGAGAGGCTGGAGGTGTCCCGTTCGTGGCCGGTCCAGGCGTCGACGACGTGCAGGCCGAGGCCGGAACGCCGGGCGCCGCCGGCCCGTTCGTCGGAGTGGACGAGGGTGTAGCGGCCGCCGGACATCCGGTGCAGGCGGGCCGTGGCGGCGGCCGCGACCTGTTCGAGCCGGGCGGCGAGCACATACGACTCCAGGCGCATCCGCCGCTCGTTCTCCGTGGACGTACCGGAGGCGAGTCCGGCGAGACGGGCGATGCGGTCGTAGGCGGCACGCGCCGGGGCCAGGGCGCGGGCATCGGCCTCGGCGCGGGCGGAGAGCCGGTCGAGCTCCGTACAGCGTTCCAGGGCCGCGGCATGGGTGGCGGACGCCGTACGCAGCCGCGCCGCCGCGGCCTGGTGCGCGGCCTGTGCGGCGACCGGGTCCGCGGGCGGCAGGGCCGCGGCGGCGGAGGTCTCGGGGTCGGCCAGCTCCGCTTCCACCGCGGCGGATTCGGCCTGCCAGTCGTCGAGTTGCTGTTGCAGCACGCGCCATTCGTCGTCCCGCAGCAGCGCCTCCGCGGCGGCCCGCGGGGTGTCGAATCCTGCGCGGTAGGCGGCGTCGGACAGCCCGGCGTCGGCGTCCTTGAGCCGCTCGGCGCAGGCGTTCGCCGTCCGGGCCGCCTCCGCCGCCGCGGCGAGCAGGGTGACCTGCCGCTCCAGCCGCGCGGCCCGGTCGGCCACGCTCGGGCAGTCGCCCCGCGCCCGGGTCAGCTCCTCTTCCAAGGCGGCCCGTTCGCGGTCCAGCGCCTCACGGTGGGAGGTACGCGCAGCGGCCCGGCGCTCGGCCTGCTGCTGCTCGTCGCGGCGCCGTTCGTACTCACGCTCGGCGCGTCCGAGCGCCTCGCGGGCGGCATGGAGGTCGGCGCCGCGCGCATGGGCGCGGGCGAAATCGGCGCGCAACTCCTCGACCTGCGCGGCGAGTTCACCGGTCGGGGCGTCCCCCGCCGTGGCGGCAGCGGCGGCCAGCGCCTCCTTGGCCGACTGGTGGTGGTCCGCCGCCTGCTGACGGGTCTCCTCGGCCTGACGGTGCGCTTCCAGGGCGGCCTCCTCGGCCGTCCGGTCGACGTGGTCCGCGTCGACCCGGGCCGGGTCGGGGTGCTCGGTAGCCCCGCACACCGCGCACGCCTGACCGTCGCGCAGCCCGTCCGCGAGCTCGGCGGCGATCCCGCGCAGCCTGCGGTCCTTGAGATCGAGCCAGTGCTCATGGGCTGCCGCGGAGCGCTCCCGGGCGGCGAGCAGCTCGCCTTCCGCCGACCGCACATCGGCACCGAGCCGGTCGCGACGACGGGCCGCTTCCCATCGTTCGGCGGCCGGTTCGATCCGTGCGCCGAGCTGTTCGGCCCGGGTGGCGGCCTCCTGGGCCGTCTCGATGCGCTGCCGGTGGGCGCGCTGGGCCTCGTTCCAGGTGGCGAGCCACTCGGCGGCGTCCAGCAGCGTCTGCTCGTCGGCCCGCGCCTCGCGGTCGAGGCCGGCCCGCTCCCGGGTGATGTCGGCGGCTCGCCGCTCGGCCCGCCGGGCCGCCCCGAGCGAACCCAGCTCCTCCCGCACCTGCCGTTCCTGTGCGGCGAGTTGCTCACCCTCGGCGTCGGCGAGGCCGGACGGCAGCGGGCTTCTGTGCTGCCGCTCGGCGCGCTGCGCCGCGTCCAGTTCGCGCCAGGCGGCATCACGCAGGGCGAGCGCGGGCGCGACCTCCGCGGCCGCACGGGCCCGCGCCAGCCTGTCGCGGGTGCGCTCCCGCTCCTCGGCACGGTCAGCGAGCCGGGCGGCCCGTCGCCGGGCATCCGCGTACCGCTGCTGGAGCCGATGCCGCTCGCGGGCCTCTTCCCCGCGCCCGGCCGCCTGGTGCTCCGCGACCTCCGCGGCGCGCACCGCGGACCATGCGACCGCCAGCCGCTCCCGCGCACTCACCCGGGCGACGGCTGCCCTGACCAGCACCGCCTCGGCGAAGCCCGGCTCCCCGGGGCCGGGCGCGGCCGGGTCTTGCGCGGCGGCGGTACGGGCCGACGCGGCCTGCCCGCCCCGTCCGCCGCCCTCCACGGACCCGGCCTGCCCCGGCACGGTCGCCGTGACCGTCGCGTTCGTCCCGGTCGTCCCCCTTGTCGTGGCCGTCGCCGCCGCCCGGCCGCGCCCGCCGGCCGCCGCGGCACCGCGTCCGCGCGCCGCTGCACCCGCCGGCGCCTGCCCGTTCCGGTCCGGCGCCGGGACCGACGGATCGGTGAGATCGGGGCTCTCCCCCGCCGCCTGCGCCATCCGGTGCGCCAGCGCCAACAGCCGTTCGTCGCCCGCCGTGACCGTGTCCGCGGCCGTCTTGCGGCGCGCATTCAACTGCTCTTCGAGGGCCGCGAACCGCCGGGTGTCGAAGAGCCGCCCCAGCAGCCGGGAGCGGGCCTCCGCATCGGCCCGCAGAAAGCGCGCGAAGTCGCCCTGCGGCAGCAGCACCACCTGGCAGAACTGCTCCTTGCTCATCCCGAGCAGCTGGCCGATCTCCTCGCCGATCTCCTGATGCGAGCGGCTCAGCGCCTTCCAGCGACCGCCCGCGCCGTCCGCAGGGCCGTCGCCGTCCGCCGCTCCCCCGGCCCCGGCCCCCGCCTCGGCCCCCGCCGGAACGAATTCCCGCAGCCTGCTCTGTGCCTTCTCCTTCGTCGTACCGCTGCCCCGCTTCTTGGGGCGTGGCTGCTCGGGGAGCCTGGTGATCTCCAACCGCCGCTCGCCCACGGTCAGTTCGAGGACGACTTCGGTGAGGGTCAGCGGGTCGGCCAGATCGCTGCGCAGCGCCTGGCCGCTCTGCCGCGCCCCGGGCACTGATCCGTACAGCGCAAAGCACACCGCGTCCAGGACCGAGGTCTTGCCCGCGCCCGTCGGTCCGTGCAGCAGAAACAGACCGTCCCGCGACAGCCGGTCGAAGTCGACGGTCTGCGAGCCGCCGAAGGGTCCGAAGGCGGTGAGGGTGAGCCGGTGCAGCCTCAACGCGCCACCTCGGCCGCCATGTCGTCGACCCGCACCTCGTCGATCGCCGAGCGCAGTTCGTCCCGCTCCTGCTCATCGGCCACCCGGCCGGACCGTACGTGTTCCACGAAGTCCTCGGCGATCTCCTGGTCGCTGCGCCCGCGCAACCGCTGCGCGTACGAGGCCAGCGAACGGGTGGGACCCTCGTCGGGATCGAAGACGAGGCTGACGATGTGCGGGAAGCGCCGGGCGAGCCGGGCCATGGGCTCGTGCGGGCGGGCGGTGTCGGTGAGCGTCGCCTCGACCCAGGACTCCTCGTGCCGGCCCGGCTCCGGGTCGTCGAGCAGCTGCTCCAGCGGGCCCCGGATACGGGCCAGCGGCCGCGGCACCGGGCAGTCCACCCGCTCCGCGTGCACGGCGCCGTCCGCGTCGAGATCCACGATCCATGACGACTTGCGGTGACCGGCCTCGGAGAAGGAGTAGGCGAGCGGCGATCCGGAGTAGCGGACCCGCTCGGTGAGGGTCTGACAGCCGTGCAGATGCCCGAGCGCTACGTAGTCCACGCCGTCGAACACGGCCACGGGGACGGAGGCGACCCCGCCGACGGTGATATCGCGCTCGCTGTCGCTGACCGCCCCGCCGGTGACAAAGGCATGCGCAAGGACCACGGAACGGGTCCCCGCGGGCCGGCCCGCGAGATCGGCCCGCACCCGGTCCATCGCCGCGCCCAGCACCTCTGCGTGGTCGGCCCGCCGTGCGCCGAGGGTGTCGCGCACCATGGCGGGTTCGAGGTACGGCAGTCCGTAGAGCGCCACCGGGCCATGGGCATCCGCGAGCAGCACCGGCGTACCGCAGCCGGCAGGGTCGGTGCGGAGATGGATGCCGGCCTGCTCCATCAGTCCGGAGCCGACGCCCAACCGGCGGGCCGAGTCATGGTTGCCGGAGATCATCACCGTCGGGACACCGAGACCGGCGAGCCGGTGCAGGGCGTCATCGAACAGCTCGACGGCGGCGAGCGGCGGCACGGCACGGTCGTAGACATCGCCGGCGACCAGCACCGCGTCGATCTCCCTGGCACGCACCGTCTCGACGAGATGATCGAGGAACGCACGCTGGGCGGAGAGCAGGCTCACGCGGTGGAAGGACCGTCCCAGATGCCAGTCGGAGGTGTGCAGAAATCTCACCCAGCGGCTCCGACCTGCATTTTTCCCCTCCGAGAGCACACGAACCTGCACCGGTCCAGCCGGGTACGACGACCGGTCCCAGCCCCGTCGGCTGCCGCCCGCACCCCGCCTGTCACGGCCCACATTCTTGCATCCACACCGGTGCGTTTGTGCGCGGAAGCTACTTCAGGCCCGGTCCCGGACCAGCAGCGCCCTCTGCACCCGGTGGGACAGCCCCAGCTTGGCGCGCACACGACTGACGTGCGCTTTCACCGCTGCCGGAATCATCGGTCTGTCGCTGATCGGCATGGCCTCGCGGCGGTGCCGGCCGCGATATGGCCGGCCCGCCGGGCAGCCCGTACGCACACGCTGGCGCCGATCGCCACCGAGTAGCCCTCGTCGGGAACGGCGGCCCCACGGCAAAGCGGGCACGCTCACCGTGGAAGCGTGAGAGGAGGCCTCAACCGCCCCCGGCGGCGCCCACCGTTCCCACGGCTCCCTTGTCCTCCTCGTCTCCCCCGGCCGCCTCGGCGTCCGGATCCCCGCCGTGCAGATACTCCTCGCTGATCTGCTTCGGCCCGAACGGCCACTCCTTCTCGTAGCGGGCCCAGGCGAGAAAGGCCACGAGGCCCGCCCCGACCCACGCCAGCGACCATTCGATGGGGTGCCTGCCGGGCGAGTTGCGGTCCGCGTAGCCGTAGATCACCAGCCAGCCGACCAGCGCCACAACGCTCGGCAGCGGATAGAGCCACATCCGGTACGGGCGGCGCAGCCCCGGCTGACGGCGGCGCAGCACGGTCACCGCCGCGACCTGGGCCAGCGACTGCACGATCACCATGACGGTGGTCAGCAGCTGGATGATGGTGGCCAGGTCGGTGTGCCGTCCGATGAGGAAGCCCACCGCCATCACGGCTCCCATGGTCAGCAGGCCCAGCACGGGGAAGCGGTGGCGCGGGTGCAGCTTGCCGTACGGGCGGAAGAAGACCCGGTCGCGGGCGGCGTCGTAGGGGACCCGGGAGCCGCCGAGGAGTCCGGTGAAGACGGAGGCGACGGCGGTGATGAGGATGAGCACGGTGACGGTCTCGGCGGCGCCCCTGCCCCAGGCCTTCTCCAGCACGGCGGAGGCGACCGAGGAGGACGCCGTGGAGTGCGGGTCGAGCATGTCCTGCCAGTTCACGATGCCCAGGGTGCCGATCTGTAGCAGCAGATAGATCGTCATGATGCCCAGGATCGAGGTGATGACGGCGCGGGGGATGGTGCGGCCGGGCTGTCTGATCTCGGCGCCCATGTACGCGATGGTGTTGTAGCCGAGGTAGTCGTAGATGCCGATCGTCAGGCCGGCCGCGAAGCCGATCCAGAAGTGACTCGCCGTCAGCTCGAAGGCGTGGGCGGGGTAGGTGAAGGCACGCTCCGGGCTGAAGTGGGTGAACGCGGCGACGATGACCAGGAGGACGGAGGCGATCATCACCGTCCACAGGACGACGGTGAGCTTGGCGATGTTCTCCACCCGTCGCCACAGCAGCGCGATGATGCCCACGGTGACGACGAGGCCGACGAGGTCGCCCTGCCCCGGACTCATGTCCGGCCACAGATAGCCGAGGTACTGCACAAAGCCGATCACGCCGGTGGACATCCCCAGCGGGATGAACAGCATGGCCGTCCAGACGAACAGAAACGGCATCAGCTTGCCGGTCCGGTACTGGAAAGCCTGCCGCAGATAGACATAGCTGCCGCCCGCACCGGGCAGCGACGCCCCCAGCTCGGCCCAGATCAGCCCGTCAGCGAGCGCCAGGACCGCGCCGGCGAGAAACCCGGTCACGGCCTGTGGCCCGCCGAACGCCGCGACCATCAGCGGGATGGTCACAAAGGGGCCGATGCCGCACATCTGACTCATATTGATGGCGGTGGCCTGGAACAGACCGATCCGGCGGACGAATCCCACGCGCTCATCGAGGAGTTCAGGCATGGGGAAGCCTTTCTCGTGCCGGCACGCACACCGGTTTCGCGGCCCGTTCTCACCGCGCCACAGGCTGACACGATCCGCGCCCCCGCGCACCGGTCCGAACCGGACTTTCCGGCGCAACGGGCCCCCTTCCCGCAGCCGCCGCACAGGCCCGGGGCCGTCCGGGGCAATGACCCACCTGGAACCCCGCCATCAGGCCCCTCAGCCCCACCCCGCCGTCCCGGGGGCAGGCCGCCCGCCCCTCTCAGAGCTCCCCGTACGCCTCGCCGCCGAGCTCCAGCCGGGCCGTGCCGGCGGTGGTGTCCGCGAGCCAGCCGCGGAAGGCGTCCAGATCGGCCTCCGGCAGCCCGATCTCGATGCTTACCTCCGCCCCGTAGGTCACCTCGCGCACCGCCCGCCCCGTCGTGCGCAGCTCGTTCTCCACCCGGCCCGCGCGCTGGTGGTCGACGGTGACCGTCACCAGGCGGAAGCGCTTCCGGGTGACCGTGCCGAGCGCATCCAGCGCCTCGCCGACGACGCCTCCGTACGCGCGGATGAGGCCGCCCGCGCCCAGCTTGACCCCGCCGAAGTAGCGGGTGACGACGGCGACGACATAGCGCATCTCGCGGCGCACCAGCATCTGGAGCATCGGTACGCCCGCGGTACCGCCCGGCTCGCCGTCGTCGCTCGCCTTCTGGATGCCGCCGTCGGCGCCCAGGACGTAGGCGAAGCAGTGATGGCGGGCCGTGGGGTGCTCCTTGCGGATGCGCGCGATGAAGTCCTGGGCCTCGGCCTCGGTCGCGACCGGCGCGAGCGCGCAGAGGAAGCGGGACTTGTTGATCTCGATCTCATGGACGCCCTCGCGCGCGAGCGTGCGGTACTGCTCCTGCATCCGACCAGCCTATGCGGCCCCTGTGACAGGCGGACACCGGCCGCTCCCCCGGACCGCGCCGCGCTGGGGTGTCCGCCGTAAGGGCGCGGGTGTCCGCCGTACGGGCGCGTTCCGCGCGGCCAGGCGGCGTACCCACCCCGTCCGCACGGTGCGTCGGTGAGACGTGCGCCCCGGCCGTGGGCACTGTGAGGTCAGTGCGAGAGCCTCGTGTTTCCGGGGCCCCGCTCGTACGTGTAGGAACGGCGGGTTTGCGGAGGGCTGCATGGAAGAGAGCACACAGTCGGCGATGACGGCGGGAGTTCCGGTGACGGGCGAGGAGATGCCCGAGCCCCCGCCGGAGGTCATCGAGGCGGCACGCACGGCACCCGACCACTGGCTGGCCATGGTGGATCTGACCTGGCAGGGCGAGGGGCCACCGCCCCTGTGGGCGCTGATCGGACAATGGCGCTCGAGCCCGACGGGCGAGATCGTGGAGTGGCGGGACAACCCGGAGTACCGGCCGTCACCCCAGATGCTGGACTGGGCGGAGCCGACCGATGCGGTCGACAGCGCGCTCCAGCTCGCCGCGACCGGCTACGGACCGGGAGAGGCCGTCTCCGAAGCGCTGGCGCGCGCGGAGGTCTCCGTCCTGGTCACCGCGACCGGTACGCCACTGGCCGCCGCCTCGCCCGAGGGCACCCCGGTGATCCCCGTCTATACCTCGCAGAGCTACCTCGAATCGGTGGGCCGTCTGCTGTACGACCGACGGCCGGTGGCCGAACTCGTCGAGCAGCTGCCGCCGGGGCATGCGCTGTACCTCAACCCGACCGGCCCGGTGAGCATGCTGGTCGACACCGAGGAGCTGCGCGCGATGTTGACGGGCACATCCGGGACGGCGGCCGAGACGCGGGAACCCGTGGCGCCGCGGCCTGGCACCGGAGCCGGCGGCGCGGAGCCGGTGGGCAGCAGCCGGGCGATCGGCAAACCGGCCCGTGCCGCGACGGGCAGCACCGTCGGGGCCGGGCTGGCCGGCAGCGGAAGGGCCCGCGGCGCGAACTGAGCCGTCGGCGCAGAGACCCGCCCCGCCCGTCTTCCCCTTCGGGCGGGGCGTCTGCCGTCCGGCGCGCACCCATGGCTGCACGCCGCACGGCCAAGGGCCTCTCGTTCGGATCGTGCCGGGCCGACCCCAGCGAACGACCCTCGTCATCAACGAAAGACCCTGGTCATCTCCCGCGACGGGAATCTCCGGGTCGCGCCGTCCGTTGAGCCGCACAGGACCCTTCCATCCGCAGGAGGCAGTGCGTGTACGGCGACCCCAGCACGATCCGCAAGATCCTCACCGAGCTCGGCGACACCTGGGCCGTCGTGGGCCTGTCCCACAACGAACAGCGCGCCGCGCACGGCGTCGCGGAGGTGTTGCAGCGGTACGGCAAGCGGATCGTGCCGGTGCATCCCAAGGCCGAGACGGTGCACGGCGAGCAGGGGTATCCCTCACTGGCCGCGATTCCCTTTCCGGTCGATGTGGTCGATGTGTTCGTCAACAGCGAGCATGCGGGCGGCGTCGCCGATGAGGCCGTGGCGGTCGGGGCGAAGGCGGTCTGGTTCCAGCTCGGGGTGATCGACGAGGCGGCCTGGGACCGGGTGCACGACTCCGGGCTCGACATGGTGATGGACCGCTGTCCGGCGATTGAGATTCCCCGTTTGGGCTGAGCGGCGGGTGCGTTAGCGTCCGGGCATGATCGTGACCCGAGCCGCTGTTCCCGAGGACGCCACCGAACTCGTCCGGCTGCGCCGGCTGATGTTCCTTGCGATGAACGGGCGCGATTCTCCGGGGAGTTGGGAGCGGGACGGGGAGGCGACGGTGCGACGGCAGCTGGTCGGCGCGGATGCCCGGCTGGCCGGATTCGTGGTGACGGGTGACGAGGCGGGTGCGCCGCATCTTGCGGCGTGCGCACTCGGCACCGTCGAGGAACGGCTGCCGTCACCGAGCCACCCGTCGGGGCGCTTCGGCTTCGTCTTCAACGTCTGTACGGATCCCCGCTATCGGGGCCGCGGCTATGCGCGCGCCACGACGGAGGCGCTGCTGGGCTGGTTCGCCGAGCGGGGCGTCACCCGGGTCGATCTCCATGCCACCGACGACGCCGAGCCGCTGTACCGCAGCCTGGGCTTCACCGAGCACTCCCTGGCGCTGTCGCTGGATGTGCGGTCCGCCGAGTTCGCCCACCCCATGAGTACGCCCTGCCGGCCGACAGCGGACCGCCCCTAGTCCAGGCGGGAAACCTGGTAGTGGCCGATGTACCAGCCGTCCTCCATACGCCTTACCAGCACAGCGAGATGAACGGCGAGCGCAGGCCGGTCGGGGAACGCGAAGTCGACGCTCAGGTAACCGAGCACGAGGTCGCCGGCGAGCCGCCTGGTTTCGAGAATCCGATACGCGGCCGTCATGCCGAGCGGCTGGGAATCGTAGTAGTCGGTGATGCCCGGTCGTCCGACGCTGTAGGGGTGCAGCCCTTGGAAGATCGCGTCTTCGGTGAAGTACGAGGCGACTCGCTGCGGTTCGTGTGCGTCGACGGCCGCTTTCCACCGGTCGAGCACGCCGCGCAGGATGGATTCGTTGTCCGTCGTGCTGTCCATCGGGGCTCTCCTGTCGGGTGGAACCGAGGGTCGATCAATGTTGAGGGCCGATCAGTGTGGGGAACGGCCCCGGGCGCCGTCGTGACCGATCGTGGCGGCGTGCTCCAGCCCCCGACCGGTCCGGACGGCCGGGGTGGGCGCGCCTAACGACGCGGATCGTTCGGGTGCGGGGACAGTGGCGTCACCGTGTCGTGCCGCCACACCCGCAGCGGCATCGACACGAGTACCTGCTCCAGCTGCTCCGCATCGTCTGCGCGGAAAAGACCCCATGTGCGCCATTCACCCGGGGCATGCGGCGGACGCCACAGCCGCAGCAGGCTTCCCTGCGCGGCCAATTCCCGCGCCCGTACCGCTTCCCGGGCCCGGAGCTCCTCCACGGCCTCCGCCGATGTGCCCTCCGGAACGGTGGTCACCATGTCGACCAGGAACTCCATGCGCGGCTCTTCCCGTCACGTCACGCCATGCCCGATGGCGCACACACTAGCCGCGGCCGCGGCTCATCGGTGATCACGGACGGGCGCGGCGCGCCGGGTGACGACCCGGACGAGACGGCCCAGGGGAGACAGCCCTCAGGGGTCTCCCTAGGCGATGCCCAGCCCGTCCAGGACCGTGGCGCCGGGCAGTTCGGCCAGGGCCTTGCCGGGAACGATGAGCTTGCCGCGGCGGCTGCCGCTGCCGATCAGGGCGTAGGGGATGTCGGCGACGGCGGCGTCCACCAGCAGCGGCCAGTCGGCGGGCAGGCCGATCGGGGTGATCCCGCCGTACTCCATCCCGCTGTCGCCGACCGCCTTGTCCATCGGCGCGAACGACGCCTTGCGGGCGCCCAGTTGCCGCCGCACCACGCCGTTGACGTCGACGCGGGTGTGGGAGAGCACGACACAGGCGGCCAGGGTGGTTTCGCCGCCGCGTTTGCCGGCCACCACCACGCAGTTCGCCGACTGCTCCAGGAGCCAGGCACCGTGGTGCTCGACGAGCAGTGCGGTGTCCGCGATGGCCGGGTCCGTCTCGACGTAGCGCAGCTCGCCGACCGGCACGGATCCGTTCCAGGAGCGGATCACCGTGGCCACCGGCTCCACCAGCAGGTCCAGGCACTCGGCAGCGGGGCGGACATCGTCAAAAGCATCCATCGGCACGCGCATGGCGCCAAGCTAACAGCCCTGCCGGAGCGGCGGCGGACCGTCTCAGCGGGCGGGCGGGATGATCACCGACATGGTCATCTCGACCGGTTCCGCACCGTCGTTGCGGTAGCCGTGTGCGACCTTGGCCTCGAAGGTCGCCGAGGCGCCGGCGGGCACCGTGTGCTCCGCACCGTCCACGATCAGCGTCAGCGTGCCGGCCCGGACATGGAGCAGTTCCACGGTGCCGGGCGGATGCGGATCCGAGGCGCTGCTGTCGCCGGGCATCAGGCGCCAGTCCCACAGTTCGTACGGCCCGGGCGCCTCGGCGCCGACAAGGAGCGTGGTGAAGCTGCCGGCCTCGGTGGACCACAGGCGGACCGCCTCGCTCGGCGCCACGATGCGCACCTGCGCGCCCTGTTCGTAGTCGAGGAGCGTGGTGATGCTGACGCCGAGCGCGTCGGCGATCTTGACGGTGGTTCCCACGCTCGGATTCGTCCGGGCCTGCTCGATCTGGATGATCATGCCGCGGCTGACCCCGGCACGGGCCGCCAGTGCATCGAGGGTGAAGCCGCGCTCGGCGCGCCAGTGCTTGAGGTTGCGGGCGAGCGACTGCGTGAGCTGGTCGAGGTCCGTCACGGTCCGTCCAAGTCGGAGGGCAATATATTGGATGCCGCAATGCAGTCCACTGCACTACGGTGTGGTGTACTTCAGCGTCCGGTTCACTGTACTGCGAGGTTTCACCATGACAGCGGTCTTCGCCCTGGCCACCAGCCTTCTGTGGGGGCTCGCCGACTTCGGCGGTGGACTGCTCACCCGACGTCTCCAGGCGCTGACCGTGGTGGTCGTCTCACAGACCCTGGCCGCCGTGGTGCTGGGCGCCATCGTGCTGGCCACCGGCGGCTGGCGGGAGGCCGGACCGCAGCTGTGGTTCGCCGTCGGGGCGGGCGTCGTGGGACCCGCCGCCATGCTCTGCTTCTACCGCGCCCTGGCGCTCGGCCCAATGGGCGTGGTCTCCCCGCTCGCCTCGGTCGGCACCGTCCTCGTACCACTCGGCGTCGGGATCGTGGCGGGCGAGCGGCCGGGGCTGCTCCAGGCCTCCGGCATGGTCGTGGCCGTGATCGGTGTCCTGCTGGCCGGCGGCCCACGGGTCAGCGGGGCGTCCGTGGCCCGCCAGACCATCGTGCTGACGCTGGTCTCGGCGCTCGGGTTCGGCGCGGTGATGGCGCTGATCTCGGAGGCGTCGACGACCCTGACCGGGCTCTTCCTCGCCCTGTTCGTGCAGCGGGTGTGCAATGTCGCCGTCGGTGGCGCCGCCCTGTACGCGTCGGTGCGGCGCGGCACCCCGGCGCTGCCCGAGGGCGGGCTCCCGGCCCTCCGGGGTGCGCTGCCCGCGCTCGGTTTCGTCGGGATCGCCGATGTCGCCGCCAACGGCACCTACGCCCTGGCCGCCCAGAACGGGCCGGTCACCATGGCGGCGGTGCTCGCCTCCCTCTATCCCGTCGTCACCTCGCTCGCCGCACTCGGCGTCCTCAAGGAGCGGCTGCGGGCGATCCAGACGGCCGGCGCCTCCCTCGCGCTGGTCGGCTCGGTGCTGCTCGCCTCGGGGAGCTGACACGGACGGGGCCGACGGCGGCCCGTTCCGCCTGACGGCGGCTCAGGACGCTTCGTACGCCTCCTTGGCTTCCTCCGCCTGCCAGGCGCGCAACGCGACGAGTTGGTCCGAGGTGACACCTTCGGGGATGGGCACCGGCGCCGGCGTGCGCAGCGGCGGCTGCCAGCCCTGCTGGGGATCCCAGCTGCGGACGACCTTGGCGGGTGCGCCGGCGACCACGGCATGATCGGGGACCTCACCGCGGACCACGGCCCCGGCCGCGACCACGACATTCCGCCCCAGCCGTGCCCCGGGCAGGATCACCGCCCCGGTACCGATCCAGCTGCCGGCGCCGATGGCCACCGGGTCGGTGCGCGGCCACTGCTTGCCGACCGGCACATCGGGGTCGTCGTAGCTGTGGTTGGTGGTGGTGACGTAGACACCGGGGCCGAAGAAGCAGTCGTCGCCGATCGTCAGCCGGACATCCGCGATCACATGGCTGCCGCGGCCGAGCACCACACCGTTTCCCAGGGTGAGGATCGGCTCCGGGCCGAGATCGAGGTCCGGCATCATGCCCGCCGTGAGTGTCACGTCCTGGGCGATGATGCAGTAGTCGCCGAGCTCGATCCACGGGTCGCCGAAGACCGTGCCCTGCGGAAAGGCGAGCCGGGTGCCGGTACCGATCCGCCGGAAGCGGTAGGGGCCCGGACGTTCGGCCGTGACGGCCGCGACTTCTCTCACCCAGCGCGCGCCACGGTGGACCGCGCGCGACACGGCCCGGCGCCGCCAGGCCGCGACGGATGAGAACACGTTCTGGTTTATCGGCACTCGCACACCGTACTCAGCCTGCGGACGGCGGGCCGCGCACCGGGCTGTGATCTTCGCCCCACCGGCTGCCGTCCCTGCCCGGCACAGCGGCCGTCGTCTACGGTGCTGTTGGCGCGGCGCACAACGGCAAGGAGATCCAGAGATGGCGGGACGGGCGTTGATTTCACCGGTGGGCGGCAAGGAGCCGAAGGTCGATCAGGGGGCATTCACCGCCCCGACGTCCGTCGTGCTCGGCGAGGTCACCATGGCGGCGGGCGCCAGCGTCTGGTACCACGCCGTGCTGCGGGCCGACTGCGGCCCCATCGTGCTCGGCCCGGACAGCAACATCCAGGACAACTGCACGGTGCATGTGGATCCCGGCTTCCCGGTGACCGTCGGCGCGCGGGTCTCGGTCGGGCACAACGCTGTCCTGCACGGCTGCACCGTCGAGGACGATGTCCTGGTCGGCATGGGTGCCACGGTGCTGAACGGGGCGCACATCGGCGCCGGCTCGCTGATCGCCGCGCAGGCGCTGGTCCCGCAGGGCATGCGGGTTCCGCCCGGCTCACTGGTCGCCGGGGTACCGGCGAAGGTCAAGCGGGAGCTGACCGATGAGGAGCGCGAACTCCTCACGGTCAACGCCACGATGTACGTGGAACTGGCGGCACAGCACCGGGAAGCATTCGCGGCCTCCGAGGAGTGAGGCGGCGACGCGGCCGAGCCGAGCCCGGCTGCGTGGCCGCGGTGCGGACCTGGAAGGGCCCGCACCGTGGTCGGCGTCAGCGCCGGGCGGAGGCCGCGGCGGTCAGCGCGGAGGACAGCAGCTCGGCGTCGAACAGGGAGGCGTCCGCGAGGCGGTTGGCGTTGGCGTACGCGTTCAGCATCAGCTTCGCGGTCCGCAGGGCCGAGGGGGAACGGCGGACCAGCGGCTTGATCCACCGCGTGACGGCGCCATCGAGCTGATCCTCGGGGACGACCTTGTGGAGGATGGACAGCTCCTGCGCGGTGGCGGCGTCGAAGTTGTTCGCGGTCAATATCAGCTCACGGATCCTCGCCGCGCCCGCCTCGTGCAGCAGCCGCGGCATGATCCCGCCCCAGGCCGGCGGCACCCCCAGCCCCAGCTCCGGCAGCCGGAAGCGGCAGGTGTCCGCGCCGACCCGCAGATCGCAGAAGACCGCTAGGCCCACTCCGGCCCCGACCACCCCGCCGTGCAGCCGCGCGATGGTCACCGCGTCGGTGCTCGCCAGGGCCTCACACACCCGTCGCGCCTTGTTGCCCAGGGCCCGCAGCCCCACTCCGGTGGGGTCCTCGGCGAGCAGCGCGGGGAACTCCGCCCGGTCACCGCCCAGACAGAAGTCCTCGCCCGCGCCGGAGAGGACCAGGACCCTGATACCGGCCTCGTCGTCCAGGGCTCCCAGTACGGCGAGCAGCTCGTCGAGGATCTCCCCCGAGATGGCGTTGCCCGTCTCGGGGCAGTTCAACTGCACGGTGAGGACGGGCCCCTCGTGTGTCACGAGGAGGGACTTGAAGTCGTGCATCATGGCCGTTCCTTGTTTCGTTGTTCCGCGGTGCGGGAGACCGGTGCGCCGGGTATGTCAGACACGGACGACCGGAAGCGTGATGAGGCGGCGGAAGGCCACGCGCGGCTCCCAGACGGGAGGGGCGCTGATCCGTAGTCCGGGCAGGCGCTCGAGCAGCGCGGTGAGCAGGCACTCCGCCTCCAGACGGGCCAGCGCGTTGCCCAGGCAATAGTGGATTCCCCCGCCGAAGCTGAGGTGGGAGGCCCGGCGGCTGATGTCGAAGACCTCGGGGGAGGCGAAGTGGTCCGGGTCGTGATGGGCGGCGCCGACCATGATCTGCACCATCTCGTTCTTGCGGACGGTCACCCCGGCGAGCTCGGTGTCCTCGGGAGCCACCCGGCTGATCATGTGGATCGGGGGGTCGTGACGGAGCGTCTCCTCGATCGCGTCCGGTATCTGCTCGGGATGGACGCGCAGCCAGTTCAGCTGGCGGGGGTTCTCCAGAAGCAGCCGGACCATGCTGGAGAGGACATGTGCCGTCGTCTCCAGCGCCGCCAGGACCATGAACAGCGTGAGGAAGTAGACGTCCTCGTCGGCGGCTTCCCGGTCGGGTTCCTGCATGTCCCAGGCGCGGAGCCACGACGAGACCGGGTCGTCCCCCGGATTTCTCCTGCGCTCCTTCACCAAAGACGTAAAATATTCATGCAATTGACGGCTCGACTCGTCGGAGAGCGAGAGCTGACTCGGAGTCGGAAACAGTTCCTGGGTATACACCTGGTCATGGGTGAGCGAGCGCAAAAGCGCGTAGTCGGCGGGCGGGATCTGTAGCCATTCGCCGATGGTGATCACCGGAAGTTCTTCGCTGACCCGTGCACAGAAATCGGCCGGGCCGTGTCTGAGTTCTTCCTCGAAGCGGTCGAGCAGCCGGTCGGTCGTCTGCTCGACCGACGTCCTCATCTCGGCCAGGGATCTGCGGTCGAAAACGTTGCCCACCAGCCGCCGCACACGGGTGTGGTGCGGCTGGTTGAGCATGGGCATCGTGCCGCCCATCTGGCGTGACGCGCTCGCGCTCCAGCGGGCCGCATCGACCTGGCGGGCCCGCCAACCACGGTCAGGGACCCGCCAGGATCTACTTCGCAAAAGCTGGTGACTCAGACCGAAAGAGGTCACCAAATGGCCGCCCCACGGCGCCGGAACGATATCCCCCATCGCCCTGAGTTTCGCGTACAACGGCAACGGATTCGACTGGCCATCGGCCGTGCGCAGACGGGAAAAAAGCGAAACCACACTGCGCCGGTCGACGGGGGCAGCGGCCAGAGCGGGCTGCAAGGCGATACCTTCTTTCAGAAGATCACTCGATAGCGGCCAGCCCTGCATACCCCTACGGCTGAACGTTCATGCGAACAACGAACATTCAAGCTGTAGCAAAGGTCACACTCGCCACCAGCTGAGGAACCCGCTCCACCAACTGCCTTTCTGAGGCCTGCTCTGCTGTTCCCGGGCCCGGGCGTCTCCCCCGTCGGGACCGCCCGTCGAAGCGGGCATGAAACCCCGCCTCGTGCTCCGTACCGGAGTGAAGCGGGCGGGCAGCGCGTTGAGCGCACGGTGGAAGGGGCCGGGCCGCCAGGTCAGCGTGTCCGCGGGAACGCCCAGCTCGATGTCGGGCAGCGCGTTCAGCAGCTTCTCGATCGCCCGTATGGAGATCAGCAGCGCGGGGTCCTTCGCCGGGCAGGCATGCGGCCCGGCGCCCCAGGCCAGATGGGCCCGCTTGCTGAACGTCTGCCGGCTCGCGGACAGGCTCGGGTCAGCGTTCGCCGCCGCGAAGCTGATGAGCACGGGCGACCCGGCTGCCAGCTTGTTCCCGGCGAGTTCCACCTCGTGCACCGGGTAGTGGGTGGCGTAGTTGGCGATCGGCGGGCTGTTCCACAGCACCTCGTTGATGGCGTCCTCGACCAGGAGGTCGCCGCCGCCCTGCGGGCCGCCGCCGAACTGCTCGTCGGACAGCAGTAGTCGCAGCGCGTTGGCGATGATGTTCTGCACCGGCTCGGTGCCCGCCCCGATGAGCAGAGCGAGCTGGTGGACCATCTCCTCATCGGTCAGCCGCGACTGGTGCTGCATCAGCCAGGAGGTGATGTCGTCGCCCGGCGTACTGCGCTTCAGGGTGACCAGCTCGAACAGGGAACCCGCCATGACCTCGTTGGCGCGCTCCGCATCGACCCCGTCGAAGAGGTTGGAGATGGCACTGATCAGCCGGTCGCCTATCTCCGCAGGGCAGCCGAAGAGATCGTTGAAGACCAGCAGCGGCAGCAGTTGCGCGTAGTCGCTGATCAGGTCGGCCTTGCCGCGGACACTGAACTGGTCGACGAGGTAGGCGGCGACGCGGTCGACATGCCTGCTCACACGGTGCATGTCCAGACGCGCGAAGCTCTCCGTCACCGCCTGGCGCAGCCTCAGGTGCTCGGCGCCGTCGGAGAACATGCAATTCGGCCGGTACATCATCATCGGCAGCACAGGGCTGTCCATCGGCACACGCCCCTCGTTCAGCGCGCGCCAGCGGCGCGAATCCCTCGCGAAGGTGTCCGGATTCTGGAGGACATGGAGCGCTGTGGCGTAGTCCGTGACGAGTTCGGCCTCCACACCGGGAGCCAGCTCGACGGGCGCGCTCGGTCCGTACTGCCGCAGCATGCCGTAGAAAACGTCCGGCGCGGCGGCGAATTCCGGCCCGTGCAGGGGCACCCTTTCGCCACCGGCGTGCGCGGGGCAGCCGGGTGGCGGAGTCTGGAATTCCGAGTGAGATTGCATGCCTGAGCTCCTAGTTGACGCGGGACTGTAGATATCGGACGAGGGCGATCAGGGAATCCGCCGAGGAACGCTGATCCCGTGCGTCACAGTGGACGACGGGCGTCTCAGGAAGCAGATCCAGCGCCTCCCGTATCTCATCGAGCGAATGCGAGGGAGTCCCGTCGAACCGGTTCACGGCGATGGCGTACGGGATTCCGTAGTGTTCCACCAGGTCCATGACAGGGAAGGACTCGTCGAGTCGCTGTGGGTCGACCAGGACCAGCGCACCGAGCGCCCCCCGCGTCATGTCTTCCCACACCTGAACGAACCGCTGCTGTCCGGGCGTTCCGAACAGATAGAGGACCAGCTTCTCGCTGAGCGTGAGCCGGCCGAAGTCCATGGCGACCGTGGTCGTGATCTTGTCCGGCGCACCTTTCGGATCGTCAATTCCGGCGCCCGCCTGGGTCATTACTTCTTCGGTCCGCAGCGGCGGAATCTCGGACATGGTCCCGATGAATGTGGTCTTACCCACGGCGAAATGCCCGACCACAAGGATCTTCGCCGCGGTCTGCACGGAATCGCGCAGATACACGCCGTCATCCAAAGCGAGCCTGGAGCCCATTCAGCACCTCCTCAAGGATCTGCCGGTCGACAAGCTGAGCGCTAGGTATGGGTGCACGGGAGTAGAGATAGCCCTCCCGCGCGAGATCGGACACCAGAATCTTGACGACGCCCACCGGCAGCCGGGTGTGCCCGGCTATCTCGGCGATCGAGAGAAAACCTCCCGAACACAGCTCCAGCAGGCGGAGCTTCTCCGGATCGAGGGGATTCGTCCGGGGCGGCTCCGTATGCATGGTCACCAGAGTGATCAGTGAGAAGTCGCTGTCGTCAAGAAGATCCCGGCCGTTGGTGATGACGTACGGCCGCACTAATTCCGCTGCTTCGTGTTCCAGCTCCGGCTCGTCATCTGTCGTCATGGCTGGATATCAGCCCTCTCGCGAGGCGGGCTTGTCAGTGCCTTACCGAGCTGGCCGACAAGCTGTTGCATGCGGAACGTGATCTCTGCCATGTCGACATCGGGCGACGCCGAAACCGCGAGATACGCGCCTTCACCGGCGGAGATGAGAAAGACCCAGCCATGGTCGAATTCGACCAGCGTCTGCCGCCATTGCGGCCGGCTGGCGTGTGCGCCACCGTGGCAGAAGTCGGCGACCGTTCGGCTCAGCGACTGCATTCCGCTCATCGCGGCGGCAACCGTGTCGGCGTGGTCCCGGCCGACTTCCTTCGAGCGGGCCATGAGCAGGCCGTCGGCGGAGACGAGAATGGCATGCTGCGCTTCGGGCAATTCCAGAGCACTGTCAAGCATCCACGACAGATCGTAGTTCACTGAACCTCATGCCCTTCATTGCTTGCATTGGTGGAACGGCGGCCGGACTGCGTGCCGCGCTGAAATGCGCCCATGACGGACGCGGCCCTTGCGCTGTCGCGGGCCGGGGTTTCCGTGCTTTCGTTTTCGGTCGGCACGATGGATATGGCACCGCGGCGGCGGCGCTTCGGCAGACCGCCGGCCGTCGTCTCGGGAGCCGGGTGAGCGGGAGCCGGCTGCCCCAGCGGCGGACCGCCGGCAGCCGGGTGTGCTGCGGCCGGGTACCCAGGCGCGGCAGGGACCGGAGCCGGGCCCTCGGAGGCCGGATGACCTGGAGGATTCTCGGGCGGCAACGGGGCGGAGGCGGCCACGGCAGGACTCTCCTCGGGCTCGTGCAGGGACGTCAGGAGATCGTCGGGGAGCAGGACGACCGCGCGCACGCCGCCGTAAGGAGAGGTGGAATCCACCGAAACGCTGAACCCGTAGCGGGCGGCGAGCACACCGATGACGGTGAATCCGAACTGCGGCGGATTACCGAGGCTGGAAACGCTGGCCGTATTCTCGCTCGACAACAGCTGAGCGGCCCGCGCCTTCTCCTCCTCGTTCATACCGACACCGGCATCGTCGACGACGATGCACACACCCTTGGGCACCGGCCGGATATTGATCTCGATCATCGTTTCCGGCGCCGAGTAGCTGGTGGCGTTGTCCAGCAGTTCGGCGAGCACGAGCGCAACCGGTTCAACGGCACGGCTCACGATGGCGAAATTACTCTGCGACCGGATCTCGACACGCGTGAAATGGCGAATGCGGCCCTTGGCGCTGCGCACCACATCGTAGAGCGAGGCATTGTGCCGTCGCCGGCCGAGCCAGCCGTCACACAGGACGGCGATGGACTGGGCACGCCGCGCAAACTGCGAGTTCATGTGGTCGATGTCGAGCAGATCCTGAAGGATCTTGTGCTCGCCATAGGTTTCCTGGAGCTTGGAAATCGCCAGCTGCTGCTCGCTCGCCAGCCCCTGAAGCGTCCGCATGGCGGACTTCAGTGTGGTCTTGGTGGCCTCCTCGGCCCGGTCCTTGGCCTCTTCCACAGCCTCCGTGTAGTGATCTTCAAGATTGGCGTAGTGCTGCTTGAGCTCAGCCTTTTCCTGTCGAAGCTCCGTGATCTTTTTTCTGCCGCGAATAATCGCGGTTGCGGCGACAGGGGTACCAGCGATCAAACCCCAGAACGCTGGATCCTGGAAGTATTGCGTCATAGGACTCTCTTCGGACGACGGAGCCACCAGGTGTCGTATGTCTGGCCGCGACGTGCGGAATCAATCGCGCTCCCAGAGATACATGAACGGCCACGCACAGTCGCCTGCCAGAAAGCCATCAAAGGGCCGGCTAATGGCATAGTTCTCCCCGGGGTGGCGGTTTTCATAGGCCAATGCGCGGAATTTCTCACCTGCCATATCAGGTGACTACCCCGTTGGCAAGTGCGATGATCTTAGCATCACGGCAACACCCGTCGTCCAACTGCGATCTGAACACCGGACACATACGATGCAGATTCAACAAAGGCCTGCTTTGGGGCCATTGGGCGCGTTGGCGGACCTCGGAGCGAGCGAGTTGCCCGCTTCCTGACGACCTGTTGACAGGTGGCCATGTGACCTGGCCCACACCGAAAACGGGGGCCGGTCAGCGAAGTTCAGCGATGCGGGGTGTCGTGGACATAAGTGATCTCGCCGCCGCGGACCCGGACCACGCGTACGGTCATGTCGCGGTCGGTCCCGCGCAAGTAGTGCGCCGTGCAGTGGGTCCACGCCCCCTTGACCGCGCGCAGGTCCCTGGCGCAGTCGACCGAGCGCGGCCCCCGGGGGATCACCGGAAGCGACAGATGGCCCGAGATCGAGCGGGCGACCTCGTCGCGCGGGACGGTGTCGGTCGTCCCGTCCACCTCACTGGTCGCGTCCCGCTCCGCCAGCCACTGGTTGCCCACCGTCAGGCTCCCTGCCAGCAGAGCCGTGCCCGCCAGCGTCAGACCGACGACTCGCAGCTTTCGCACGGTTCTCCTTCCAGCGGGCCGACATCATCGCCGGCCGCGCTCCCATGGCCGGGTCACGGACAATTCTTACGGGTGGCCCGGCGTCGGCAACAGGAAAGCCCCTGCCGTGCGACCACCTGGGCGACGGTGCGTCAAACGGACGGCACGGGGCCCTGCATCTGCTCACTGATCCAGTGCAGCGAGTCGGCCATCCGCTGGATGTAGGTGTGGCCGCTGTGCACACCGTCCGGTATCTCGAAGAGCGTGGAGTGGACCGGCCCGCCGGTGTAGTCCTTGATGAAACGCTTCACATCGGGCACCGCCGCCTCCTTGCTGCCCAGCTCGAAGGCCAGATAGACGGGCAGGCCCTTCCGCGCGGTCAGCTGCCGCGCCAGATGGCGGGGGTCATTGGCACGCATCTCGGCCGGATACCCCTGCCACATCGGCGAATCCGGCCTCGTGTCGGGGCCGTTGACAATGGCCGCCTTGAACTTCTGCGGCTCCTTGAGCACGGCCTTCAGCGCGGCGAACCCGCCGGACGAGGACCCCATGAAGGCCCAGCCGTCACGGCTGTCGAACGTACGGAAGTTGGCCCGCGCGAAGTCCGGTACATCCTCGGTCAGCCACGTGCCCATCTTCGGCTGCCCCGGGATGTCACTGCCGTCGTAGTACTTCCTGCCCGGATTGAGCACCGGCATGACGACGATGAACGGCAGCGTCTTGCCCTGCCCCGACCACTCCGCGATCCGCTCCTCCAGCGCAAAGGCGTCCCCGGCCCAGTAGTTGAACGGATAGCCATAGGCGCCGGGCAGCGCGATCAGCACCGGAAACCCGCTCCTGGCGTACTGCGGATCGTGGTACTCCGGCGGCACCCAGGCCCAAATGTCGCCGGTGAAACCGGACTTCCCCCCGTGCCACTTCGTCACCACGACCTGGGTGCCGTCGTCCCCGGTGGTACGGAACGGCGTGAACGAGGAGCGCGGGCCACGGGGCACCATCGCCCGGGGCTTGCCGTTGAGGGCATCCGCCGCATGATGGGCCCGCAGCCGCGGCACGCTCGATGCGTCGACGATGTCCCTGCCGTCGCCGCAACCGGCCAGCAGCCCCAGGGCCACCACACTCACCGCAGCACGGACGCGCAGGCGCTTCATCGGGACGTTCTCCTTGGATTCTTGGGCCGGCCGCGGGCAGCCACGCTGCCACCGCGGCGCCGGTCGAAAGACACCACTTTAAGATCGTCCGAAGCGCCCTCGGCGCCGACCCCGGCCACCGTGACCTGGTGGTCCGTCCTCCCGGGCCCCTCGGCGAGAGGTCCGGCCGCGTCAAATACGGCGGCGGAGTTTCCCTCGTTCGATGAGCCTGCTGGTTGTTTACCGGACGGTCGGTTCTGGCATCGTTGGTTCCCTATTCGGAAGGGCGCGGCGCTGTGCCGTGGTTGGGGATGACCGATGACCGCGTGGGCAGATCGCCGGCCACTGCCCGGCGTAGTGGGACGGGCCGTTGAGCATGAGCAGGTGTCCGGGCTGCTGGGCAGTGCTCCGCTGGTGACGCTCACCGGAGCCGCCGGCGTGGGCAAGAGCGTGCTGGCCCGCGCCGTCCTGGAGGAGCACACCGCTCGGCACGGCGGCACGGTCATCCGGGTCGGCTGCTGGGACGGACTGGCCGAGGGCGGTCTGGCCGACGCGCTGCTGCGGGCGGCCGGGCAGGCGGACACCGCCTGCCGTAACAGCTCCCGGACCCTCGCCCGGCGTACGGCTTCGCCCTGCGTCGGCGCACCGGTGTCCGGCCGGGCCGACCGGACGGAGCCCGCAGCGGGGTGCAGCGCCGCGGGCGGCACGGCCCTCGCGGCGCTGACCGCACACTGCCGGCGGCATCGTGTGACCGTGCTGCTGGACGACTGCGACCCGGTGCTCGCCGAGTGCGCACAGCTCGTGCGCCGGCTGCTGCGGGCCGACCCGGCGCTGCGCATCGTGGCGACCGCACGGGGGCGGCTGGGACTGTCCGAGGAGCGCGTCGTCGAGATCGCGCCGCTTCCGGTGACGCTGGGCGAGGGGATCGCCGGACCGGCCGTCGAGCTGCTGGCCGCGCGGACCGGTGCCGCGGCGCCCGAGCTCCTGGTCACGGTGTGCCAGGCCCTGGAGGGCTCACCGCTGGCGATCGCCCTGGCCGCGCACCAGCTGGACCGGATGTCGTTGCCGCAGCTCGCGGCGCAGGTGGGCACGGACGGTGCGCTGTTCTACTCGGGTCCCGCGGCGACCGCCCGGCACACCTCGCTGCACGCCGCGCAGGCCGCGGGCTACGCCCTCTGCTCGCCCACCGACCGGCGCGTATGGGCGAGGCTCTCGGTGCTCCCCGACGATTTCGATCCCTGGCTGGCCGGATGCGTCTGCACCAGCAGTGACGTTCCGTCAGCCGCGGTCGACGGTGCACTGGAACGGCTCCGTACGGCCTCGGTCGTCGAACGCGTACGGGACGGGGGCGGCGCTCGCGAGGACACCGGGGCCGCGCTGCCGCCGCGCTACCGACTCCCGCGCGCCGCCCGCGACTTCGGGCGGACCCAGCTGCGCGAGGCGGGTGAGGAGTCCGCGGCGCTGCGGCGGTTCCGGCAGGCCTGTGCGGCACTCGCGGCGGAGGCCCAGATCGCCTGGCAGGGCCCGAACCAGCAGGTCGCCGTGCGGCTGGTGGAGGACGAACAGGCCAATCTCGACGCGGCGCTGACCCGGCCGCCGCAGGACGCAGAGGATGCGCTCGGGGCACTGGAGATCGCGGTGTCGCTGTGGTTCCACTGGGCCGCCTGTGGCTTCCGCCGGGAGGGCCGGGCCCATCTGGACCGGCTGCTGCTGCTCTCCCGGGACGACACCGCGCTGCGCGCCCGGGCGTTGTGGCTGGCCGGCTATCTCGCCGCGCAGGAACACTCGCTCGCCACCGCGGAGTCGCTGCTCGACCAGGCGTGGACGGCGGCCGTGATGCATGCGGACGGCGACGGGCTGGCCCGTATCGCGCATGCGCACGGGGTGCTGGCGCTGTACCGCGCGGACACCACGGCGGCCGTGGCGTGTCTGGAGGAAGCGGCCCGGCACCACTCCAGGGATCCATGGTTCGGTCCGGGGCCCGCCCACGGCCGGGCGCTGCTCGCCGTCGCCCTGGCGCCGCTCGACGCGGAGCGGGCCGGGGCGGCGGCCGACCGCGCCTGGGAGACCCGGCACTCCGACGGGGACTTCTGGCTGTACTCGACGATCCTGTACGCCCGTGCCCTGACCGAGAGCACCCATGGGAAGCCGGCGGCGGCGCTGCGGGCGTGTCACAAGGCGCTGGTGGCCAAGAAGGTGATCGGTGACCCGCTGTTGATCGCAGGCGTCCGCAACATGCTGACCGGTCTGCGGCGGACGGTGCGTGGCGGGACGCCGCCGCCGGACGGCGGCGAGGAGGCCCCGTGGTGGCTGCGCGCCGGGCCCGGCGTACGGGCCCGGCCGTTCTTCTCGCGGCTGCGGGCACGGTCCTGAGGGCCGGGCCGGTGTCGCGGAGAGGCCCGTGGACACGTTCCGTGACGCGCCGACCGCGTTCGGGATGCGGAGGCACGGGGCCGGTCGCATGCTGGGAAGCATGAAGCGTGCCCCCGTGATCGTGCATCCGCCCTGCTCGGGCGGCCGCCGTGTGACGCTCTACGGACAGGATCTGGGCCGGGCGCTGCGCCCCGGTGATGTGGCCGCGATCCTGCGCCGGGCCGGTTTCTGCACCACGAAGTTCGTCTGGGACGACACCGGTGTCTTCGAATGGCGCGACGGCGGACCGGACGTCTGGCTGATGCCCTGAGGCGACGCCGGTCCTCGACCCGTCTGCGTGATCAGGTGAGTTGGGCCGGACGAGCGCCGGACTTCCGCCTGAAGAGCTTCCCGTTGAAGAGCGACCGTTGCAGGCCCGTACGAGCCGTACGTAGGTGGCGCGGCGGCTCCGGGACGGTCAGTCGACCGTCGCGCCGACCGGGGTCTGGGCCGCCTCGCGCGCGGCGGCCGCCTTCTTCGCGCGGTGCTTCATGAGCAGGAACGAGCCGATGCCGAACAGCAGGGCGGCGACCAGTCCGAGCCAGGAGAAGCGCTTGAGCCACGACTCGGCGACGACGCCCACGCTGTAGATCAACGCGGTGGTGCCGCCGGCCCAGACGATGCCGCCGAGGACGTTGGCGATCAGGAACTTCCAGTACGGCATCTTCAGTACGCCGGCGAGCGGACCGGCGAAGATACGCAGCAGCGCGACGAACCGGCCGAAGAAGACCGCCCACATGCCCCACTTGTCGAACTTCGCCTCGGCCATCGCGACATGGTCGGGGCCGAAGTGCTTGGGGAACTTCCGGCCCGCCCACTGCAACAGAGGCTGGCCCCCCTTGCGTCCGATCAGATACCCGATGGAGTCACCCAGGATCGCGCCGGCGGACGCACAGGCGCCCAGCACGTACGGATTGATGTGGTCCTGGGTCGCCGCGAGGATCGCCGCACTGACGAGGACGATCTCACCGGGCAGCGGAATACCCACGCTCTCCAGTCCGATGACCACCCCCACCAGGAGGTAGACGCTCACGGCCGGTACCGTCTCGAGCCACTCCTGGATGTGCAACGCCGCTTCCTCCGCTGGTGTAGGGCCCCCGTGGGCCGTGCCCCGGCAGCCAGACACCGGTGCCGGTCGATCCCCCTGGCGCGCCGCAGCACGCCCGCCGAAGCGTACTCGATGGCGCCGTCCGGGAGCCGAATCCGCATGCGGTACGCAACGACCTTCTCGGCGGCCCCGGTCCGGCGTCGCGGAGCCGCTCAAAACGGCGGCGGCCCGCCGTGCGGTGCACGACGGGCCGGGGAGAACCCCACTGTGAAGCAGCTCACTTGTTGGGGCGCAGGGTCCACACGATGCTCATCTCGCCGGTGACCCCGCCGTCCTCGCGGGTGATGGCGATGTTCACGGGGAACTCCGGGCGCTCACCGGCGTCGAGCTCGGCGATCACCTCGGCCACCGGCCGGCCCAGTTCAGCGGTAGCGGTGACCGGTCCCATGGCGAGCTTCTTGTAGCCGATCTCGGCGCGCACCGCGAGCGGCACCGCCCGGCCGAGCTGGTCGCCGAAGGCCGCCATCACGATGGCACCGCTCGCCGACTCGGCGAGGGTGAACATGGCACCGGCGTGCGGTCCGCCGACGTGGTTGTGGAAGTCCGGCTGGTCGGGCATGCGGACCACGGCGCGCTCGGCGGTGGTCTCGGTGAACTCGAGGTTCAGGGTGCGGGCCATCGGCACGGATGCCGCCATCATTTCGCCGATCGACGGCAGGGTCTCGGAGGACATGGGCCCATGTTACCTAGCGGTAGCTTAGGTGTGAAGGGGGTGCGGCGCTCTCCGGCCCGGGGGCATGAAGGGCGACCGACCTCGGTCCTGCTGACGCACCCCAGGCCCTGACGTACGCCAGGCCCATACGGACTCCGGTCCCGTAACGGCCGCCGGAAACCCCTGTGCGGCCGGCTCGCCACCCTCCGTATCGTTGACGCCCATGTGGCCAGGACAGCAGCACAGCGAAGACGGGCGGGTGGCCTACCCGGAACGCGGCGTACGCCGAGCAGCCGGCAGCCCCGGACGGAAGCGGTCGCGCACGGTCTCCGCCCCACGGGTGCTGTCTTGGTGAGGACCCGCCCCGCGTGGGCGGGGAAGAACTATCTGCTGCTCACCGGCGCCACGGTGATCGCGAACCTCGGCAGCTCCGGTGCGCTGATCGCCACCGCTTTCGCGGTGCTCGCCGCCGGCGGTTCCGCCACCGACGTCGGGCTGGTGGCCGCCGCGCGGACCATCCCGCTCGTCCTCTTCCTGCTGATCGGCGGCGCGGTCGCCGACCGGCTCCCCCGGCATCGCGTGATGGTCGCCGCGAACGCCCTCAGCTGCGTCTCCCAGGGCCTGTTCGCGCTGCTCGTCCTGGCCGGCGAGCCGCGGCTGTGGCAGATGGCGCTGCTGGCCGCCCTCGGTGGCACGGGGCAGGCGTTCTTCGCGCCGGCCTCCGAGGGCATGGTGCTCGCCAGTGTCACCGGCGAGCAGGCGGGGCGCGCCTTCGCCGTGTTCCGTATGGGCATGAACGGCGCGAACATCGGCGGCACGGCGCTCGGCGGCGCACTGGTCGCCGCGGTCGGCCCCGGCTGGGTGCTGGCCATCGACTCCGCGGCCTTCGCCCTCGCGGGCGCGCTGCGCGCCTTCCTCGACGTCGGTGGCGTCCCCGCACGGGCTCCCGGCAGCGGGGTGCTGCATGACCTTCGGGACGGCTGGCGCGAGGTCGCCTCCCGGCGGTGGCTGTGGGCGGTGGTCGTGCAGTTCTCCATCGTCAACGCGGTGGTGGCGGCCGCCGAGGCGGTCTACGGGCCGCTCGTCGCCGAGCAGCATCTGGGCGGACCCGGACCCTGGGGGCTGGCGCTGGCCGCCTTCGGTGCGGGCACCGTGGGCGGCGCCCTCCTGATGACCCGGGTCAGACCGCACCGCCTCCTGCTCACCGGTGCGCTGTGCGTGTTCCCGCTCGCCTTCCCGTCCGCCGCACTCGCCGTCCCCCTCCCGGCGGGCGGTCTCACCGCGGTCATGTTCGGCACCGGGATCGCGGTCGAGGTCTTCGCGGTGACGTGGATGACGGCACTGCATCAGGAGATCCCCGAGGAGAAGTTCTCCCGGGTCTCGTCCTACGACTGGCTCGGGTCCCTGGCCGTGGTCCCGCTCGCCACCGCGCTGGCCGGCCCCGTACAGGACCTCGTCGGCCGGACAGCCGCACTGTGGGGCTGCTCGGCGCTGATCGCGCTGCTGACGGCGGCGGTGCTGTGCGTGCCCGAGGTGCGGCGGCTCACCCGGCGTACGAAGCCGGAGCCCGCGGCGGGCGGAGCGGTCCCCCGTGCCGCCGGGGCGACGGAATCGCACACCGCGGAGGCGGAGTGAGCGGGCGCCGTCGACCTGGTGCGAGGCCGCGGCGGACCGCGCTCAGCCGACGCTGAACGCGCCGTCCGGCGGCACCGGGGACGCCACCGCCTCGGCATCGCATACGGGGACCGCGTCCGCGATCAGCCGCCGCAGCGCCGCGCCGTGCTCGACCCGGGCCGGGAACGCGTCACCGGCCGTCCGCCGGGCCAGCGCGGCGATCGGCAGCGGTGCGCGCGAGGCGAGCAGCACGGCGTTGCCGAACCGGCGGCCGCGCAGCACCGAGGGCTCGGCGATCAGCGCGAGGTGCTCGAAGACCGTGGAAAAATTGGCGAGTTGACCGCGCAGAAAGCCGAACGGCGCGCCGTCCGCGAGGTTCGCGGCATAGCAGCCGTCCGGTCGCAGAACCCGGGCGGCGGCCTGCGCGTACTCGACCGAGGTGAGGTGCGCGGGCACCCGCGAGCCGCCGAAGACATCCGCCACGATGACATCGGCGCTGTCCTCCGGCGCCGCCTCCAGCGCCGTACGGGCGTCCTCGGCGTGCACCGTGATCCCGCAGCCGCCGGGCAGCGGGAGGTGCTCCGTGACCAGGTCGAGCAGCCCGCGGTCGGCCTCGATGACCTCCTGCCGGGAGTGCGGACGGACGGCGGCGAGATAGCGCGGCAGGGTCAGCGCCCCGCCGCCGAGGTGCAGCGCGTCGAGCGGCCGGCCCGGAGCGGCCGCCTCGTCCAGGACGTGCGCCAGCCGGCGCACATACTCGAATTCCAGATGGGTGGGCGCGTCGAGGTCCACGTAGGACTGCGGTGCTCCGTCCACGGTGAGCAGCCAGGCGCGCGGCCGGTCGACGTCCGGCAGCAGCTTGGCGGTGCCGCAGTCCACGGCCCGGATGACGGGTATCGGCTCGGGTGCTTCGTCCACCGTCCCATTGTGCCGGTGCGGTCACCGGGCCCCGGCCGCCGGTCCGGCCGGCCGCTCAGTCCGACCAGACCTGCTGGATCTGCGCCACATGGGCCGCTGCCTGCCGGCGCCCCGCGCGGGCCGCGTCGGCGCGCTTGGCGGGATCCAGGACATTGCGGCCGAACGCCGCCCTGGCCGCACGGTCGGGAGTGAGCACGCACACCCGGGCGCCCTGGCGCGCCAGTCGTTCGCCCTGCGCCCGCGGTCCGGCGATCGGCCCACCACTCGCGGCCATCGGCGCGACGATCACCACCCGGTCGTATCCGGCGGCCAGATCGGCGTTGGCGCTGGAGTGCACCCCGCCGTCGATCCACCGGGTGCCGTCGATGGTGACCGGCGGATAGATTCCGGGGACCGCGCAACTCGCGCCCACCGCGTCGAGCAGCCGCACCCCGCTCGTGTCGTCGAAGGCGGTCCGCTCCCCCGTGGCCGCATCCACCGCCGTGATCACCAGCCGGCGGGCCGGCCAGTCGGTGAGGTTCAGGGTCCGGGTGATCGCCGTGCGCTGCTCCGCCTCGGTGACGGTGCGGGCCGCGAGCGCCAGCCTGCCCATGCGTACGCCGAAGGAGACCGTGTCCCGGGAGCGCAGCGCGATGGCCGCGAACCGGGCCAGTGCGGCCGGGCCCATACGGGCCGCCGAGCCGTTCTCGGGCACCGCGAGCTGGTGTGCGTACATCTCGTCCAGGCCGAGATGCCGGGAGGTGAGGTGGGCGCCGACGATCGATCCGGCGGAGGTACCGATGACGACATCGGCGTCGGCGAGGTCGAGGCCCGCGTCGGCGAGACCGGCGAGCACACCGATCTCCCAGCCGATGCCGGTGAGCCCTCCGCCGCCCAGGACCAGTGCCGTACCCGCCATCAGGTCTTCCTCCTGTCTCCGGCCGACCGCCCGCGCCGTGCGGCACGGGCAGTCTTCCTCGTGGCCGTTCACCCGGGCGTGCAGTCTTGCACCCGGGCGCCCCCCGGGACAGCAGGAGGCTGCGCCCCGCACCGGAAAGGGTGCCGGACGCAGCCTGGTGACCTGCGGTGTCTCACTCCTCGACGGTGCGCACCGTGCCCGCCCCGACGGTCCGGCCGCCCTCGCGGATGGCGAAGCCCAGGCCCCTCTCCAGCGGCACGTCCCGGCCCAGTTCGACCGACACCGTCACCGTCTCGCCAGGACGGGCGATGCCCCGCTCGCCGAGGTCGAGGTCGCCGACCACGTCCGCGGTGCGGATGTAGAACTGCGGCCGGTAGCCGGTGGACAGCGGCGTACGGCGGCCGCCCTCCTCGGTGGAGAGCACATACACCTCGGCGGTGAAACGGCGCCGCGGTGTGACGCTGCCGGGCGCCGCGACCACATGCCCGCGGCGCACCTGGTCGCGGTGCAGACCGCGCAGCAGCAGCGCGACATTGTCCCCGGCCTCGGCGGACTCCATGGGCCTGCCGAACGTCTCCAGCCCGGTGACCGTCGTCTCGGTCTCCGCGCCGAGCACCGCGACCCGGTCGCCGACCCGCACTGTGCCGCGCTCGACGGCTCCGGTGACGACCGTGCCGCGGCCGGTGATGGTCAGCACGTTCTCCACCGGCAGCAGGAACGGCGCGTCGACATACCGCTCGGGCATCGGGACATAGGTGTCCACGGCATCCAGCAGCGCGTCGATCGCCGCCGTCCAGCGCGGGTCGCCTTCCAGGGCACGCAGCCCGGAGACCCGTACGACCGGTACGTGCTCCCCGTCGTAGCCGTGCGCGCCGAGCAGTTCGCGCACCTCCAGTTCCACGAGGTCGGTGAGCTCGGGGTCGCCGGCGTCGGCCTTGTTGAGGGCCACGACGAGGTGCCGGACGCCCACTTGTTTGGCGAGCAGCACATGCTCGGCGGTCTGCGGCATGATCCCGTCGAGCGCGGAGACGACGAGGATCGCCCCGTCGAGCTGCGCCGCGCCGGTCACCATGTTCTTGATGAAGTCGGCATGGCCGGGCATGTCGACATGGGCGTAGTGCCGGGTGCCGGTCTCGTACTCGACATGTGAGATGTTGATGGTGATACCGCGGGCGGCCTCCTCCGGGGCCCGGTCGATCCGGTCGAAGGGCACGAACGTCCCGCTCCCCCGGTCGCTGAGGACCTTGGTGATGGCCGCGGTCAGCGTGGTCTTGCCGTGGTCGACGTGGCCCATGGTGCCGATGTTCAGGTGCGGCTTGGTGCGCACGTATGCCGTCTTGGGCATGGTGTTCTTCCTCGCAACAATGCGGTGAGGACGGCGACTTGGCGCCGTGGGGACCCCTGAGCCCCGCCGACCCTCCCCCTGCGGGGTCCGCCGGACGATCCGGAGAGGGTCAGCTTCGTGCGCCGTCGGCGGCCGCGACGGCCTCAACGGCGGCTGCCGCGACGGCAGTGACTGCGGGAGCGCAGTGGGCCGCGGCGTTGGCCGCGAAAAGATCGACGGCAGCCTTCGGCTCGTCCGCGACTGCGGACGGGAGCGGGAGGAAGGCGTGCCGGATCATGCGTCATATGGTGCCGGGCGCGCCCTCCGGCGTCGAACGATTTATCCGGCCGCCGTCTTGGCCGTACAGCTCCCGGCCTTGGCCTCACGGCTCCTCGGCCTTGGCTTACGGCTCCTCGGCACCCTTGTCGGTTACGCTCCCGGGATGCTTCCGCCCGCCGCAACGCCCGACGGCCTCGCCGCGCGCTGCACGCGTGTGCTCTTCTCCCCCTGGTGCCGGCTGGGCCTGCTGCTCGCCCTGCTGGCCTGCGCCGCGGCCATGACACTGTGGTGGCAGCCGCAGCACCTGCTGACCGGGGGGCGGCCCGCGCAGCTGTCCGGCCCGACCGCTCTGGTGGTCTTCGCGCTGGCATACGGGGCGTGCACCACCGCTTTCGTCCCGCGCCCGGTCCTCAATCTCGCGGCCGGGGCCCTCTTCGGCAGTCAGGCCGGGCTGGCCGGCGCGCTGGCCGGTACGGTACTGGGCGCCGCTCTGGCCTTCGGGCTCGGCCGGCTGCTCGGGCAGGATGCCCTGCGCCCGTTGCTGCGCGCCCGGTGGCTGACCGCCGCCGACCGGCAGTTGAGCGAGCACGGCTTCCGCTCGATGCTGGCGATCCGTCTCTTCCCGGGTCTGCCGTTCTGCGCCATGAACTACTGCGCCGCGGTCTCCCGTATGGGCTGGCTTCCCTATCTCCTCGCGACGGCGCTCGGCAGCCTCCCGAACACCGCGGCCTACGCCGTTGCCGGTGCGCGGGCTTCCTCGCCCACCTCACCCGCGTTCCTCGTCGCCATGGGCTTCATCGCCGTCAGCGCGCTGGG